>JAGBDU010000088.1 GCA_017937285.1 Clostridia bacterium
AGCAATTGCTGTTTTTCCAACACCAGGTTCACCAATCAAACAAGGGTTATTTTTTGTTTTACGAGATAAAATTCTTATAACATTTCTTATTTCATCATCTCTTCCAATAACAGGATCAATTTTATTATTTCTTGCAAGCTCAACTAAATCTGTTCCATATTTTTTTAAAACATCATAAGTTTCTTCCGGATTATCAGAAGTAACACGTGTCGTTCCGCGAACCTCTTGCAACACCTTCAAAAATTCACTTTTTTTCACATTAAATAACTTAAATAATTCATTAATTTTATCATTTGCCTTATTAAATAATGCAAGCATTAAATGTTCAACAGAAACATATTCATCTTTCATCTTACTAGCCACTTTTTCAGATTCTGTTAATACACTATCAGTATCCTGAGTAATATAAATAGAATTTACTTGTCTGTCTCCTTTTACTTGAGGTAATCTTGCAACCTCGTCATCAACAGCACTTACAAAATTTTCATTAACATTCATTCTTTTTAATATTTGAAGAATTAAACTATCCTCAACTTTCAAAAGAGCATCTAATAAATGAAGTTGTTCAACTTGTTGATTTTCATGTTCAATAGCAATTGATTGTGCTTTCTTTATAACCTCTAAAGATTTTTGAGTTAATTTTTGTATATCCATAATATTTCACCTACTTTTCACATTATTATTTTCATAAAAGAATTATACAACTGTATTTTAGCAAAGTCAATACGAGATTGCTAATTATTTTATTTTAAATAAATAGTACACTAATATTAGTATTACCTAAAATTAGTGTACTATCATTTTTATCTTTCTTCTTGCCTTCTATCAACGAAATCTATCGTCACTTCTTCTTTTGTCAATAAATCAACATCAAAGAAACTTCTTTTAGAATATCCAAGTATTGCTGCCAAAACATTGTATGGAGCTTTTTTTATCAAAGCGTTATAATTTCTTGTAGTATCATTATAAGCCCTTCTAACTGTCTCTATTTCTTTTTCTATTTCAGTTAATTTGCTCTTTAGAACACCAAAATTGCCTGAACTCTGTATTGCAGGATATTTTGAAACAGAATCAAAAACATCTTTAAAAAGTGCTGAAAATTTATCTTCTAATTTTTGTCTGTCACTGACTGTCATTTTAACTAATAAAGCATTTTTCATTTCATCAATACTATCTAAAGTAACTTTTTCTGGTTCGGTATAACTTTTAACTATTTCTTGTAAATTTGGAATCAAGTCTAATCTCTTTTTCAAAACTACATCTAATGTTTTTAAAGCAACGATATTTTCATTTCCGCTTTTTACAATTTTATTAAACATTATTACAATAAATATTACCAAAATAATTAATAATATAACAACCAAAATTGTACCAAACATTTTTCTCTCCTTATAATTCAACTTTATTAATTTGGCTAATATCAATATAATCTGATAAAATACCAGTTGCACTATTAGCAAATTCTTCATTAACATCCGTTAAATAAATTTCATATCCACCAATCTCTGTATTAGAAGTCTCTAAATCATATCCCGAGATTTTCTTTTTTAAGTATTTTGCAAGTTCAACACCTGTATCTACAATTTCAGTTTTATGAGGCAACTCTTTTTGCATTAATTCTTTAAACAATGGATAATGTGTACATCCTAAAATAAGTTTGTCAACATTTTTGAAAATTTTCATATATTCTTTTACTGTATATTCTGCTACCTTATTATTAGTCCATCCCTCTTCTGCCATAGTAGCAAGTAATGGAGCCGCTTCACTAATAATTTCTGCATTAGGCATATACTCAGAAATTTTCTTTTCCCAAGCACAACTTCTAATAGTTCCCTTAGTAGCTATAACTCCTATCATATTATTACTTTCTTCTATTCTTTCCCTCAAGTTCAGAACTGTTGGTTCAATTATTCCTATAATCGGAATATCATACAAATTCTTTACAACATCTAAAGCCTGACTTGTTGCCGTTCCACAAGCAATAACAACTATTTTAACACCTTTTTGAATTAAAAATTCAATATTTTCTTTTACAATTTCAATTATTGATTCTGTAGACTTTTGACCATAAGGAAATCTTTTTGTATCACCCAAATATATATATTTTTCATTAGGCAATTCTACTATCAATTCTTTTAAAACATTTAACCCGCCTAATCCCGAATCAAATACGCCAATAGGGCTATTATTCATTTTTTTCTTCCTTTCTTGCCAAATTTATTGATATTATATATATAAAATATTAATATTGCAATTGCAATATTAAAAAAATATTCTTATAATATTTTTAACAAATTTTTAAGGAGATTATTTTATGGAAAAAACATCTACATATTTAAATAAAATTTTAACCGTACAAATTGATAGGCAAATTCGGATCAAGCCATCCAAAATATAGCTCTTCCATATATCCGTTAAACTATGGATATATTCCTAATACAACAAGCGGAGATGGTGAACCATTAGACTGTTATATCTTAGGAGTTTTTAATCCAGTAGAAACATTTACTGGAAAATGTATAGCAATAATACATAGAAACAATGATGATGATGACAAGCTTATTATTGTTCCAGAAGGAAAAAACTATACCAATGAACAAATAGAAGCTTTATTAGAATTTCAAGAACAATATTTTCATCATATAATAATTAGACCCAAAAACTATTTAGAATTTAACGCAACATTACCTGAACTTTCAGTCAGTAACTTAGAAAAAAGTTTAAAATTTTATCAGACTTTAGGATTTAAAATAAATTATGAACGAAAAGAAAACAAATTTGCATTTATATCACTAGGAAAAGTACAATTCATGTTACAAGAAATTAGCAAAAACAATAAATGGGATATTGGTAAACTAACCTACCCATTTGGAAATGGAATAAACTTTCAACTAGATGTAACAAATTTAGAATTAATTTACAAATCACTAACATCTCACAATTATCAAATAGCATTTGACATAGAAGAAAACTGGTATCGTCAAGGAGATCAACTATTAGGTTCAAAAGAATTTCTAGTACAAGATCCTGATGGATATTTACTTAGAATATCTGAAGACTTAGGTATAAAAAATATACAGCAATAAAGCTGTATATTTTTCTTTTTTTATCATTATTTCTTATTTCTCTTCATCTTTTTCTTCATCATTTTCAATATCAGTATCTACTATCTCCTCCACCGAAAAAAATTGTATATCTTTTATTTTTATAATAAAAAACACATTAAATATAAGAATTAAAAATAATACTAAATAAGCAAACAAATTATAAAACATATCAGGAAGAAAATTCATAAAATATATTACGCCAATTCCAAAAAGAGGAATCATAACAAATATCCCTAAAATTTTATTTAATATCCCTCTTCTATACACTTCATATCTAAGAATAAAATATAAAGTAAATATTATTAATCCATCAAAAATCACTATTTCTCCAAATTTAATTAAAACATTTAAAACATAATTTGATATAATTTTATAATTTAAGCTCATTCCAGTCATAAGAGCAATCATCAAAGCAAAAATTAAAACCATTAATGCAATCAAAATTTTAATTGTTCCTTTATCCTCTTTACTATTATCTATTTTTTTCTTTTGAATTTCATATAATTCCCAAATAAATAAAATAATACCAACTATCAAAATAAAAAATGACACTAAATTATCAGTAACAAATTTCTGAACTTTACTTCCCAAAGACTTCTCTGAAATATTTTCTTTATCAAAAGAAATATCTACTATAATTTCTTCTCCAGGATAAATTATTTTTTCATCAGAAATTTCAATAATATTGTTCTCTGTAATTCTTTTTCTTTCACTATTATTTTCGCTTTGAAATTCATTAATCAAAGAGTAAACTTTTATATCTTCGTTTAATAAATTAACTCCACTCGGAAAAATAATAGAAACAGTATATTTATCTATTGGAAGTATTCTCAAATCCCCAAATAAGTTCAAGTTTATTCTATCATTATTTTTTTCAAATTGTACAATATCAGAAACTTTATACTTAATAGTAAATTTATGCAAACCGATATCTAGCTTTTCATTACTCTGAACTAGTTTCAAAACAATATCACGGTCTTTTCTAAAAGTTGAATTGGAAATTAAATTATCACCATCAAAAACTTCTATAATTTCTAAATCAATCTTTTTTCCGCCATATTCAACAGGAAAACTTCTATTTATAGGATAACCTTGTAATCGCTCAGTCATATTAATTGAAAATGTCTCAATTATATCCGCCGTATTATCCTCATTAATTTTTACTTCTAAATTAAAATCTGTTATTCTCTCGTCTAGCACATCTCCAGCAGCAAAAGAATTAAAACAAAATAAGTTTAAAAATAAAATTATTAAAACAAAACTTTTATATAAAATCTTTTTCATCTTTTCTATCCCTTCTTAGTTCCATTTTTAAACAATATTTTTAATCATAGATATTTCTACTTAAAAATTATATCATTAAAATAAAACATGAACAATAGATAAAAATACACCTTATATAGAGTTAATACAACATTGCATATTGTACATACTAAATAAGATGTATAAATTAATTACTCTTCTTCCTCATCAAATTGTGAATTATAAAGTGTAGCATAAAAACCACCTTTTGCTAAAAGTTCTTCGTGTTTTCCTTGTTCAACAATATCGCCATCATTTATAACTAAAATCATATCTGCATTTTTTATTGTAGATAGCCTATGTGCAATTATAAAGCTTGTTCTTCCTTTCATTAAATTATCCATTGCAGCTTGAATTTGAATTTCAGTTCTAGTATCTATTGAACTCGTAGCCTCATCTAAAATTAATATTTCTGGATCAGCTAAGATAACACGGGCAATAGTTAATAATTGCTTTTGTCCAGCTGAAATATTATTTGTTTCTTCATTTAGAAGATTATCATACCCACCTGGTAACGTCTTTATAAAGTGATGAATATTCGCTGCCTTAGCTGCTTCTATTACTTCATCATCAGTAGCATCTGGTCTACTATATTTAATATTATCCTTAATAGTGCCACCAAATAACCAAGTATCTTGAAGCACCATTCCAAAGTGCTGTCTCAAATCACCTTTTTTAAAGTCTTTAATATCATATCCATCTATAGTTATATTTCCACTATTTAAATCATAAAACCTCATTAAAAGTTTAACTAGAGTAGTTTTACCAGCTCCTGTTGGCCCAACAATTGCAATTTTCTGTCCATCCTTAACCTTAGCATTAAAATCTTTAATAACAATTTTATCCGGATTATATCCAAATTTAACATGATTAAATTCAATATTTCCTTTTAACGTTTTTACATCAACTGGATTCTTCTCAGAATCTTTCTCTTCTTTCTCTTCTAGAAAATCTAAAACTCTTTCAACAGCAGCAATCATAGTTTGAATTTGTGTCATTACTTGAGCCACCTGGCCAATAGGTTGCGTAAATTGCTTATTATATTGAATAAATGATTGAATATCTCCTACTTGAATTTTACCTTGAATAGTAAAATATCCACCAACTATAGCAACTGCTACATAACCTAAGTTACTAATAAAATTCATAACAGGATGCATAAATCCACCCATAAATTGAGATTTCCAACCAGCACTAAATAATTTTTCATTATTCTTTTTAAATTCTTCTAAAACATCATCTTCTTTGTTAAAAGCTTTAACTATTAACTGTCCCCCATAAACTTCTTCAACTTGCCCATTAACATTTCCTAAAATATCCTGTTGAGCTTTAAAATATTTTTGAGATTTTCCAACAATTTTCTTTAGTAAAAATGCTGAAATTGGTAATATAAGTAAAGATATAAAGGTCATTGTAACATTAATTGAAAACATCATAACTAAAATTCCGATAATAGTACATATAGCAGTAATTATCTCTGTTATACTTTGATTAAAACTTTGTCCAAATGTATCGATATCATTTGTAAGAATTGATAATACTTCACCTTTATTCTTCTTATCAAAAAAATTCATTGGTAATTTATGTATTTTCTTTGATAAATCATCTCTCATCTTATATGTTAATTTTTGTGAAATATCCGTCATAATTAGACCTTGTACAAGCGAACATAAAGCACTTATAACATATAATCCAACTAATATAAGAATAATATGTAAAATATAATTAAAATCAATACCACCTATTCCAGAAATCTTTTTTACAATACCATTATAAATTTCAGTAGTAGCCTTACCTAAAATTTTAGGTCCAACAATTGTAAATATAGTACTTGCAACAGCGAAAATGAAAACAATAATTAACTTCCACTTATACTGTTTTAAATACATTTTAAAAAGTTTAGCTAAAGTACCTTTAGCATCTTTAGCCTTCTCACCAGCTCCCATTTTTCCTCCTGGCCCCCCTGGACCTTTAGGCATTTTCTTACTAGTTCTTTCGTTCATTATTTGTTCTCACTTCCTTTCTACTTTCTATTTAATTCTTCTTCTGATAATTGTGATAAAGCAATTTGTCTATATGTTTCACAATTTTTCATTAATTCCTCATGAGTTCCTTTACCAACAATTTTTCCATCTTCTAAAGTTATAATTTGATCTGCATTAAGCACAGTATTAATTCTTTGAGCAACAATAATAACAGTTTTATCTTTTGTTACTTTAGCTAATTCCTCCCTTAATACACAATCCGTCTTATAATCTAAAGCTGAAAAACTATCGTCAAAAATATAAATTTCTGGGTCTGCAGCAATAGCTCTAGCAATTGATAATCTTTGCTTTTGTCCACCTGACACATTAGTACCACCCTGTGCAATCGGTGTTTGATAGTTATCTGGTTTTGATTCAATAAACTCAGTAGCCTGAGCTATTCTGGCAGCTTCTTTCATTTTTTCATCACTCATATTTGGATTAGAAAATTTTATATTAGACTCAATAGTTCCAGAAAATAATACTCCTTTTTGCGGAACAAATCCAATAACATCTCTTAAATCTTTTTGAGAAACATCTTTAACATTTACTCCATCTACACAAAGAGAACCAGCAGTTACATCATAAAATCTTGGAATCAAATTAATTATTGTAGACTTTCCGCTACCCGTACTTCCTATTATTGCTGTAGTTTTACCTGGTTCTGCGGTAAAATTAATATCTGTCAGAATTTCCACATCAGCATCAGGATATCTAAATGAAACATTCTTAAATTCTACTAATCCCTTTTTAGAGCTTTCTAATTTTTTAGTTTTCTCTTTATCTTTAATACTTAAGTCTTTATCCAAAATCTCATTTATTCTATTCGCAGATACCGCAGCTCTCGGAAGCATAATAGAAATCATCGAAACCATTAAAAACGCCATAACAATCTGCATTGTATATTGAATAATCGCCATCATGTCTCCAACTTGCATTATTCCAGAATCAATATTATAACTACCAAACCATACAATCATTAATGAAACAAAACTCATTAAAAACATAAGAAGTGGCATCATAAAAGACATTACTCTATTTACAAATATATTTACCTTTGTTAAATCAACATTAGCTCTATCAAAGCGCTCTTCTTCAGTTTTTTCTTTATGGAAAGCCCTAATTACAGGAAGACCTGTTAAAATCTCTCGAGCTACTAAATTAATTTTATCAATTAAAATTTGAAGTTTTTTAAATTTAGGCATTGCTACAATAAACAATATCAACACAATCGTTAAAACCGCTAAAATAGCACAACCAATAATCCAAATCATAGAAGTACTACTTTTGGTTATAACTCGTATAAGTCCACCAATTCCCATAATTGGAGCATATATTATAGTTCTAAAAAGCATCTGAATCATGCCTTGAATCTGTTGAATATCATTAGTACTTCTAGTAATAAGTGATGCAGTAGAAAAATCTCTGAACTCTTTATTAGAATACTTTAGTACCTTTTCGAAAACTTCTTCTCTTAAACATTTAGCCAGCTTACATGCCATTCCTGATGAGAAAAACATTATTACAACACCAGTCACCATTATAAGTAAAGCAACACCTAACATCTGAAATCCAGATTTCCAAATATAATTTGTTTGTATTTCATCTAAATCCAAACCTATTGCTTTGTATTCTGCTTTAACAACAGTAATAGCAGATTGGTCAATCATTCCTCCAAGTTTTTCATCAAGTTGTTTTCCAAATTGAGAAATCATTCCTTCCCTCTGCTCTTCTGGCAACATCTTAATAATTTCAATTAAACTTTTATCTTGTGAATTAACAGCAACTTCATCAGATAATTGACTCAAAACATATTTTCTCATTTCTTCAGATTGCTCATCATTTTCAACAAAATAAATCATAACTAAAGGTTTAGCAATTACCTCTTCTAATTTTTCTTTATTATCTTTTGAAATTTTATCTTTTAAAACATATAAATTTTCATTCTCTAAATCAGGATATTTCTCTAAGTATTCTTTATATTCTTCTTCAGAAACAGAACCTTTAGAAATCAATCTATACTCTTCTAAAATAATTTCATCTTCATTAGTTGCCAGTAAAATATTATTCATGGTCTCTTGTCTAACAACTTCTGGAACACAACAATCTATACCACCTTGTTGGATTCCAATATTTACAATTTTAGAAGTATAATCTGGCAAAGCCAACTCAGCCATCGCTTGAACTACAAGCAACACCATTACTATAATAACTGACTTCCACTCTTTTCTAAGTTTTAACAAAATCTTTAACATTAGTAATCTTTTCCTTTCCTATTTTAAAATACCACATCTCAAATAATTTAAATCTCTTTTTACATTTTCTAAAACTTTTTCTTCAGAATTGCCATTTTGCAAATCAATAATATTTTTAATAAATATACTAATAATAATATGAATAACACTTTCTAAATCATCTTCCGATTCTATTCTAAATTTTTCTTTATCAATGGAAATTTCTTTAAAAAGTTTTTTATCTTTTAAAGGGCAAATATGTATACTATGCCTTTCCTGAAATCTTTTAATATTTTCCATTATTTTTCTCTCTAGATCAACATTTTCTTTATTCTCAGTAGAAATCATATTTTTAAAAATATCCTCAAACGCTGAAATTATATCCCCATTAAACTCTAAAAGTTTCTGCAAAAACACTTTCTTTGTTTTTAGAAAATGATTTTCCATCAAAAAATCAACTAAATCTTCTTTAGTTTCAAAATACTGATAAAAACTTCCTCTAGGAATTCCAGCAGAAATAACAATATTTTTAATCAAAATTTCTCCATCTTTAGCTCTAACAAACTCTTCTCTAGCCGCTTGAATAACTTTATTCTGTTTTTCTCTAGGTAAATTGTAAAAAGTAGCTTTTGGCATTTTTCCCTCCATTTAATTTGCATAACAATTATATGTGACACGATGTCACATGTCAACAATAGTATTTTAATTTCCATTTATTAAATAAATATTAAATATCTATATTTTTATAAAAAAATCAAGATTATAACTTTTTATAATCCTGATTCATAAAAAATATTATTTATTAAAATTATTCTTCAATAGAAACATCTTCTTGAAATTTTGAAATATCTGAAACATTAAGAGCAAAATATGGTAAATCTTTATCTGCTTCTTTTATAAAAAGAACAAAATCACTATCAAAATTCAAATTTTTAAATTCAACATCTTCTATCAATGAAGTTGCCTTGACCATTTCTATGATAGCCTCACTTTTTATTTTTCCTCCCTCATTATCCATTTCAAATCTTACTGTCTGTAAAGCTTTAGCAATAAAACATCGATTTCCATCTGCATTGAAAAAACTCTTGTTTTCTAAATCTTCATAATCTTTCAAAACATTAAACTGCAAATTAGGAATTCTTAAAATATCATCATCTCCCATTACAGTTTCTCCTGTATATTCATCAGAAGACTTTTGAATATTTTCATACATTTTAGCAAAAGTTTTTCCTTCTACTCCTTTAGCTAAAATAACTTCATCATTCTCCTTAGTTTTAATTGAAATTGCTAAATTATCAAAATCGCTATAATATAAAATTGTAACTTGATCTTTTAAATTTTCATCACTTTCATCATTAATTCCAAAATATTTAACATTATTATAATATGTTCCATCCCCACTATTAAAATATCCATCTTCTAATTCATCAAAAGGATTTTCAAAATTAAATACTTTCTTTAACATAGCATAAAAAATATATCTTTTTTCTTCATCAACAGCAGCATTTTGCCATTCATCCCAATCTTCTTTCTCATCAATAACATCAGAAGTTTCATTAAATTTTTCTTTTATTCCATCAATTATTTCATTTTTTAAATCATTAGACTTAATTCCCCATTTTTTATAATAATATTCATCTGAAAGATTATTCTCAGTAAAACTCTCAGCATTTAAATTCTCCAAATATTCCGGTTCATCATCTGCTATAAATTCAATATCTTGCTTAACCACTTCATTTTTCATATCATTCCAAACAAGCTGAAAAGTTGGACACCAAACAGTATCTCCAATTAATTCATCCTCCATAGTTGGAACAACTTCAATTTCATCTGAATATTCAGTCTCTGATTCTTCATTATCAATTACATTTGTTGTTTCATTTAGATTTGTTGCATTGTTTGTACTATCACTATTATTTTCATTCTTCTTTTGTGTAAAAGATACATATACTATAAATGCTAATACAATTAAAAGAACAGCCATAACAATAATAACAGCATTAACAATCATTTTACTATCACTTTTCATTTTTTTCTCCTTTTCTTTAGTTTTATTAAACAAATTATACATATAAAAACAAAAAAGAGCAAATAATTTGCTCTTTTTATTTATTTTGCATATTCAATCGCTCTAGTCTCACGAATTACATTAACTTTAATTTGTCCTGGATACTCCATTTCACTTTCAACCTTTTTAGCAACATCTCTAGCTAAAACAATCATCTCATTATCAGAAATTTTTTCAGGTTTAACCATTAATCTAATTTCTCTACCAGCCTGTATAGCAAAAGATTTATCAACGCCATCAAAAGAATCAGCTATTCTTTCTAGGTCTTGTAACCTCTTAATATACGCTTCTATTGTTTCTCTTCTAGCTCCAGGTCTAGATGCAGAAATTGCGTCAGCAGCTTGTACTAATACAGCTTCTAAAGATTTGGGTTCAACATCTCCATGGTGAGCTTCAACACAGTTTATAACTGCATCATTTTCTTTATAACGTTTTAATATATCAACACCAATTTCAACATGTGTACCTTCCATATCGTGATCTAAGGCTTTTCCTATATCATGTAACAAACCTGCTCTTCTAGCTAACTTAGGATTTAACCCTAATTCTTCTGCCATAATTCTAGCAAGATTTGATACTTCTATAGAATGATTAAGAACATTTTGTCCATAACTTGTTCTATATTTCAATTTTCCCAAAAGTTTAACAATATCTGGATTTAAACCATGTACACCTGTTTCTAAAATAGCTCTTTCTCCTTCTTCTTTAATAATTGATTCCACTTCTTCTTTAGCTTTTTCAACCATTTCTTCAATTTTAGCAGGATGAATTCTTCCATCTTCTAACAATTTTTCAAGAGCAATTCTAGCAACTTCTCTTCTTAAAGGATCAAACCCTGAAATAATAACAGCCTCAGGTGTATCATCTATTATTAAATCAATACCCGTTAATGTTTCAAGAGTTTTGATATTTCTTCCTTCTCTACCAATTATTCTACCTTTCATCTCATCATTTGGTAATGAAACAACAGATACAGTAGTTTCAGAAGTATGATCTGCTGCACACTTTTGAATAGAATAAGCAACCACTTCTTTAGCTATCTTACTAGATTCTTCTTTATATTTATTTTCAAAATCTTTAATCATTTGAGCTTTTTCTGGAACTATTTCACTTTCTAAAGAATCTAATAAAATTTTCTTAGCTTCATCAACAGTCAATCCTGAAATACGTTGTAATTCCGCAAGTTCTTCTTCTTTTTTGCTTTCTAATTCTTGTCTAATTTTTTCGCTTTCTTCAAGCTTTTTATTCAAATCTTTTTCCTTATCTTCTAAAGACTGAACTCTTTTATCCAAATTTTCTTCCTTTTGGATTAATCTCTTTTCTTGTTGTCCTACTTCTGCTCTCCTCTCTTTAATCTCCTGATCTAAATCATTTCTAAGTTTCAACATTTCTTCCTTAGCTTTAAAAATTTCTTCCCTTTTAGTATTTTCTGCTTCTATTTTTACATTTTCAAGTAATCTTTTAGCTTCATTTTCAGCACTTTTAATTTTAGATTCAGCAATTCTTTTTCTAATTGTAATTCCTACAGGTATGAATATTGCCGCTGAGATTAAAAGAGTAATTATAACAATAAGTACTTCACTCATTCATAATCAACCTCTTTTCTTATTAAATTTTCAATGTTCATTAAATATATAAATTTTATGCTATAAATAAATTTTATATTTTTAATTTTAACCATATCTATTTTATATGGATTGTTTAAATTTGTCAAGCAACCTAATCAATCAATACTTTACGCATAAAATATTTTATATTTTATTTAAAAAAATTCAGGTATTCTTAAATTTTCATCTTTAAAAGGATTTTCATTAGCATATACAAATTTAGAATTCACTTCTTTTTTAAATCTTTCTGCTAACTCTTTATTTTTAGTTAAGATAATACTACAATAATTTTCTCCATAGTTATTAAAAATATCAACTACCTCATCAAAACTCATATCCTCATAAATTTCTGATTCTACACTATTTTCAAAGCAATAATTAAAAATCTCTCTAGCCAAATCATAAAAATCTTCATCTTCACAATAAATATCAATAATATTATAAGGAATATATTCAATACTAGTTGTGCCAGAAATATGCTTACAAATATTATATAAATTCTTATCTCCTAAGAAAAACATTTTGTCAAAATAGTTTTTATTTTCTTCAATCACTTCTTTAGACTCATAATTACTAAATGAAACAACATCAAAAATTTTATATTCTTTCAATAGCTCTTTATAAAGTTCAACAATTAATTTATTAACACCTAAACACATATCATCAATTACTAAATTAATCATCTGTCCTTTCATAAGAGCCATCAAACAAAGTTCTATTGTAACTACAGGATTACCATAATATGCAACCATTAAGTTTTTTGTTTCTTGTTCTACAGTTTCTTTTTCCATATAACCATCAATTGTTTCAAGTAACTTGTCTAAGTAAACTATCTTATTATTATACTGATAATCAATTTCATTTAATTTTTCAATATCTTTTTTAGCATCTTTCAATTCTGATTTAAACTCTCTACATATTTTGTGAAAAACATCTGTTGAAACTTTAAAATCTTTTCTTTTAACTAATACTTCCATTATTCTCTTAATCTCCTTGATCTTTTAATAGTATCAATTTCATCTTCGATACTTTCAATATTTTCTTTTGATCTTCTCGGATCTGTTCTATATCCTGCAAGTTCAGCAATTCTTTGTCCCCAAGCCTGCGTATGCCATATACTATCACATTTTTTGTTCAAAGCAGGATGTGAATCAACTGCTGAAGAAGGAATATCTCCATCAATAATTAAATCAGCTTTTATTTTTTCAAAATCTTCTATTGTCATTTTTATAACTTTAGTTGCTCTAGCATAATCTGGTCTGCTATTTTTATACATTTTTTCTAAAATAATCAATCCTCCCTGAACATTAGGAAGTTTAAAAATCATCATACCTGAACTAAGCATCTCATAAGAATAATCTTTATCTAATAATTCTATTAATTCCCATCTATTAAGTGGCTCTGAAACATATTCATTTCTTTTTTTATTAGAACCTTCACCAGTTCTTGTCGTTCCAGATTTTCTTGCAGTATCATTAGAAAATCTGCTTTCTCTTAAGTTTAACGCTTTTAAAGCTTCCTCCTTAGCTAATTCCTTAAGTTCTCTCTGCTCTTCAGTCAAAGATAAATGTTTATCAGCAGTAAATGTTGTACGATAAATTGCTAACTTATTATTTCTAGAAATAAGAGGATCTTTCATTATAGCTATAACAGAATCATAATTTCCATCTTTACACATTTCCTTAACATCCGCTGGCCTTAATTTGGCTTCTCTCATTAATCTAGTAACAAGATATGACCCAGTCCAGCTTTCAAGAGTAGAAAGCGTAATTAAATATTGATCGTAAAATTTAATAAAGTCCTCATCTTCTAAATCTCCATTAGTAGCTTCTATAATTTTTTCACTAATTTCTTCTTTTTCTTTTCTATCAGCATCTTTAATTATCAATTCTCTATATAAAGCTGAATACCTCATATATTCAGCTTCTTTACCTGGTAATCTATACAATTCAATAAGTTCTTCTGGAGAAAGTAACTCTCTTAAAGCCTTCTTTTCTTCATCACTTATATTTTCTAAATATGAAAGTTCAATTCTTCCATTCATATAATATTTTAACTTATCTTCTGGAGAAAATATACCTTTACTATTTAAAACATTAAATACATTCTCTCCTATAATATTATTATGATTTAAATAACTATTTATAGAACTATCATCTAAAAATCCACTGTTTACTAATTCACAAAAATCACTCTCTGGAACATTAGCTGAAGCTAAAATTTTTGGAAGTTGAATTCTATTAATAACGCCATTTTCAAATAAAAATTTCAAGTTTCCTTCAATTTCACAAAGCATATTCATTTCTTGGAAAGTAAATTTCATAATTTTTAGATACGCTGGATCTATTTCATTAACCGAAGAAGGATTACTTTCAATACTATCTCTAATCATAAGTTCATCTGTAGTAGATAAATAAATTCCATTATCAGCAATCCTATTACAAGCTCTACAAAGTGCTTTATAAGAATATTCATAATTTTCTCTACCATTACCATCATTAGGCAATAATCCAGTTACTTTTGCACCTTTAGATTTAATAGCATCTTTTAAAACTATTAATAAATTAGAAAAATCCTTTTTTTCTTCTTCAGTAAGCTTTGCTTCCTCTAAATATTGATTAGCTCTAAATGCTGCAATTAACATTAATTTATCTAAATCAAAATAATCAGGATACTTTTCTAAATACTCAGCCATTCTAAAATAAAATTTATCCATAGAAGCTGCTTGAAGCTTTTGAGAATTTTCAGTAATTATCTTAGAAAGTTCATCAGCTTTATCATCAGAAAGTAGTCTAATTCTATCTCTCATTGATAAATCTTTAAATTCTGAAACAGCCTCAATCATACCTAATTTAGTAAGATATATTGATAAATCCTTATCTAATCCATATATTTTTCTCATCTCACTAGGGCTATGAATAGTAAATAAGGTTTTTAAATCCATCTTTTCTTTTAAATCTTTTATTCTTCTCTGATTATCTGTTTCTTCTTCGCTTATTTGTTCACCAGTAAAGTCAGATGCCTTAAGCAATTTAATTTCATCTCCTGGCTTCGTAGCAGCTCTATTAATATCAAAAAAAGCATAATTAGAACCTTTTAAAGCATCTATACACCTTTGCGCAACATATTGATATTGTTGAGTAGGCATCTCTTCTCGAAAAGTTTTTAACGTAAAAAAAACATATGCCTCATTATCTATATATTTAGAATATTTCTCAAAGAACATCTTTAAAAAAGAACTTTGTTCTTCATTAGTACTTGTTCTTGGATAGTCTCTATAAAAAGCATCAAGAGCTTTCTCGTTGGTTATAATATATGGCATATATTTCATATTCAAAATAATCTTAAAGTTTTCAAACAATTCTTTATAGGTCATTGAACGTACATTTTTCATATAATATCCTCCATTCATAACTTTAATTATAGCACATTATGTATACTTATTCAAGAATTATGTAAATTTATATATTTTTAGTAAATATCTACGAATATTAAATATTAATATCTAATCAATATATTCATTGTATTAAAACAAAGAGCTTTATTTCTCTTCATCAATAAAAAAATAACAAATCAAACAAAAAAGCCTGAGTTACTATATTTAAGTAACCCAGACTTTCAAACTGCTAAATTTAAGCTCTTGGATGAGCTTTATTATAAATATTTTTTAAACTATCATCTTGAAATTTCATATAAACTTGTGTTGATGAAATATCTGAATGACCTAACATAACTTGAATAGATTTCAAATCAGCACCATTTTGTAAAAGATGTGTAGCAAAAGAATGTCTTAAAACATGAGGTGTAATATCTTTAGAAATATTAGCTTGCTCTTTATAATATTTAATAATCTTCCAAAAACCTTGTCTTGTTAATCTTTTACCATTAACATTAACAAATAAAGCTTTTTCATTTTCATTTTTTATCATAATAGGTCTAGCATTTTTTACATATTCGCTTAATGCTTTTAAAGAAATATTTCCTAAAGGAATATTTCTTTTCTTCATGCCAGAAGAACATGTAACATATGCATTCTCAAAATTAACATCATTCAAATTTAAAGAAATTATTTCAGTAACTCTCATTCCTGTAGCATAGGCAAATTCAAGCATAGCCTTATCTCTAATTCCTTTTAAATCTACATTGCTAGGTTGCTCTAACAAAAGTTCTACTTCTTCAGATGATAATATACTTGGAGCTTTTTTCTCTATTTTAGGTGATTGCATTCCATCAGTAGGATCTCTTTTTACCTTTTTAGTACGTAGTTCAAATTGATAAAAAGATCTAATTGAAGCTAAATTTCTTGAAATTGTAGACGTCTTTTTTCCTATTTTACTTAAGTAATTAATATAATCTTTTATCTCTTGTTGGCTTACTTTTGAATAAACTAATCTTTGGTTATCTAAGTATTCTTGAAATTGAACGATATCTCTTCTATATGATTGCAAAGTATTTGCAGATAGTTTTTTATCATTCTCTAAAAATTCTAAGAAAAGTTTAATTTGTTTTTCCATTTATTAGTCCCCCATCTCAAAATATTATCTTCTTTCAATCTATAGTACAAATCCCAGATTTGACAATATAACATCACAAAAATTTGTTTATGTAAATCTTTTATTTTTGGTAATTTACATAAACTATTTATGTATTATGTTATATCAAAAGTATTCGGAATTGTAAATAGTTTTTAAAGATATTTTTTTAATAAATACAAAAAGTTAATTGAAATATACGCTTCACATAATGAAGACATAAAAATACATATTAAGCCAATTAATGAAAAAATAATATATCTAAAAACTTCAAGTTTCAAATTTTTATTTTCAAAAATAGATTTTGTAAACAAAACACCTGAAACTAAAACTATAAATATCGAGGCTAAGTATATTATATTATGAAAAAGCATTGAATTACAAATGAAAATAATACCTGTTCTGGTATTTTGTGTTGCCATTATACTACATGCCGCATAACCCATAGAAAAAGCTTTTTTAGCAATATATAAATAGACAAAAGGTATACCAATAATCGTTGAAGCTAAAAAAACTATAACTATATAACTTTCAAAATTATTAAAAAATGAATTTTTAAAAACTTCAAATTTATTATCATAATCACTACTCTTAATTACTTCTATTTTATTATCAACATATTTTTTTATTTCATTTTTTTGACTCTCATTAGAATTATTCACAACCATAATCGCAACAATAATTCCAATTACAAAAACCATAAAAGCTTTCAAATACTCAACTCTATTCTGATACAAATAATTTCTAATATAAACTTTCATTTAGCCTCCCTTTCTCCAACTCTATTCTTCAAAAAATTGTTTATGCAAATTTTTATATGTAAACTTAACAAATATCAAAATATATATAGAATTTTATGTAAATCTATGATAAAATATTACCATCGTCAAATAAACCAAAACATCTAAATGTAGAACAACAAAAGGAGGTTAGCTTATGAACGCCACTACCCTAAGTACACACCAAAGGGAAAAACTACGCAACATACGGCTATATGCTTGTTCTACCCAAGAAAAAAAGGGTAAACCAATCATAAATGATATGCCGTTTCAAATGTTGGATTTCCAAGAAATTTTTGAAAGAACAAAAGCAACAATAATTTCTGAAGGATTCTCATCCGTTGAACGCGTATCACCAAAAAATAGCAACTGCATTATCAGAGCTTATAAAACAAATCATTACAAATATGACGATGTTCTTACATACAATATCTATGGAAGCTATTGTTATGTAAGAAATGGGCTCGAATTCACAACCATTGACACTCAAGGTGAAACATATCCCATCAATTACTCACATTGTAGAACAAGAAGATGGCTGTGTCAGGACGAATATATCGACTTCGAACATGATTTTGTTGATTACTACGTCCGCATACTAAGCTAACAAACCAAAAGCAATAGCAGAAGACTTTACAATTTAGTCCTCTGCTATTTGCTTTTTATTTTATATTTATTTTATAAAAAAGTTATTGACAACAACATTAAATTTGTGTTAATATAATTCATGTCAGCAAGATAGTATCTATATGACATGCGGATGTGGCGGAACTGGCAGACGCGCTAGACTTAGGATCTAGTGGGAGACCGTGGGGGTTCAAGTCCTCTCATCCGCACCAAAAAACGATGAATTTTAAGCAAATTCATCGTTTTTTACTTTTATTCAAAATTATACACAAGTATTGATACGACTGCATTACATCTATTTTTCATTATTCAATATATTTTCAACATTATGTAACCTTACTTGTTATTTTTTCATTTCTGCACACAATCTGCACACACGTATTGCACACAAGTTTTTAAAATTTAAAAATATTGTAATTTATATTGTTATATTGATAAATTAATAAAAATAGGGCTTTCTATAGCCCTATTTTAGGTTTTATTATCTTAAAGAATCAATAATTAATTCATTTGATAATTTATATCCATATGTAAAAGCCTTTTTTCGTTCCATATCAATTAATTCTGCTTCTTTTGATAAATACTCATCAAATATTTCATAATCTTCTTTAGATATAGTATTTCTTAATAGTTCATCTAACTTATTAATCTCTTTCCATAAACTATTTAGTTTTTCATCTTCTGAAATATCTTTTACAATTTTCTCTTGTAAGTTATCATATAAATCTTCTATTTTTATTTTATTCATCTATTACCACCTTTCATCTATTTTTTAATTCATCTATAAAAGAATTAACTAACCTTTTTAATCTCTCTTTTGAAAAATCAAATAATAAACTAACACATTCAAAAGTTTTATCAATATAATCCTTTAATTTACTATTTTCTTTCTCTAGTCTTTTATTCTTCTCTTTTAAACTACCATTTTCAATTTTTAAATTCTGATTTACAATATTTACTGTATCTACATTATTTTTTATTCTTATATATTGATTAGCCAATGTATTAAATTTTCTTATAATTCTTTTATTCTCTGATTTTAATATTTCAATATTATTTGTGTTTATCTCTCTTTCTAATTGCTCAGTTTGTTTCTCATACTTTTGTTTCTCATAGTCTGTAATTTTCTTTAATTGCTCTATATCAATATGTTTATTATCTTTTGTATCTCCACGTTCTAATTCAAAACCAGATTTAGTCATATAATTATAAAAATTATCTTGTAATTTTTTATAACTTTCCTTACCCTTCCAATATTCACTACACGCAATTTTAGATATTTCTTTTCCATTCTTATCTTTTTTGTGAACTACTGGAATAAATATTATATGCAAATGTGGTGTACTTTCATCATTATGAACTTTTGCTGACACAATAAATTCTTCTCCTAAATTTTGATAATTTGATACAAACTTATAAGCTGTTTGAAAATATCTTTTTGTTTCATCTTCTCCAATGCTTTCAAAAAATTCTTTATCCGATGTTATGATTAATTCACACATTACATTGCTAACATTTTTTATTTGTCCTTTCAAGTGATATTGATTTCTTAAATTTCTAAACATTTTTTCATAAGTAGAATATGGTGCTTTTATTGAATAATTTTTTATCGAATTATGTTTATTTATGTCTTTATTAGAATAGTTAGTATTTTTTCTTTCATTATGCCTATAAATACCTGCTAAATTTTTCATTTTATAATTTGTATTTCTTATTATTGCATAACTCACATTATATTCACCTATCTTTCTTTTGAGTTCATCTTACTTGGATTAAATCTATCTTGTTTATTATAATATCTAGTAATAGTTGCCACTGATTCCTCTATAGTATTTCTTAAAGCTTCTCCTAAAGGTACATCAGTATCTAACCAGTCATGATAAAATTCATTTAATAAATCTTTCTGTTCTGTCATAATAATTATTTCTTTATCATATAAATCCATATTTTTGATTTCTTCTTTTAGCTCGTCTTTTACTGTTAATTCATAAGCTCTCTCAATAATTTCTTCTTTTGATTTTCTTTTAAGTTCATCACATAAGTTTTTATATTCTTTATCTAATTTAATATTTAATTTTTCTTTTATATCCATATAATCTCTCCTTTTTATATTTTGACAATTCTTCGTAGACTTACTTATAATAAATGCTTTTATTCAAGCTAATAAACACTGTATTTAAGTGTTCTAACATACTAGAACACTTTTTATACGCTTCGCTAAAAGTGTTCTGTATGATTAGGGGATTTCCCCTAATAACCCCATTCAAGATTTTTAAAAATTATTTATTGTATTCTTACAAATAACAATAAATACCATAAATTGATCTTACAGAACAATTTATTATTTTAATAATCTTGATTTAGGAAACCTCTGTCGGTTTCCCAAACCCTTCCACTCTATTTGTAAAATTAATTAAATAAATTTAATCAATTTTACAAATTTATCTTTCGTGCTGATATTCTTTAAAGTTTGTATTTTTTCCTTTACATATTCCATCTATAAAAGCATCTATTTCTGCCCATGTTTTAAAGCAATTCTTATCATCAACGGAATACCAGTCTGTATTTTTGTCTTCTCGATTTACTATTGCAATTGCTTTGTTATAAGTATAATCACTTGAAATTGTTAAAATAAGTAATTGCTTGTCACTATCAGATAACATATATTCATTTAGTCCGTTCACTCTTCTTTTAATATCAGTTTTATTCACGTTCTAATTTCTCCTCTTCATTCAATTTATCAATAATTCTTGCCATTAGTCTGCTATGATTTAATTCGCTATTATGCTCATCTAATACTAATTTATCATCACTACTTATAATTTCATTATTGATATAATAATTATTTACCTTTTCAAGTTCTGCTTCCTTATATTTGTTAAATACAGATGTATATGTATTAAGTGTCACACTTATATCTGTATGTCCCATAAGTCTTTGTAACGCTACAGCCCTCATCCCGGCTTCGATACATCTTGTACCATAAGTATGACGTAAGCTATGAGAACTTATCCCTTCTATCCCTATTTTTTTTAATAAATTCCTTAATCTATCATTAGCTATTGTAGGTCTAACATACTCCCCATTAGTATTTAAAAACAACTGCTTATCTTTATTTTTTTCAGCTACTACCATTTGCTTTATTATTTCATTTCTTATAAACATAGGTATAGGTACTTCTCTCACACCTGCATAAGTTTTAGTTGCTTTTCCCATTATAACTTTATCATTTCTATCCCTCGTTAAAGTTTTATTTACAGATATTAAATTCCTATATAAATTAATATCTGTATTTCTTAATGCCAATGTTTCTCCAATACGTAAACCTAAATACATTTCAATTAAATATGCAACTTTATATGGTTCATTTTCAATAGGAATACTCATTAAATAATTAGTCAATATTTGTTGTTCTTCAATTGTCAAAGCTCTTACAATTTTTTTCTCTTTAACACTTTTAGGTTTTATAACATCAAACATTGGATTTTTAGTAATATAGCCTTTATTCATAGCTAAAGTAAAGGCTTGAGAAAATTGCTCCATTATTTTCTTTATCGTAGAATCACTATAATTTTTCAAAGTATTAAAATAACTTTGAAGTTCTATACTTGTTATATCGTAAATATCTTTCGTCGAAGTGGGATTTTTTTCAATTTGCTTAATAGTCTTTAATATACGTCCATATGTTCTTTCACCTATTAAATTAGCTTCTAACTTTCTTTCTGTATTTTCTCTCATAAGTTTATTTAAAGGTATACCATTATACTTTATATATAAATCATTACCTTTTCGATACTGGAGACCAATTAAAAAATCATTTGCTTCTGATTCAGTATTAAATGATTTTGTTTTCCTAATTTCTTCAAATGTCTCTTCTTTATAAATATAAAAAGCACATCTCCATTTTTTTCGCGTTTTATCATAATAAATACTTCCATTCTTAACTCTTTTATTTTTTTCGATAGTAACCACCACCTAGACACGTTTAGTCATCTTCCATATTAAGTACGCAAGTAGCATTACTTGATTTGATTTTCCAATATTTATTGAAGGGAAGTCTTCTCTTTTAAAAGTTTTATAAGCAATAGTTTCACATATATTTAAATCTCTCATTACATCTTTGACAGTAAGCATTCTAAACGGATTTTTCACTCGCCTTATAGTATCTATTGCCATTCTCTGCTCAGGTGTTAAAACTTCTTTTGTTTCAATTACTATATTCTTTGTTTCTATATTTTGTATCTCATCAACAATTTTAGTTGTTGTATCATTTAATTCTTCCATTTTTTCTTTCCTCTCTTACTAATTTTTCATACCATCTATAAATTTTAAAATTACTGCTTGAATACCTAAAATCATCTTTAATGTTTCATCATTTACTTTTTTAACATTCTGCTTTTCAAATTTAAGAGGTATATTCATCTCTTTAAACATTTCTAAATTACTTAATCTTATATTGTCATAATGAAAACTAGAATTTTTTAAAAATAACACATATTCAACAGCTTGTTCTTTTGAAACTGATTTAAACTCATTATTGGATTTACATACTATAAATAAGTTTCCTTTTATTGTTTCTGGTATATTTAAGTCTTTTGTAATTGCTATATTAGGCTTTAAATTATTTCTATTCTTTTTACAAACAATAACTATATCTTTATAAACTATTTCCTCAATTTGACCGTTCAAGTATATTTTCAAATTCTTCTACATCATTTTTTATCTTTTGAAGTTCAGGTGATTTTCCTACTTCTTGATAAATAACTATAATTTCATTAGTTTTCATCATTATCACCACTTTCACTGTTTAGATTTATTAAGTACACTTTATATGCAAAATCATCTAAATACTTTTCATTCTTAGGGTCATCTAAACTTATTGTATTTTTAGTAAATAAGTTATCAGACTTTTTAAGTTTTTTATTCTTCTCTTTAGTAGTTGGTTTCGATATTTTTTTCATTTTTTAATCTCCTAAAATATATTTAGGTTACCGGTAGCCTATATAGGCTTAAGCTTGATTTAATGATACAATGGTTTAAACTTCTATAACGCAAAAGGCGTAAAATTACTAAAAATATATTAAAATTCTCAAAAATGTATAAAAAAGCTGAAAAAAGCACTTTCAAAAAATATCTGAAAGTGCTTTAATATCAATATTTTATAACCTTTTTATTTTTAATTTACGTTCAAAGCAAAAAATACGCAATTATAGATTATATCTACAATTACATACTTTTAAATAATTTATTATTCTTCAAAATCATACTTATTTATAACATCTAAATAAAGTATATTTTTCTCATTTAATTCATCTAATTCTGATTTTGTAATTTTTAATTTTTCAAGCATATCATCAGAAAATTCTAAATCTTTTTTAGAAATAATACATTTTCTATTACTTGGTACATAATTTCCATTTGTACAATGTAAACTTCCTAGCATTAATTCATTAGTTCCTCTAGCAATATTTAATATTATTTCTGTTATCTCTAGTCTTAAATTATTAGGTTTATAATTTTCTAATACAAAAACTGCAATATTACTATCTGCTAACACATATCCTGATAAATATATTTTATTTGTTTTATAATCAACCATATCAACTTGGCACATATCTTCTTTTTCAGTTATTGTAAGTTTAAATTTACCCTTATCATATCTATCTGTCTTTGGAAAATATGCTATATAATAAAGAAATAATGTATTTACTTCAAATGGATTTTTACTATTTTCAATATTTTGTATCTTACTTCTATTAAATAATTCACTTTCACTAATCTCTAACTCATTGCATAATAAATATATTTGTTCAGCATCTGGCAATATTTCTCCGCTCTCATACCTTCCAACTGTAGTAGCATTCTTTCCAATAGCTTTGCCTATGTTCTCTAAACTTAATCCTTTAGACTTACGAACATTACGTAGTTTTTCTCCAAACTCTTTTTTATTAAATTCAGCCATATTCAATCACTTCCTTTAATAAGTATCTACATTATTAATTATACCATTTTTATCCAACTTTATCAAGCTATAACTATTGACACTACTGACATTAATTGATTTTAATAACTAAAAATGTTATAATACATATATACTATAATGTATAAGAATGGTTTTAAAGTCTTAATATTTAATCCATTCCACAAGCGTAATGCTTGATGTTCAATTATGAATCCAAGCATTGCGACTGCTTGGATTTTTTTATATATGAGATTTTAACATTGTTATTCTCCATTATACATAATTGAATTATACAGCGTAGAATCTAGTAACGGGAGAACAACAATGAAAAAAAGCATTTTTTTAGACGGACGGTTGCCCTGGTGGTAATCCATACATCTTGTAATAACCATTCAGCTTTAAAAGGGGGGATATTTCCCCCTAATGCTTTTTTGCTTGAATATTAAGTTATTTTAATGTATAATTAAATTAGTTAATTAAAGCTAGTCGCAATAGTTTTAGTTAATCAAAACACGGGGTTTATCATTGTTGTTCTCCCGTGTTTCTTTTTGTTTATTATACTGCGTTATACGCATTATTTTATAAAAACAACTAAAAATAAGTAACTTTTAATTATTTTTCTTTCCAAAACATACATTTTAAGCTTAAAAACCTGCATAATACGCAAATTCTAGTGCGTATCACGCAGGTTTCATTTTTTTGAATTGTTTACATAATTTTGTTATATTAATATTGTACTAACTAATTATTATTTCTTTAATAATATAAATTTGTTTTGGAGGATTTTTAATGAAAGGAGCAAAAACTAATATTGTAATTAATTCTAAAATCACAATAACTATATTTAATATTCTTCGTGATATAGGATTAAATACTAGCCATAGAGGTACAAAATATATTAATAAGGCTATTCAATTATTGCTAACTTCTAATAACGATATTTTCGTTCTTGAAAATATCTATATCTGTATTACAAATATATATAACAATACTTCTCCAAAACAAATCAAAAATGATATTTCTTATGCTCTAAAAAGTAGAAACGAAGAAAAATCAAAACATAACTTTGAGAAAATATTTTATTTTGAATACGATGAGTATTATTTTACTAATAAAACTATTATTGAAGAAATAAGTCATGTCATTTTATATGATTTATATAAAATAGAAAGTATTAACTGCAATAAAACTATATAGAAAAAGATGCCACCAGTTGGTGACATCTCCCCATAGGACACACGCGAAAATCAATTATACGGTTTCAAATTTATCAGTTCTGATACAAAAGAACTGAATATTTTGCCATCATGCCTGTGCACGTCATTTTTACCTGATATGCACTGCCGTTACAGTTACTTGCCAAAAGAACATCCCGCTCGCCGGGTCCAAAAGTTTTGGTACCCATTCCGACAAAAACTCCGCCTACTGTACGTGCATAAGTAATTTTTACTTCAGCATCGTTTTTAAGCCAGATTCTGAGGTTCGCTCCTTTTTCGGGCGTAACAGTCATATTATTGACAGCATACATATAAATGGTATGATCCTCTTCGTACCACAATCCTCTGGAAGTGGCAAACGGAACAATTCCCTCAGACGCGCCGTCTGTTTCCTCGACCGCTACTGCATCTACTTCACTGGTAGTGTCCGCTGCAAGAGCAGTAACAGAACACAGTGAGCATATTAACATTACGCTACAGAATAAAGATATAAGTTTCTTCATGATTTCTCCTTTCAATAGCGCATGCATCCCACAGTAGATAATTGCATATATACGCATTTACCATAAAATGTATCATATACCATTCTTTTACATTTGTAAACAATAATTGTAAAAAACATTACTATTAATTTTTATTACAAAAATAACCTATAATTATGTCAAAATTATAGGCTATTTTAAAATTCTATTAACTATTTTCTTGAACAATATATTCATTAATATTAGGCTCTATTAAATCTTTATCTGTAACAACATTAAATTTGTATTCATAATTTGTTTCGCCATCTTTACTATTCTTAATCATTAATCCAGTTTCTTTATCAATATAAAAATAGAAATCATTAAAATCTGGCATAAATTTTTGTGCTGGATAAAAGTTTGTTATTTTATAGCAATTTATCCCATTTAACTTTTCACTTTTAATAGAACACATAAATGCTGAAGCTATACATTCTTTTTTACTTTGAGTATAAGTCCAATTTTCAATATCTGTTGCCATTATAGGATTCTTAACATCTAAAATAGCAATTTTTGAATCTCCATTATTTATGTATGTATTAGTGGTTTCATTATTAGAATAATTAATTAAACTACTTGTACCTTCTTGAGAATTTTGAGTTATTTTTTGTAAAATTACATTATCTTTTTTGTAAGTTTCTACTATAGTTTCTACATTATTTTCATATGTCGTAGATTTAATATAATAATTACTAGAATTGATATACTCAGAAATTTTATTTTGAGCATTATCAAGAATTTTTACCTTTCTAATAGTGTTAACGGTCAATGCTATTCCTATAATTAATATAACCCCAATAATTATTTTTAGAATATTAAGATGTTTTTTATATTTTTTAAAGAAATTAATTTCTGCTTTTGTACTAGAATTAGTATTCATTTCATTGTTTAAATTATCATAAAGTTTTTTGCATTCTTCACAAGTATTTAAATGATTTTCAATAAATTTATTAGAATATTCATTTGTAACATGTTCAATATAATTAGGCAATAAATCGTAAACAATACCACATTCAATTTTCTTTTCCATAATAATCTACCTCCTTTAATTTTTCTTTACCACGATAAAAAGTAACTCTTGTCCAAACTTCAGATTTATTTAATATTATAGATATTTCTTTAAAAGTAAGATTACCCACTAATCGCAAATAAATAACCTTTTTAGTTTCATCATTTAAAATTTGCATATTCTCAGATAATATTTGTTTAGATATTATATCATTTGTAAATTCAGGAGTTTCTAAATTAAAAATATCATCAATATTCAAAGTAATATATTTTTTGTTTTTTCTGCAATAATCATAATATAAATTTTTGGCAATAGAACAAAGCCAAACATAAATTCTAGAATCATTTTTAAATTGATTAATATTTTTTATCGCCTTATAAAAAGTTTCTTGTGTTAAATCTTCTGCTAAATCAACGTTATGAGTAAGACAGAGTAAAAACTTATATATCGCTGTAAAATAATTTTTATACATTTCTTCCATGTTGGACAACTAACCTCCTTTTATATAAGACTTCTAAAAAAACAAAAATGTTACAAAAAAATATACTTTTTTTCCATTTTAAGACATTATATCATATTCACACAAATCAATATTTAGCATCATCTTATTTACGCAGATTACGTTCACATTAAAAGATTTAAATATCATTATTCAAGAAATGAAGTTCTCTCATTCACAACAATGATATTTCTATTCGAACTAATAAAACATGATTTATACCAAAAATAAAATCTAGTTAATTTTTTCTTTATATTGTACTAAGAATACCTGACTTGATTTTTATAAAATAATTTGATAATCTAAATCTATGAATTAAATTAATAGTTTAGAGAGGCAAAATAAATGAATAATATCATTTTATATTTGATATACCCTATTATAGTTTCTATAGTTACTATATTTGTAAATAAAAAGATAGAAAGTTTAGAAA
>JAGBDU010000089.1 GCA_017937285.1 Clostridia bacterium
TTTTTTGAAGTAGCTTCTTCTACTAATTCTAAAATTTTAGAAACAGTGGAATCTTCAAATTTTTTCATAACTTTAGCTTCAACCACACTATTTAAATTAATAGTACCACTATATATTAACTCTTGAACACCTATAGTTCTAGGAACTGATTCACCCGTAATTGTTTTAGTATCAAAACTTGATTGACCTTTTGTAATTCTAGCATCTAACGGAACTTTTTCACCAGGTTTTATAACTATGATTTCACCTATTTCAACTTCTTCTGGACTAACATCAATTACCTCGTTATTTCTTTTAACACTAGCAAACTCAGGCTTAATTTCCATTAATTCTTTAATAGCATTTCTTGATTTACCAACAGCTATTGACTGAAATTCTTCTCCAATTTGATATAAAAGCATTACTGCAATTGCTTCTGGAAATTCTCCTATAATTAAAGCTCCTATAGTAGCAACAATCATTAAAAAGTTTTCATCAAAAATATTTCCTCTAAAAATATTTTTAACAGCTTTATTTAAAATATCAATTCCTATAATAAAATAAGCAATAAGAAAAGAAGATATTGAGGCAAACGTAATTTCTAACATATAACTTTTGACTTTAACAAATTCTAAAACTACACCAATAATTGTAAATACAATTGTAAGTACAAATCTTATCTTAAAACTTTTTTTCATTTCTTCCTCCTAGCGAAGCTTCGCATCTGGTTCCATCTTAGCTACAATTCTCTTAACTTCTTCTATTATTTCTTTCACATCATTTTCATCAGATGAATCAAACTCAATTGATAATTTTGAAGTCATAAAATTAAGAGTCGCATCATTAATTCCTTTAAGCTTATTTATCTTATTCTCCACTTTTGTAGCACAATTAGCACAATCTATTCCTTCTATTGAATATACTTTTTTCATTATTTTACCTCTCTTTCTTTTATTTCAAGAACATGATCTAAAGCCTTTTCAAAAATATCCTTAACATGCTCATCATCAAGAGAGTAAATAACCATTTTTCCGTCTTTTCTAGACTTAACTAAATTAGCATCTCTTAAAGTTTTTAATTGATGCGAAATAGCTGATTTAGTCATTCCAAGCAAAGCTGCCAAATCACAAACACACATTTCGCTTTTATCTAAAGCCCACATGATTTTTGCTCTTGTACTATCTCCTAAAATTTTAAAAAAATCAGAAACATCAAATAGAACATCTTCATTCAACATCTGCTTTTTCACATTTTCAACGATATCTTCATGTAAAACTTCACAATCTAGTTCTTCCATAAAACCTCCTTTAGTTGAGCAAACATTCAACTATTATAGTTTTATTATAGTTGAATAGGTGTTCAACTGTCAATAGGTAAATAGAGAAAAATATATTACATTTTAATTACTACTCACTTAAAATGTTAATTGTATAAAAGAAATATTTTTTAACACCATTAACATCATAAGTAATTGCATATTTATAATATGCATTACTTTTTAAATTTCTTCTATTTATAGTAGCAGAAAAATTAAAATCCGCATTTTGTCCTGATGAAATCGTAGTCGGCAGTATAGTTGCCGAAACATTACTTATAGCACTATTAGGATTAGATACTTCAATCTGAGTTACACTACCGCCAGTATACAAATCTCCTACAGTCGATGTATTTTGTAAAGAAAAACCTATACTAATATCTGCAGGAAAAAGAGCAATATTCAGATTCTTATGAACTTTAATTGTAGTAACAAGCGAATTATCAGTATACACATCTGAAACAAAATCCAAAAATGTTGAACCGCAATGACGTAGAAAAACCTGTATGCTCAGTATAAATATTATTTCCCCTAGCAGGCACAACCACTTCAATAGGTGGCGGTTCAAAATTTAATGTTACTTTTCCATAAATATTCAATTTAGAACTCCAAAGAGAATATCCTACGTTCATTATAATCACTGTAACAATAGCAACAATTATAACTGTTAAAGCACTTATAGAATGTCTCTTTTTTAATCTATACTTTTTTTTCATCATTATCCTGCCATCTTTATCTTTTTAATATAAACCTATAAATCATATTATTTCCTATAACACAAAACCAACTTTCTTCTTCTTTATCATTATTCCAATATAAAATTGGTTTAAATAATTCTTCAGAAACTTTTATTATCTCATCAAATTCTTTGACATCAATTAAATTTTGACCATCAATCTCAATTTTACTATTGACCTCAACAATCTTTTCATCACAGCCTTTTAAAATTTTATTTAGTTCAATCTTATATTCATTTCTAACAGTATTATTATTACGAGATTTCAATAGCACAATCATCAACAACATTACACTTAAAATTAACGTCATAGTTGCTACTATAACTCTCGTGTGAGAAAAATCATCTCCTTTAACTACCATTTTAGTAACAATTTGAGGCTTTTTAGAATCTTCTAACGGATCTTTTATTGTTGTTGTTTTAGAATTTATATCAAACACTAGACTAGGAGAATAAACATTAAAAACTTCTTGTCCCATCACATAAGTTATAGAAGTAACTTCCAGTGAAACTGTATAAGTAGCAGATACTTGTAATCCTAATTCTTGTTGAAAATTCTTGATTTTTTGTATTCTTTCTTTTAAATCCAAATTAATAGATTCAGAAATTTCTATTTTATCAGAAAAAGAACTAAATTCTTTATTTTCAACTAGAACTTCTGTATCATTTAATACTTTTTGATCCTCTCCATCTTTTTTGTAAACAGCTTCCAATTTTCCTATAATTTTATAATTATAGGAAATGTCTGAAGATTGATTTGCTCTGTAAATATATGTCATATTAATATCCGCTGCATCCATCAAATCAGTGACATATATATTTTTATCTCCAATATTTTCTTCAGATATATAACTATTTTCAAGAATACTAACATTATAATCAGAAAAATGTTCATTCGTATATTCATAAATATTTGCTTTAACAAAATCTTTCTTATCTTGTGCATTAAATGAGTCATACAATGCAAAAAGTGATACAATTATAAAAAGCAAAAGAATAACTATACAAAATTTTCTAACTGATTTTCTAATTCTCACCTTTTCTACTCTTTTTTTCCTTCTCATTTTATCTCCTCTTTTGTTTAAATTCCCTTTTCGATACTAGAAGTATCAGGATTAGCCTTCCAATTTATCTTATTTAAAAATACAGCTGGATATCCAATATATTTAATACCAAATAACTCTTTAGAAATTATTTGATTTTCACTAACAGGATCCACATCAGGAGCTTTATTATTATCTCCTTTCGTTATAAAAAACAATTCACCATCATCATAATACTTAGAAATAACCCTATGAATAACAGTAAAATTATCCTTTTGATACTGAACAATATCTCCAATCTCAATATCATTGCCATTGCACTTTTTTAAAATAGCAACATCACCAACTCCCAAAGTAGTTTCCATACTTCCTGTAGCTATTGCAACAGGTTTAATAGGAAATATTCCCATTCCAAACCACAAAATAATTACTATAACAACCACACTAGGAATTATACTTTTAGGATTAGTAATTTCCACTTCCCTCTGATTTTTATGAATCTCTTTTTTCTTTTTCAAATATCTAATATATACAAATACAACCATAGGAATAAGAGTATCAATTACAGATGTCATAATCCAGGTAACCTTAGGTAATATTGGTGCAAAAAGCCAATAAGAAAATGTAATTACTCTATAGCAAACTGCAGGCTTCCATAATTTATTATAAGCAATATATGTACATAAAATATTTTGAGAAATTATTGGCAACATATTTGAAAAAATCAATTTGGTCACATTATAAGCATCAGATGTATCGATGATACCAATATCCAAAGCTATAAAAATAATAGTCACCAAAACAGCCGTAAAATTCTTATCTTTTTCAAAAACATTATTTATTAACTTAAATCTCACATATTCCTTAGCAATAATTGGTAATATATATACTATACAATTTATTAAAATTCCTTTTATAGTAAAAGAATATGGATTATCTCCAATATCTACAAAAAATTCTGAAAAGATATATATTCCAATATAAACTAAACTAGCTACTAACGTATATTCCATTACACCTGTGCTTAGCTTAGTATTTCTATTACATCGAGCACACAAAAAATTTGCAGATATTATAAAAATAATCCAAAATAGCGGATTAACAATAAAGTAATACAGGAATCCGTAACCTACTAAACTGTAATTCGCTATAATGGAATATACTATCAATATTGCAAGCATTAAAATTGTAATTTTACTTGATTTTTGTAACATCACTATCTCATTTCACTTTTTTCTTTAGTCATTTTTTCCATATGAAGCACTACCAGTAAATTCATCGGTAGATTGTTCATAGTCTAACTCGATATCAAATTCAGCTGTAGCTGACTCTTTTGTAGACTCTTTTTTCCATTTTACAGTAAATGTAATAGTACATGATTCACCAGCTTGTAAAACCTCATTTCCAGTAGTATCAATATCTGGAATTAAAACTTCTATATCATCATTAGAAAATACAGTAGTTGTTCCTTTATTATAGATGTTAAATCCAACTAATTTTGCTGGAACAGTTCCATTGTTTTTTATTGTTGCTGTAACATAACATCCATCTCCTGGATATGATAATTTAATATCAGCTGTCATCTTAGTAGCATCTGTCGCAGTAACTACAGCAGTACCATGTTCTGAAGTAGATACAACACCATTTGTAAATACTACTTCGAAATTTCCTGATGCATTAGCTTTTCCTGAAATATTTAAAACACCACTAAAAGAAGCGTATGCAATTGCTAAGGCAAGCAACACTACTATCAATGCAACGATAAGTACTCTTGATTTGTTTTTCATCTTTTTCCTCCTAAACAATCTTATTTAAACACATTCAGTATATCATATATACATATAATTTTTAACTTGTTTTTCTTCTCTTTTTTTTTACATTTTTATTACTTTTTTATTACTTTTTGTATTGCTATTTTTTCTATAATTTCTATATGATATAATTTAATTAATTATTTTAGATAATTGGAGAAAATTACAAATGAGTTTAGAAAATACAAAAGATTTAAATTTATTTTTTTCTGAGGAAAACTTAGAATTCTTAAAAAACATAAATCAAGAATTAATAAAAATTGATAATTTAATCGAAAAAAATCAAAAAAAAGAAGAAAAATATTCTTTATTTTTAACAACATTAACAGCAAAAGATTTTTCAAACACAAATAAAGAGTACTTTATCGACGTAAAAAATATTTTCTCATTAATTGAAAAAAATCGCGAAACATTAAAAAACTTAAAAAATACACTTTCTCACCTAAGTTCTACATTATTAAGTTTAGTTTTAAACAATAATCAAACAACAAGCACTACTGATTCAATAAACGAAATCAATAATATATTAAATAAATATATCGAACAATTAGATGATATGAAAAAAGACTTTATTTCAAACAATATATCTATCAACACATTTACTTCATATCATTCAACAAAACTTTTACTTACAACATTTGAAATGGATTTAGGAGATAATTTAGATGATTCAATCTCCCTCGTTTATCCAAATACTCCATCTGGAAAAATAGAAACATCATATTCTAATCTTGTTGGAGCTACTGAAAACAACACTTTAATCATTTCAGAAAAAGAAAACAAAGTATATTTACCATATAAAAAGACAGAATTAAAAGCTTATATGTCACAGTATCCTTTATCATATTATTCATATAAAAATGTAATTGAAAAAGAATTTATATTACCTTTACACTATTTTATGAATAACCCTTCTCTTGCTAGATTTAGAGAAACTTACAGCTTGTATCGTGATCGTGAAGCTTCATCTCCTTTTGAAGCAATTCAAAAAGCACTTAGTTTAACATTCAAATCAGAACTAAATCCAGCAATCATAGCAGCTTGCAAAACAAAAAAGCAATTAAACAATTATCTACTATGTTTAGATGATAATAATGTATCAGAATTTCAAGATTTTGAAATTTTATATGATATAAAACCTAAAAGGACTTAAAAAAGATGAAAGAATTTTTCTTTCATCTTTTTCTATAATTTCACATATACCGAAGCCGTTCCACCAGTAACAATGAAATTTCCAAATCCCTCTCCATCTATTATAATTTCTTCTTCTCTATTTCCTAAAGCATCTACAAATTTCTCTCCAGAAAATTTCTTTCCTACATACATTCTCTTGCTTCCATCATACTTGTCAGATAAAATTACAGCTAATCCTGATTTATAGTGGCTTTCTTCTCCTAATCTCGTAAAACCAACGATATTACAATCATCAAAATAATCAACTTGCTCTCCATATGCTTTATCTTTTCTAATAAGCATTAACGTTTTAAGATTTTTCATTGGCTCAATTCCATCATGGCTAATTCCATAATAATCACCGTAAAATACGCAAGGATATCCTTCTTTTCGTAAAAGAATTATAGAATAAGCAATTTCTTTAAACCAGCTAGGAATCCAAGATGCTAAAGCTTGACCAGGTTGTGTATCATGATTATCAACAAAAGTAACTGCTTTTGCCCAATTTTCCTTAAGCAAAGTATTATCTAGAATTCTAGCCATATCATATTCTCCATTAGAATTAGCCGCATGATAAAAATTATAATGTAAAGGAACATCAAACAAAGAAAGTTCACCTTCTGTTTTTTCTATGTATCTTTTTAAATCATTTATATTAGCATTCCAATACTCACCTACACAAAACAGTTCTCCCTTTAAACTAGATCTAACTTCCCTTATAAAGTTTTTTATAAAATCAGCTTCAATATGTTTAACTGCATCAAATCTAAATCCATTCACACCAGTTGTTTCCAAATACCATTTTCCCCACTTCATGCATTCTTCTACAACCTCTGGATTATCAAAATCTATATCCGCTCCCATTAAATAATCAAAATTTCCATGCTCCGTATCAACATCCATTTGCCATGTTTTATTCTTTAATTTATATAAAGCCACTTCTTTCGTTCTAGAATTATAATCAATTCCACTAAAATGTGTCCAATTCCATTCGAAATCAGAATATTTATGATTTCTCCCAGGAAAAGTAAACTTAGTCCAAACCTCTACTGTTTCTTCTGCTCCTGTCTCTTGTTCACGATTTTCCCAATCACATTTTACTGCTTTTATTGTTTGCAATTTATCGGCACCCATCTTATGATTTAAAACAATATCTGCATAAACCTCTATTCCTTGTTGCTGCAATTCAATAATTGCTGATAAATATTCATCTTTTGTACCATACTTAGTAGAAATACTACCTTTTTGATCAAATTCTCCTAAATCATATAAATCATATACTCCATATCCAACCTCATTTTCACCGCCTATCCCTTTGTAAGCTGGTGGCAACCAAATAGCAGTAACACCAAATTTAGAAAGCTCTTCTCCTCTTTTTTTTACAGTATTCCAAAGATTTTTATTACAATTTAAATACCATTCAAAATATTGCATCATTACTCCATTGATTTCTTTATTCATCATATCCCCCTTTTATTCAGCATTTTTTATTTCTTGTATTTTTTCATTTTTTTGCAATTCTGGTTCTAAAAATCTAAAACATTTTTTATTTTTATTCATAACGGTAATACCAATATCCAAATCATTTCTCATACGTTTGCTCGCATATTTAATAATAATCGGTTTATTAGAAATTGCCTTCATAATAACATCTTTATCATCCCTCATCTCTTTTGAAGCAAAGTATAAAATTTGTCCAGATTTTTCTAACCCAGCAAGCAATAATTCTTTATCACTTTTCAAAGTTTCATCTGCATAGCAATAAGTCCAACCAAGTTTACTTACAGATTCATAAACAATTTCCCTGTCCTTTTTTAACTTAAAACTTGCAAACTCCAAAGCTTCTGGATTATTTTTTACCGCTGATAAAACAATTTCTCTATCATTATGAAAATCTTCAGCTGCAAATTCAAGCAACTTTCCATTTTCACTCACCGTTTTCAAGACATAATCTCTATTTTCAGCATTTTTTTTCATTTCTGTTATTTCTGGTGCTTCTGGCATATTATACATCCTCCAAATCTTTTTATTAGCAATTTATATTCTTTAATAATACAATTAATTTTTATTATACTTCATATATCTCAAGCATAATAAAATAAGTCGCACATATTTCTATATGCGACTTACGATTCAAATTATTGCATTCATAAGTACTACTATGATCTTCCTGTTCTAGCTACACTTCTATTAACATCAAAAAAAACATATCGATTAGTAGAATTACTCGTAAAAATCAAATGATTATTAAAATCTAGTTTTTCTATTATTTTTTTATTTACCACAGTATCACTAGATTCTGATAAAGTTATATCTGACATAAGCTTATAAGAAAACTGTATTTTTCCATCATTCTCATCTGTCGAATCATCTATTAAAACATCTTTATCTGATTTTCTATCCCCTTCATCAAAAATATAATAAAGCCCTACTTGATATACATAAAATCTCTTATCTGATGAGCTACCATCATTTGAAAAGAAATTAAAAGCATCTTTATTAAAAATATATATTTCATGAGTCAAAGTAGTAGGTGTATCTATAGTATTTCCATTATTATCAGTTTCTTTATAAATCTTATCATTACTCTCATAAACATTTTTTACTTTTGCTAAAGCATCATACTGTACTTTCAAGTTTCTATTTGCTATTACAAATCTACCTGCAATAATCGCAAGTAAAAAAAACATAGCAACTAAAACATATACTGTTATAGAGCCTTTTTCACTTCTCAAATTCATTTTCTACCTCTATATAAAATAAAATTAATTTCGTTTCTAAAAAATACTTTTTAAATCTATACAAAATTATTTTATATATAACTTTAAAAAAAATCAATATCTATAATATGACTTTTTAATTACAAGTTTATAAATTTATATAAAAAAACACCTCTTTTAGGTTCTCCCTAAAAGAGATGATATTAAAGTAAGTCTATAAGCCGGGTTCTGTCTTGAATAGCCATTTATCTAGAATATATATTGCTATATATTTCAAGCCACCTACATCACATAAAAAGGAACGAGCAGTTCTTTTTCTTCTTATTTATGAGTGGTGTTGCTCCAGGTGGGGTTTACACGAACAAAGAATGTCACCATTCTTCCGGTGAGCTCTTACCTCACCTTTTCACCCTTACCAAAATTTGGCGGTAATTTTCTGTTGCACTTTCCTTAAGGTTACCCTCACTAGACGTTATCTAGCACCATTGCTCTATGGAGCCCGGACTTTCCTCTCATGAAACCTTACGGTTTTCATCAGCGACTATTCGGCTTACTCTTTCTTTATTTTAAAATGATTTCATATATTTGTCAAGAAAATAAACTTTAATATCCCATTAAAAAACATATATTATTAAAACTTAAATATCTTTTTACCAAGTTGTAACTATTTTTCACAACTGTTTCAAATTGACATAATATCATAGAAAATGTTATAATTAGTTTATTAAACTAATAGGAGGGTGAGGCTTATGAACACTAACTCACAAAGTTCTGAATATACGCTTAAACGGAAAGTTACCAATGGCAATATAAATTGGGAATATCGTTCTAAAGACTTTGGCGTATATATATCTGGCAATACTGGATATTTTTGCACCTACAACAACAATGGTATTGAAATTTCTAAACGCCCTATTCCAAGTGACAACATCAATTTCTACACTAATTTTTTCAATAAGCTTTATGAAAACGAATTACAGCAAATAGCTTTAGCTGGAAAATATTATGAAGTCACTGGTAGAAATTTAGACAGCGATATGCGTGAATTTAATGCAGAAATGCAAAAATTCAATCAAGACATTGAAAAAGAGATGCGTCGGTTTGAAGCAGATCTAGAAAACATCTTCAATGAACCGCTTCTTACTACCAGAACAAGTAATCAATTCTATTCCAATAATCAAGCTCCTCATAGCTATACCATTCATCGCGCAAAAGTAAGAAAAAATCATGGTTGCATAGTTAGCCTTCTAATCTTACTGTTCTGGCTATTCGTTATAGGAGTGTCAATTAGAATAGTATTGTTCTTACTCGGAATGATATTTTCAGTTCCTGCACTTGGTTGGGAATTTGGTGAGCAAATTGTTCAATTTTTGAAAAACTTATTTTAAAAAACACATCACCATATCAATGACCCTTGTCACAAAAAAAGTGAGTATGCAAAATAAACAAGCATACTCACTTTTGAATTTTTACTATTCACTTTGTATTATTCTAAAAAACTTTATACTCAAAATTACTCATAAAATCAAACATATCTCTAACACCCTTTAAAGTCATAATTTCATTTTTTTGTAAAGGTGATTTTGGCAATTCTGTTATCATCTCTTTTTTATAGCAATTTTTTTGTAACTTATAAATTAAATATCTAATTTCCATATAATCAAAATAAATCTGATAACCATTATTTAAATCTTTCCAAAATTGTTGAAACGAGTAATTATCCATTTTATTCTCCTATCATAGTATTAAATTGTTCTTCTGAAATAACAGAAACACCTAATTTATTTGCCTTATCAAGTTTACTACCTGCATCATCTCCTGCTAAAACATAAGTTGTTTTTTTAGAGACTGAACTAGAAACTTTCCCACCAAACTTTTCAATTATTGCACTAGCCTCATCTCTTGTAAATTTCTCTAAAGCTCCAGTCAGTACAAACGTCATTCCTTCAAACCTATTATCAACATTTTCTTCAATTTGAGCATTCATATTAACACCAGAATCTTTCAATTTTTGAATTAAATCTTTAGTTTGTTCTTGTTCAAAAAATTCATAAATAGCTTTAGCAGTAATTTCTCCTGTATCATCTACTTCAATCAATTCTTCATATGACGCATTCATAAGCTCATCCATTGTCTTAAACCTTTTTGCTAAACTTTTTGCACCTTTAACTCCAACATGACGAATTCCTAAAGCATTTATTAATCTATATAAATCATTATTTTTACTTTCGTTAATTGCATCAATCAAATTTTGAGCAAATTTTGTTCCATCTTTTTTCAAAGTTTTTACATCTTCTAATGTTAATGTATATAAATCAGGAATATTTTTTATTAAATTTCTATTCAAAAATTCTTCAATGATAGAATATCCTAATCCTTTTATATTCATTGCTTCTCTTGATGCGAAATGCCAAATACTTCTAAAAAGCTTAGCTTGACATTCAATCCCAATACATCTAATAACAGCTTCTCCTTCTTCACGAACTGCATCAGCACCACAAACAGGACATTTTGTAGGCATAGTAAAAACTTTCTGTGTTCCATCTCTCTTGTCTTTAACTACACTAACAACTTCAGGAATAACATCCCCTGCCTTTTGAATAATAACCCTATCTCCAATCATCAAATCTTTTTCTTTTATAAAATCCTCATTATGAAGTGTAGTTTTAGAAATCGTAGAACCAGCGACCTTAACAGGCTCCAATATTGCCATTGGAGTAATTGCTCCTGTTCTTCCAACCTGGCAAATAATATCTTTAAGTAAAGTTTCTTTTTGTTCTGGTGGATATTTATACGCAATAGCCCACTTTGGAGTTTTATAGTTAGTTCCCAGTATTTCTCTTAAATGTAAATCATCAACCTTTATAACTGCCCCATCAATTCCAAAAGATAAGCTCTCTCTATCCTCACCTATTTTATCAATAGCATCAATTGCTTCATCAATAGTATCGCAAAAAATTTTAACTGGATTCACATTAAATCCTAATTTTTCTAAATAAAGTAAAGACTCATAATGAGATTTAAATTCAATAGTATCTGATTTTTGAACATTAAAAATATAAATATCTAATGGACGTTTAGCAGTTTCTTTACTATCTAATTGTCTAAGAGAACCAGCTGCAGCATTTCTAGCATTAGCAAATAATGGTTCTTCTAAAATTTCTCTTTCTTCATTTAATTTTTCAAAGCCCTCTTTAGATATAAAAACTTCGCCTCTAACAGTAATATCAATATCTTCTTTTAATTTATGTGGTATAGTTTTTACAGTTTTTAAATTTTCTGTAATATCCTCACCAACCAATCCATTACCTCTAGTAGCTCCTCTTACAAAAATTCCATTTTTATATTCTAAGCTTACTGACAAACCATCAATTTTAGTTTCAACAACATATTTTAAAGGAATATTTACCTCTTCTGCCGTTTTTCTAACCCTTTCATCAAAAACTCTCAAATCGTCAAAATTAAATATATCTAGCAAACTTTGAAGTGGAACTTCATGTTCAACTTTTTGAAAACCTTCTTTTACGTTTCCTCCAACATGTTGTGTAAGTGAATCTGAACTAATAAATTCTGGATATTTATTCTCCAAATTACGAAGTTCTAACATCAGCATATCATATTCAAAATCACTAATTTCAGGACTGTCATCATCATAATATCTTTTAGCATGATATGCCGTAATCTCTCTTAATTCCTTTATCCTATTCTCTGCCTGTTTCTTTGTCATCTTAAGTAACTCTCCTATTTATAAAATTAATATTACAAAATAAAATTTATTTTTTATCTTCTTTAAATAAATTTCTTCCTTTCCAAACATAATCCCAACCAGAAAAAATAGTTGCAACCGTAGAAATCGCCATCATAACTGAAGCAATAATATTAATAACTAAATGAGCACCTGAAAGTCCTCCTTTAATAAAAGTAAAAAATCCTCCAATATCAACAAAAGCAAAAATAAGAGCAATCATCTGAGTAACTGTTTTTAATTTTCCCCAAACAGATGCCGCAATAACTAATCCGCCTTTTTCAACCGCTATCAATCTAAAACCTGAAACTATAAACTCTCTAGCTAAAACTATTATCGGAATCCAAGCAGGTAGTTTTCCCATCTCCACTAATATAATCATCGCAGCCAATACTAAAATCTTATCAGCCAAAGGATCTAAAAACTTTCCAAATGTAGTTACTTGATTTCTAGACCTTGCTATATAGCCATCCAATTTATCAGTTATAGAAGCAATTATAAAAATTGCCTCCATAATAATCATCGGAATTGCCACACCATATACATCCCCACTAATTGGTAAATAAGCAAATATAACCATTATCGGTACTAAAATAATTCTAAAAATTGTTAATTTATTAGCTAAATTCATTTTCATTCCCTACTTTCTTTTTATTTATTCTTCTATTTTAAAAATAAAATCATCAAAAATACTACTACTTTCTTGAGAATCACTATTATTTTCCGCTTCAAGTTTTTCTAATTGTTCTATCAATCCTTGTAAACGTTCCAAATCAGAACCAATCATTTCCCAATCTTTAGCATCCAAAGACTCTCTTAAGTTTTTATTTGCCTTTATAACAGCTTTAATAACTTGTTCTCTGTCTTCCTTATTAACAAACTCTATCTTACTAGCAGAATCCGTTATAAGTGTTGTTAAAGCCTCAGCTAAATTATCGCCTATTGCAACTTTTGTTCCTGAAGCAACAATCACTTTCTTCAAAGTTGGAACTTGAGACTCTTCATTTAATAATACCTGATATACCGGTTCAATATACAAAATACTATTTTCAATTGGAATAATATATGTTCTTCTTATAAGCTGCGTTCCTGATGTAGATAATTTGTCAAGTTCTTCTGAAATTATTTTATCCTGATCAATTTGAACATTTAATTGTTGAATATCAGGTAACGTAGTATCAGATATAAGCTTATACATCGTTAATTTATTAATTCCATCCGAATATGTGCCAATTAAATAAGAATTTAAACTTTGTTTATTTGATTTTGTATATGGTAAAACTAATCCTAATTCCTCAACATCAGAGTTAGGAGCTTTTAAAACAGTATAGTAAGGTTCTACCAAAACTTTATTATTTTCATCTGATCCTGACTGAACATCAGCCTGCCATACATCATCACTTCTATAAAGAATTTCTGTACTAACATTATGATATCTTTCTAAAATCTTTGATTGAACTTTATATAAAAACTCTGGATATACAATATTTTTCTGAATATCTTCTGGTATTTGTTCAGATTTATCAGCAAAAAGTTCAGGATAAATATTATAATAAAGCATCGCTATCGGATCTGTAGAATCTGTCATATAAAATGTTGTAGTACCATCATAAGCATCAATAATAACCTTTATTGAATTTCTAATATAATTAATTTCTTTATTTTTCCCTTCAACAACAACTGTTGACTTTTGTGAAAAAGGATAACTATCAGATACTGTATATGCATCCAATACCCATTTTAATTGTCCATTATCTGTAATTACCATATAAGGATCTTCATCATAAACCAAATATGGTAATAATAATTTAGCTCTTTCACGAATATTTCTATTAAGTAAAATCTTACTTTCAGATGTAACACTACTATTAAAAGCTAATTTATAATCTCCATTTGACAACGCTAAAACAACTCTATCAAATAAATTAGCATTAATTCCACCATTTCCATCATATTCATTCGTTTCATATGAAGTTGTCGAAGTCGGATAATCGAACTCGTTTTTTCCATCAACATTAGTTACAGCAACATCTCCAGTTGCCATACCATAGTATATACGTGGTTCTTCAATTTTTATTTTATCATCTTCACTAGTATATTTAGATTGAACATATGAAATTCCGCCAGTTGTCTTATCTGTACCAGTAGACTCTGAAATAACTACTCCATATCCATGTGTATATTGATATGTTTTATTATTATAAGTTCTATTTGCACCACTTATTATTTCTCTTGGTGTAATATATAAAGACCTTTTCTTTCCATTAACCGTATATCTACCAATCTGAGTAGACTGATAAGTATAATATCCTTCATTATCTTTATATTCCGCTAAATTAGCAAGAGTTGTTTCCTCGTCAACTATAGTTATTTGACTTAGCAAATCAACATTACTTGCTATAGTAGCATCATCTAAATTAGATGTATTATCTATTTCAATTTCATCTATATTTACACCATAAGCCTGTCTAGTATTCTTTATATTTTCTTCAATATAATTTTTCTGTTTATCAAGCTCATTTCTTTCTGCATAAGCATATTGAAAAACTGTCATAACAGCAAATAATGCCACTAAATATATTGGTGTTATAAGCATAGAAGTAATAATTTTTTTCACTTTCAAATTTTTCAAATACTTTATTACTCTAAACAATGAGAATAATATAACAACACCAAGTAATCTATAGCCTATTACCTTTATTTTTATTTCAGTTAATCCAGCACCAACCAATTCAGTTTTCGCCTCATCATTCAAAGTTATCAAATTTCCAGTTACAACTTCTTGAGAACCTAAAACCATTAATCCTGCTATTAATGCTGCTATTATAAACAAATTAGCAAAAACCTGATTCAAAAATTTATTTTTTCTTAAATTCTCAGCATCTACTCCACCTAAGCAAGTATTAATTGTGATAATATAATAAGCACATATATAAATTGTTAAAACTACAAGAAAAGCAATTAAAAAAATTAAAACTGTTTTTATAAAAGGAAGTTGAAACATATAGAAAGAAACATCCATACCAAAAACAGGATCATTTATTCCAAATTTTGCAACATTTGTAAAAAGTAAAAATTTCTCTGTAAAAACATTTTGAGCAATAAATGCCACTACCACACTTGTAATGCAAGAAATTGATTTATTTGGTAACTTAGGAGTTTCCTTTCCTTGAGCCTCAAATAATCTCTTTAAAGATTTTCTTAATAACTTGTTTGAAACATATATTGTTATATAAGAAATTACAAAAGAAACACCTAAAACTAAAAATTGAGTTTTTATATTTTTATAAAATATTGAAACATACTGATCTCCTATTTCTTTATACTGTAAATATTCACTTCTAGTAGAAACCAACATTATCAAAGCATAAATTATTAAGAAAGCAACTACTATTATTCGTCTAGTTATTACTTTTTTTACCTTATCTTTCATTTTTCACTTTCCTTCCATATAAAAACTAAATTATGGCATCAATAAAGTCATTACTATTAAAAACTTCCATATCATCGATTTGCTCCCCAACTCCAATATACTTAACTGGAATTCTATTTTCAGCTACTATTCCAACAACTACACCACCTTTAGCAGTCCCATCTAATTTAGTAAGAACAATCCCCGTAATATCTGTAGTTTCTTTAAAAGCCTTAACTTGCATAATGGCATTTTGCCCTGTAGTTCCGTCAAGAACAAGTAAAACCTCTTTTGAAGCATCTGGTAATTCTTTATTTATAACTTTATTTATCTTTCCCAATTCATCCATTAAATTCTTCTTATTGTGAAGTCTTCCAGCAGTATCGCAAATTAAAACATCAGCTTTTTTCTCTTTTGCAACTTGAATCGCATCAAAAACAACAGAAGCAGGATCAGACCCCTCTGGTTTCTTTACTAAATCACAATTTGCTCTTTCTGCCCAAATTTCAATCTGTTCAACAGCAGCAGCTCTAAAAGTATCCGCAGCAGCTATTACAACCTTCTTTCCATTTTTTCTTAAATTATTAGCAATCTTACCTATAGAAGTAGTTTTTCCTACTCCATTAACACCAACAACTAATATAACTGCTGGTGTACTTTCAAGATTCAATTCTACACTTCCTACATCTAATAATTTTACCATTTCTTCTTTTAAAGCTTTTCTTACAGACTCTTCATCCTGAATATTTTCTTTTTTTATCCTAGTTCTTAATTCATCTATAATTCGAGTAGAAGTCTCAATTCCAATATCAGACATAATCAAAACTTCTTCTAACTCTTCTAAAAGTTCTTCATCTACCTTTCTAAAATTTGCAAATACATCATTAATTTTTTCATTTATTGTTTGCTTAGTTTTTCCAAGCCCGTTTTTAAGTTTATCAAAAAAACCCATAATAGCCTCCATTTTTAATAAAATCTAGTTAAACTTTATAATAAAATATTCTCTATTTTTTTATATACACAACGTCTAAAATCATTGATTTAAGCCTATTTTCATTAATGTTATTAGTATATCACATTTTTTATAGAATGTATATTTTTTTTACAAAAAAATAACTACAAATTATCAGAATGCAAAAAGCCGTGCAACAATAATTGTCGCACAGCCTTTAATACCTTACATCCAGAAAATATTACTGAATTTCAAACATATACAATCCAACAGCTGCATTAACAGTTTCTTTTTTTTCCATAATGACGTTATACCTATTTTCGAGCTGTCTTGCAATATTGTCAGTTGTACATATCATTGGATTTTCCCGTTCACAGCTAAGATAAGCCTCAACAGTTTTGGCATGTTTCTGAAAAAAATCTTTCTTCTTGCTCATGATACAATCCTCCTGATTTTCGTTTTTGGAAATTATTCCATAGATAAAATTTTAAAGTCTCCTTATAAAACCTCCTTATTTTTTAGTTTAATAATTTTAACATCTTTTTTTCAATTAATCAATAATATTATTAATAACACATTTAACAACCAGCAACAAAATAATATAATTGACAGAATAAATATAGAAAAAATTATTGCTATTAATATTGATGAATATGTATTTATTAGAAACAACATGGATTGAACTTAAAATTAGCTCCTAATATAGGAATGAGTATAATATTTTTTTAATAGAAAACTTATAAAACAAAATAATTTTCAAGAATTAATTAAAATAAAAGCACTTAAAGAATTTTTATAATTTTATTGTAAAAATAATATTTTAATGATACTATAATATTACTTTCACGAAGGAAAAAGGAGAAAAACATGAAAGAAAAGAATAGTATAAAAATAAACTTATCTACAATATTTTTAATTATATCTTTAATAATAATTATTATAATGGGATTTTTTATTTATAAACTGTATAAGGATAAGCATACCGCTGATAGTAAATTGGCAGATTTAAACAATAAAATAGCTAGATTACAAAATGATAAGCAATCTTCTGATAATCAATTGAAAGTTTTAAACGATAGGGTTGCTGAATTGCAAAATATAGTTGATAATTTTAAAAATAATAATCAACAAAAAGAAACTAATGATAATATTATAAAATATGAACTTCAAACACCTGAATATTTTGATAATAAACCAGATATTAATAATTATTTTATTGATTCTGAATCAGAATTAAATGAATTTTATAATATTTATTCAGATAAATTAAATATAGATACAGATTACTTAAAAAGCAATTCGATATTTATCCAAGTATCTCAAGTTGAATCTGGAAGCATTCAAAAGAAATTGTCATCTGTCACTTTTGATAACAATACTGTTAATTTTATTGTTGACACAGATTTTCCCGAAATAGGAACAGCGGATATGGCTTTTTGGTATTTAGTTGCGATAATTCCTAATGAACAATTAAATAACTTAAGCCTAAGTAATTGGAGTAAACCATCTGATATAAGATAGACTATTTTTTACTATTTCTATTTATTTAATATGTAACATGAGTATTAAGTAAGAATATATATTAATATACTATAGCAAAAAATAATGTAGCTTTGTGACAATGCTACATTATTTTTTATGGTAACTACTCATATCAATAAAATTAGGCTATTGGGGGTTGATATCTTTTAATTTGATAGTGGGTATTTATTAGATAAATTACCTATGCAAAAATATTCATGTTCATTAAAGAATAAATACAATTTACCTTTAACGACTACACTATGTGGCTCTACATAAGCAATATTAGTTTTTTCAACCATTCTCAAATTACCATTCCTTATCTTTGGTTCACAATTACTAAAAGTGCAAGCCCTTTCAATCTTAGAACGTAATTCTTTTTCTATTGCTATTTTTCTTTTAACTGTAGATATCATATCACTCAAGCCGTCTTTTCTCAATATTTTGAGACTATTTCTTACTTTTTTCACCAATATTGATAGTTATAGTAAAAAAATAAGCCGAGTAAATCGACTTATATATTGTGAAATGATATTCACTTTTCTTTTTTATTTAAACTCACTTGTTGCAATACTTTCAAGTAGTTCAACAAAAACGTATTATGGAGCCATTAGACAAACTCCATTTTTTTATCTTTTTTCTTCATTTCTCGTATTTTTCTCGTAGGTGCCTAAAAATCAACATTTTCCATTAAAGTAGAATATGTACTTCTCGTCTTTTCTCTTCGTTTTTTGTATTTTTTTATTGGCGTTGCATTAAAAATTGCATTAAAATTCTTGTTCAATTTTCATATTATCAACTGCAAACCTTAAACAATCATTAATAAAACTATTTCTCGAATACAAATTACAGTCTAAAACTATTCTATCAATTTTATCTAGTATCTCCTCCTCGATTCTACAAGTTACTTGCACATAGTTTTTTTCTTTTCTTTTTCTTATTACAAATTCTTTCATATATATTACCTCCTTAGAAGTAATATAAAACAAAAAAGAACTGAGATTAATCAGTTCTCTAATCAGACAATAACGCACTATAATATTTTTCTATATCCTCATCACTAATTTCTTGGGTAGATCTTTCATTAGGATTTTTTCCTAATCTTGCATTTTTCCAAGGGTCTTCAATATGTGTCATATTTTCTAATTGGTTTCCAGAATATTTCCCATACAATTTATATATTATATCAAGAAAATCCTTTGTATCTTGGTTACAAAGAATTTTATAATCTTGAAGATTATAAAATTCTTTACGTCTCATAGAATCATATAAAGACCTAAAAACGGGACCATGAATCCAAGCTTGAGGTTGTTCTTCAAAAAGTTTTTGCTTATTTATAGCAATATTCCATGCATATGCATAATATGTCAATTTCTGTACTTGTATTTCTGTTAAATTTTCATCTTTACAA
>JAGBDU010000090.1 GCA_017937285.1 Clostridia bacterium
GTATATATACATTAATACTAAAGCTACTGCTAAAACTAAAATTATTAGTAGTAAAACTACTGTTGTTAATCTTATTGTTTTTGGTTCTTTATTTTCCATTTTCTTCCCCCTTTTTCATTTGTTCTTGTAATAATTATATATATAATAAAAAGGGTTGCAATAATTTTTATTATATAATACCAAATTAATATTCTTATATATATAATTTATAAAAAGCAAAAATACGCATAGTTATTGTTTAACAATAATTATGCGTATTTTTTTGGAGCTTCCAGTCAGAATCGAACTGACGACCTCATCCTTACCATGGATGCGCTCTACCTACTGAGCTATGAAAGCATTTTTTTACTCATCATAGTTCAATATATTTTTTATTGTTTTTTTTCTAATTCTTTGAATAGCATTATCTACAGATTTTACTGGAGCATTTACTTTTTGGGCAATTTCTACATAACTTTCTCCATTTGTGTATCTATGTAGTACTTGTTTTTCAAAGTCACTTAATGTTTCTTCTATTCTTTCTTCTACGAAATTATAGTATTCTTTTTTTGTAACAATATCTAAAGGATCTTCAGCTGCAGTTTCTGTTTCAAAAACTTCTAATAGATCGGTATCATCATTTTCATCATACGCTGATATATTAAATGATAGATATGAATTAAGTGGCATGTGTTTTTGGCGCATTGATGATTTTATTGCTGTTTGTAGTTGTCTTTCTATGCAAAGGTTGGCAAATGTTTTAAAAGAACTTTGCTTTTCAGGGTCAAAACTTTTGATGGCCTTAAATAAACCTATTAAGCCTTCTTGCATTATGTCTTCTTTTTCTGCACCGACTATAAAGTATTTTCCTGCTTTCATACTTACTATGTCGGTATATTTGGCTAATAGGTAGTTTAATGCTTTTTTGTCACCTTTTTTTATTAGTTTTATTATTTCTTCGTCTTCAAGGTTATCAAATTCTTCTTTTTGAAAGTATAAATTTTGCATTCGTTTTAAACCATTCCCTTTGTTTTTTCTATTCGTATTATATTTTCAAAGTCTTTGTATGTCAAGACTTTCAGTTGATTTTATAATATATTTTTATTGTAATACATCTTTTATTGCTTCACCTATAATTTTATTTATATCAGCTATCATTATATTAAATCTTACTTCTTTATCAAAATAGTCTTTAACGTCTGGATTTTTAACTAAAATTGTGTATAATTCTTGCAATTTTTTCATTTTTTCTTCTGATTGTTTTTCTCCTTGAAGTGCTAGTACTTGTTCTTCGTATCTTATTTTTTCAAACTCATCAATTTTTGTTTTAGTATCTTGATCTTTCATGATTTTTTCTTTAATCTCTTTATACTCACTATATTCTTTACTTTTTTTTATCGCATCTGCTAAATTATTTACACTATCATATACATTTACATATTCCATATTATTTTCCTCCTTAAAAGTTCTTATATATTCTTATCATATATATCTTCTTTTTTCAAGTGACATCTATATTAATAGGGTAAGTTTTTAAAATTATGTATAAAGCTGATAGCAAATTCTGCTACCAGCTTTATAAACGTATGCTATCTTTTGACTGGAATATGAGTTCTATTTTCTGTTCGTTTCACAACAGAAACAGTTCCATCTTTCCGTAATTTTACATACTTGTCTTGTCCAATTTTTATTTGTGCTGTCCAAACTTTTGAAGATATACACCCAGGATGTTTTATACCAGCTTTATAATCCTGTGAATGCCATTTTACTTCTATCTTTTCTCCATCTTGTAATTTGAACCGGAACTTATGAATTTCTTCAAAATTTCCCTTTTTAGCTATATCATTTGTTCCCTTTGGGACAATTAATTCTAGTTCTCTTACTGTTATATACCCTTTTTTCAGGATTACAGTGATTCTGTTTATAAATTCTTGAGTGCTTATATTTTTAATAGTCTCCATACAAACTCTCCTTGTTATTGATTTATGTACAATTCTTACGTAATCAATAATCTTTTGTAATGGAAACATTTCAGCACTTATATAGTATGTGTTTTGTTATTATAGCAAGCATTTCCTATTATGTCAACTTTCTTTCATATAAAAAAAGGAATACCATATATAGCATCCCTTTTTTATTTTTATGCATATGCTTGTCTTTTCTTGAATCCAAGAAGATTTGTGATTTCTTTTTCTGCATTTTGAGGCTTTTTTGTTTTTTTTGCATCTTCTTGAGCAATTTGGCGAGCTTGTTTTTCTGCCATTGTTTGGCAAATAGCTTTTTGATATGTAAAGTGTGTGTCTTGTGCAATTTTAGTCCAATTATATTTATTTTTAACATCTAATTTAGCTTGTTTTACTACGTTAGCACATAATCCTGGATTGTATAATAAAGATAATATAGAATCTGCAAGAGAGTTTGAATTTCCTGCATAGCTTTTCATTCCGTTTAGTCCATGTTCTACTATTTCATTTAAACCGCCAACGTCTGATACTACTACTGGTACTCCTGCAAGCATTGCTTCTAATGCTACTATTCCGAATGGCTCATATGTGCTTGGAAATACTGATACGTCAGCACATTTATACATTTTGCAAAGTGTTTTATGATCTAAATATCCAGTGAAGTATACTTTATTAGATATTCCTAAGTGATCAACTTGTGCACGAAGTTCGTTAAGCATTCCTCCGCGTCCTGCAATAATTAGTTTTGCATCATGATATCCTGCTAAAATTTTTGGCATTGCTGCAATTAGATTTTGGATTCCTTTTTCATAAACTAGTCTTCCTGAGAAAAGAATTATTTTTTCGTTATCTGCTGCAAATCTTCTTCTAAATTCGTAATCTCTTTCATATCCTGCAAAATTTGTTTGTGTTATTCCATTTGGAACAACGTTTATTTTTTCATATGGTAATCCAAAAAGTCTTTGTAACTCAGCTTTCATATAATTACTGTTTACTATTACTTCTGTTGCTTCATATGTAAGCATCCATTCTGTATCATTTATGTATCTTTGTGTTTCATCATGTATTCCACTGTTTCTTCCTGCTTCAGTTGCATGTATTGTAGCAACAATTGGAATTTCAAAAGAATGTTTTAATGATTTAGCTGCATATGCAACTAACCAATCATGTGCGTGTATTACATCAAATTTTCCTTCTTTATTTATAATTTCTGTAGCTTTTGAAATCATGTTAAAGTTCATTTGCATTATCCAATCAGTGAAGTTGTTAGGGCTTATCATGTAGTTGTCTACTCTATGTACTTTAACTCCGTTATCATCCTCAAAATATGGTACATCCCCATCTCTGTAAGTTACAACAGTTACATTGTGTCCATCCTTAATTAGTCTTTGTGACAAATCGTGTACAACTCTTGATATTCCTCCTACAATTCTTGGTGGATATTCCCATGATAACATTAAAATTCTCATTCTTTTCTGTAGCCCCTTTCGTTTTTTAAAATTTTCTTCTTATGTATAATATTCTCTAGATGTTATTTTATATAATAAAAAAATAAATGTAAATAGAAAAACAAAAAAAATTTAATTTATCGACATTTTTTTCTTTTTACTCTTGTATTTTTTTTTATTTATAGATATTATTATATAAGTATTATTATTTTACAAAGGAGGAAACAAAGTATGCCTAGAGCAGTAAAAAAAGAAACTGAAGTCCAGACTAAAAAAGCTAAGGCACAGGCTACTTCTGATGTTAAGAAATCTACAGTAAAGAAATCTGCTAAAAAAGTTGATTCTAAAACTACTTCTGCTAAAGAGACTACTGCAAAAGTAACAAAAACAGTTAAAAAATCTGATACATCTGTTAAGAAAAAGGTTGCCAAAAAGTCAACTGCTTCTTCTGCTAAAAAAACTACAACAAAAAAATCTGCTTCTAAAGTAACAAAGAAAAAACTTGTTAAGGTTCCATCTTTGGCTACTAAACGTAGTTCGTCTACTTCATCAAAAAAAGCAAAAGAAATAAAAGAAGTAAAAAAAGATTTCGCTAACATTTTAGAATATTATGATTTACCTTATCGTTATAATGAAACTGTTGTTAAAATATTAGCCCAAACTCCTAAGGTTTTGTTTGTTTATTGGGATCTTTCAGATAATGATAGAGAAAAGTATATGGAAAAATATGGTGAATATTTCTTTAATGATACTTATCCTGTTTTAGTTGTTCATAATAAAACATTAAATTATTATCAAGAAATTGAAATAAATGATTTTGCTAATAGTTGGTATATTTCTATTTCAGATTCTCGTAGTGAGTACGTTGTTGAACTTGGTAGACGTTTTAAAGATTATGCTAAGCGTAATCAAGAAATGCCACATAAAGAAGATGTTAATTCGTTTATTTATGTTTCTGAATCAAATAATTTAATTATGCCAAATGATCATGTTCTTCTTAACGAAGTAAAGCCACAAGTTAAATACAGAAATGTAAAAACTGGTGAAGAATTTTATAAAGATACTCATACTATTTTGGCTCACAATAAATTAGTTGATTTTTATGAATTATATCGAGGAATTTATCAAGTTGAGGATTTATCTGATTTCTTTGTACTAGATAACCCATCTTCTGGTAATCCTACTTCAACTTTTAAATAAATTTTGGCAAAAGCTGATATTTATATATTTTAAAATTGCTTTTGCCATTTTAGTTTTGTATAGCAGAACAAATTTTGCAAATATTTATATTAAGGAGACAATATGGATAAAAATAAAGGATACGTAACTTTCATACTTCATGCTCACTTGCCATTTATTCATCATCCAGAAAGTGATGATTATTTAGAAGAACAATGGCTTTTTGAGGCTATGTCAGAAACTTATATCCCACTTTTACTTAATTTCAAAAAACTAGAAGAAGAGAATGTAAAATTCAGATTAACTATGACTATGACTCCTCCTCTTCTTTATATGCTTGATAATAAATTGTTACAGCAAAAATATATTAATTATTTAAAGCAACATATTGAGCTTGCAGAAAAAGAATTAAAAAGAACTACTTATGATGAAAGAGTTCATAATTTGGCTCAATATTATTTTGATAGATATTCTAATGATTTACATATTTTTAGAGATGTTTATGATTGTAATTTAATAGAAGCTTTTAAACATTTTCAGGATGCTGGTTTCTTAGAAATTATTACTTGTGGAGCAACACATGGTTATTTTCCTATTTTATATGTTACACCTCAAACTGTTCGTGCACAAATTGCTGTTGGGGTTCAAACATATAAAAGATTTTTCGGAAGACAGCCTCGTGGTATTTGGCTTCCTGAATGTGGCTACGTTCCAGAGGCTGATCAATATTTGAAAGAATTTGGTATCGAATATGCTATTGTAGAATCTCATGGTATTTTATATGCTGATCCTGCTCCTCTTTATGGAACTTTTGCACCTATAACTTCTCCTGGTGGATTAACTTGTTTTGGTAGAGATATTGAGTCATCTAAACAGGTATGGAGTTCTATTTGTGGTTATCCTGGTGATTTTAATTATAGAGAATTTTATAGAGATATTGGTTATGATTTAGATTATGATTATATAAAGCCTTATATTGCTCATAATGGTGTTCGTGTTCATACTGGCATTAAATATTATAGAATCACTTCAAAGTCTGGTGAGAAAGATTATTATAATATTCAATGGGCTAAAGATACTGCTGAAAAACAAGCAGGACATTTTTTAGATTCTAGAACTGCTCAAATAGATATGTTATCTAAGTTTATGGATACTCCTCCTATTGTTGTTTGTCCATATGATGCTGAACTTTATGGACATTGGTGGTATGAAGGTCCTTATTGGTTGTATGTTTTATTTAAAAAGATTTACTATGATGATTGTAATTTTAGTCTAATTACTCCTGGTGATTATATTGATAGACATCCTAATATTCAAGTTTCTACTCCTTGTCGTTCTAGCTGGGGTGCTAATGGTTATAGTGAAGTTTGGCTTAATCCTTCAAATGATTATGCCCATCGTCATCTTCATAAAGCAGGTAATCGAATGGTTGAACTTGCAAATCTTTTCCCTGATGATCAAGTTGACGACCTTAAGCGAAAAGCTTTAAATCAATGTGCTCGTGAACTTTTACTTGCTCAAAGTAGTGATTGGCTATTTATTATTACTAATGGAACTATGGTTGATTATGCTAAAAAAAGAATCAAACAACATATTGGTCGTTTTTCTAAACTTTATTATCAAATAAAAAATGATAAAATTGATGAAAAATTCGTTGATGATATTTATTCTCAAGATTTGATTTTTAAAGATATTGATTATCGAATTTATAAATAAAAAGAAAAAAAGAGTTTATCATACTTTTCATTGACAAACTCTTTTTTCTTTTTTGGGAATAAACTATTATAAAGTGTCAATAATATTTTGTAGGAGGATTCTATGTTTTCGCTTTTTTTAGATAATCTACATGAAACCGATTCGGTTTATTCTTATTTATTAGAACATGATTCTGATAAATTTGAATTTTATAGAAAAGATAATAAAGTCGCCTGTTATTATTCTTCACTTTCTTCATTTGCTCGTCTTATTACTAATTTAATAATTGACCTTTATGAAGAAAATATAATTAGACAAATTTTAGAAAAGCATTATTGTTATTTTTCTTCTTATGAACAATTAGAAATTTTAAGAGAATCTGCTAATATTGTTAAAGATGAGCAAAATAGCAAACAAGACTTAGTATATCTTTCAGTTTTTGATTATTTAAAAGAGGAATCTTCTATGTTGCTATCAGGTTTTATTAAATTTAGACTTAAAGATTATATTGAGGTTTTAGAGTATTTAATTGATTTATCTGTTAATACATTTGTTATTAATCGTGAATATAATAGATTTGTCTTACTTCTTAAAGAATATATAACTTCTTCTGAATCTAAAATGGATGTAGTTCATTTAATATATTTAAAAGAAAAAAGTATTTTGTTAGATGAAGAAAAAAATATAATTCCTTTTGATGACAATATTTTAGATGCTAAGTATTTATCAGACATTTCTTTCTCTTCTAATGATTTTTGTTTAAATACTTTGCTTAATATTGTACCTAAAAAGATATTTGTTCATTGTTTTACTGAATCCGATATTTTTTTACAAACATTGAAAAAAATTTTTAATGCTAGGGTATCTTTTTGTAATTCTTGTGAACTTTGTGATTTTTATAAAATTCATGCTGCTTCTTTTAATATTGAAAAATAATTTACTTTTAAAAGTTCTATTGCATTGTTTTATTTATAATTGATATAATATATAAAAAAATTAGAAGGAGCTTTTTTTATGTCCATTTTTGTACTAAAAGTCATTGCTTGTTTAACTATGTTTATTGGTCATATTCCTTTTGCTTTACCGGATTTATCTATTGGCAGAGGAATGGCTTGTATAGGTAAATTATCTTTTCCAATATTCGCTTTTTTGATTTATGAAGGATATGTTCAAAACAAAAATTTTTCTAAATATTTGACTAGATTATTTGTTTTTGCAATAATTTCTCAAATATTTGCACAGTTTTTATTTTTTGGAACTATTAAAGTTTTATATTTTAATATGTTCTTTACTTTAGCTTTTGGATTACTTTCTATAAGAATTGTAGATAAATGTAAAAATAAATATGTTGCTTATTTTATTTCCTTTTTGTTAGCCTTTTTGGCAGAGCTTTTAAATTTTGATTTTGGTGCCATTGGCGTATTACTTATACTTTCATTTTTCGTATTAAAATCTAAACCAACTTTTAAAACTCTAGTTCAGGCAGCTTTATTTTTTATTTTATTTGTAAAAAAATCTACAAACTATGCTTTTACTCTTTCAAATACTAGATATGTATTGTTCTTACTTATGTTTTCAATAATTGGTTTAGTATTTCCTAATTTATATAATGGTAAAAAAGGAAACAATAGTAAGTTTGTTCAAATAATGTCTTATTGTTTTTATCCTTTACATCTAATTATTCTTTGTTTATTAAAATTAATTGTTTTATAATAAATAAAAATCTAGATAAAACTTTTATTTTTCTATTACTGAGTATCAGTATAAAATAAAAATTATCTAGATTTTTTTATTTTTTATTTTATAAGATGTTACATAGCTTGTCTATATAGATTTATAAAATCTTCTTTAGTAACTTCTCTTGGATTTCCAGGTTTGCAAGGATCTTCCATTGCTTTATCTGCAAGCATTGATAAATCTTCTTCTTTGCAACCAGTATCTGCAACTCTAGTTGTAATTCCAACTTTTTTAGATAATTCTTCTATCATCCATACGAATGTGTTTATTACATCTTGATTATTTAAATGTGCTGCATCTGGTCTTCCTATATTTATTAGTATTTCTCTAAATCTATCTGCACATACTTCTCCATTAAATCTCATTACTGTAGGAAGTAATATTGCATTTGCTATTCCATGAGGTGTATCATAAACAGCTCCTAATTGGTGTGCCATTGAGTGAACTATTCCTAATCCTACGTTTGAAAATCCCATTCCTGCTATATATTGTGCAAGTCCCATATTTTCTATTGCTTTTTCATCTTTTTCATTTACTGCTGCTGGTAGATTTTCAAATATTAGTTGAATAGCTCTCATATGGAACATGTCTGACATTGTATTATGTGCTTTTGTAATATATCCTTCTATTGCATGTGTTAATGCATCCATTCCTGTAGCTGCAGCTATTGATTTTGGCATTGAGGCCATTAAATCAGAATCAATTATAGCTAATATTGGAATATCATGTGGATCAACGCAAACCATTTTTATAGCTTTTTCTTCATCTGTTATTACATAGTTAATTGTAACTTCTGCAGCTGTTCCTGAAGTTGTAGGTAAAGCAATTAAAGGTAGACCTTTCTTTTTTGTATTTGATAATCCGTTTAAAGATACAACGTCCATTCTATCTGGGTTTGTCATTAATATTGAAATTCCTTTAGCTGTATCAATGCTAGATCCTCCTCCGACTGCAACTATTACGTCTGCTTTATATGTTTTGCATGCTTCTACTCCGTCTAAAACATTTTTTATTGTTGGATTTGGTTTTACGTCTGAATATATAGTATATTTAATCTTGGCTTTGTCTAATACCTCAGTAACTTTTGATGTTACACCTGCTTTAAATAGCTCTTTATCTGTAACAACTAGTACTTTTTTAAATCCTCTCTGCTTTATTTCATTTGGTAATTCTTTTCTTGCCCCCTTACCAAAGTATGATGTTTCGTTTAATACAAATTTTGTCATTTGTTTTCTCCTTTCTTTATAGGTTTTCACCTTAATTTTAAATTTATAAGATTTTATTATAAGATAGCTATTTTTAATTTTATAATAAAAGACTTTTCAAATTTATTTGTATTTTGTGTTTTTCACAGTTTATTATAATATACGTTTTTGCACTTTTTAAAAATCTAGTATATAACCATCTGTTGGAACTATAAAATTTTCTATCTCTAATTTTTCAGCTTCTTTTCTGGTTTCTTCTTTCATATGTGTTGCTACAATTACATTGTCTGAATATTTTTCAGTATATTCTTTTATATTGTCTATTCCCATGTGGGTTTCTCCACCTATAGTATTTGCACAATCTGCAATTAATATCTTACTTTTTGATAGCAAATAATCTATTCCTTCACACGCCCTACTGTCACCTGTAAAAGCGCATCTTTGATTGTCTATTGTTAATATGTATCCTTGGGCTTCTGGCAATTTATGTTCTACTTTTACTGCTTCTATAGTAAGATCATCTATATATTTAGTTTCGCCTGGTAATATTTCTATAAATTTAATATTTAACACTTTATTGGCAGTTTCCCATCCGTTTGGAAAAGCTGTTTCGTATAAATCTTTGGTTCTTTCTTCTATGTCTTTAGGTCCAATTATGTTTAATGGGAAATTGTTTTCTTCTGGTTTAAATACTTTTTCTAATATTAAAAATGGTAAATCAAAAAAATGATCTCCATGATAATGAGTTATTATTACTGTGTTGATGTAATTTAGTGGTTTATTCATATTTTTTAGTGTTCTACAAATTCCGTTAGGTACATCTAATAATATTTTTTTATTTATAAGACATGATGCACTATTCTGCTTTGTTCCAATGCATCCTGTTCCTATTAATTCTACTTTCATATAAATACCTCTTTACTTATAGATTTCTTTTATTCTCATTGCTAATTTACTTGCTAATATTCTATGTCCGTCTCTAGATAGGTGTATTCCGTCTTCTCCAACTTCTAATTCTTCATTTCCCAAAAACTCACATTCGTTTCTTATAGCAATATCTTCATATATTTCGTTTAATTTTTCAGACTTTGCTTTTCCTCCTATGAATTTTGGATTTTCTTTAGTTATTATTGGCGGTGCTATTATTAATAGTTTAGGTGTTGTTTTTCTACAAACAGATTTCCTAGATATTATTTTCTTTACAAATTGCTCTTCAAATATTTCTCCTATTTCTTTTGGATTTCTATAAAATGCTGTTTTTAATTCATTTGTTCCTAGCATTATTATTACTAAATCTATTGGATCGTGAGTATCTAAACAAGGTAGTAAATATTCTGCTCCGCTTCTTCCTTCTCTATCCATTCTTTTATCTATTGATACTAATGTTCTACTATTTAAACCTTCTTCAATGATTTCAAACTTTTCTCCTAACATCCTTTGAAGTGCTCCTGGCCATCTATCATCTTTTGGAAATCTTTGATGATCTGTTCCTGGTATGTACCCCCATGTATTAGAATCTCCATAGCATAATATTTTTATTTTTTCGCCCATAATCTTAAGCCTCCTTTATGTCGTTTATTTTATCATAACAAGATTCTAAAATCTATATCTTTATTCTATTTAAATAAAAACAGCTAGCTTTTTTATTATCTAGCTGTTTTTATTTATTTTAATACTTGTTTTATTTTTCTTATTATTTTATGGAATATACTTTCTTTATATTCTATTAATTGTTCATTTTTGGGCTTATTTTCGCTTGTATCTGGTATTTTTTTTGCTTGTTGAAAAATTTTTTCATATCCATATTTTTCGTTAAATTCTTTTTGTTTTTTTTCCTCATTTTTTATTAATATTTCATTTAATTTTTCTTTTTCTTCTTTTGTGCAAAAGAAGTCTTGATATATTATTGTTAAAATTTGTTTTGATTCTTCAGAAATTTTTTGATCTATTAGTTCTTTTTCTTCTTCGTATTTAAATTCATATTCATTATTCTTGTTTTCTTTAATATAGTCTATAAATTTTTGAGGTAATTCTTTTATTAAGTTGAGTTTTTCTAAAACAATATATACTTCTTCTAAATTATTATAAAAATTTTTATCTATTTTCTCCATCTCTATTACTTTCTTCTTTATTAATTCCTAATTTTTTATCAAACCAATCTTGTATTTTTTGCATAAAATTTCTTCTGTAAACCCATATAGGACGTGCTTCTTGAGTTTCTGCTAGTTGTCTTAATTGTTTTGCTCCTGTAACTTCTACTATTTCTCGGTCAGCTAATATGTCATTTACACTGCTTACAAATTCTTGATTTAGAGGATCTAATATTCCGTATATCTTCTTTGGA
>JAGBDU010000091.1 GCA_017937285.1 Clostridia bacterium
TTTAGTAAAGATGATTGGACGGATATTTCAAATCACATTGAAATATGTAGCAAAGATTTAAATGAAGATGTAGAAAAAAAGACACAACTATTTGAAGAATATCAAAAAAGAGTTCAAGAACTTACAAAAGAATTATCAGAAAAATTTTGGTACTTTAGAGACGAAGAGGCTTTTGGAGAATATCCTAACGATATTGTAGAAAAACTAGAAAAGGAATTGAAGAAACATCAAAAAAGAGAACAAGAAATATTAGAAGAAGGTATTGAGAAAGCTTATAATTACTTTAAGTATATGCTACAAGATGTTACAGAAACAAGACTAAAATACTATATATCACCAGAAACAGAAGATATTAAACAAGATTAAAAAATAAAGAAGTAAGACAATGGACAAAGTAATAATTACATTCCTAGTTTTACTTCTTGTGTATCAAAGAAAACTAAAAAAATTAAAAATATAACAGAAAATTAAATAAGCTACAGAATAGAGATACTCCTACTACCTTATTTCTGATTTTCGGAAAGAGGATAAGATGGAAAACAATCAAGAACCTATTTTTATAGGAATAAATGAGGCTGCAAAACTAATGGGTGTTGGAAGAAATTTGATGCTGGATTTAGTAAAAATGGATAATTTCCCAGCTGTGAAATTCAAAAAACAAATTAGAATAAACAAAAAACAATTTGTAGAATGGGCTAATAACCTGACTAAAGTGTTTTGAGGTATTGTCAAAACAAAAAAAGTATGTATAAAATAGCAGGTAGATATTAGAAAATTAAAATCTATTTGCTGTTTTATATCATATTAAACATTAGAAAGGAAGATAAATTATGGTTGAATTAAATATGAATAAACAGCTAGATGACAAGGACATTAAAATTAGAAAGAAAGGAAATAGTTATGAAGCAAGAAAAACCATAGATTTATCAAAAATCTATGGATTTGAAGTTACTAAAAGAATTTCAAAAACAGCATTAACAGAAGAAAAAGCTAGAAAGCTATTAAAGTTAAAGGAGCAAGAAGAATTAATATATGCAGCAGAACAAGTTAAAAATAATAATATAACCAATAAGTTGGAATATGAAACATTAGAAAAGGTAGTATCAAATGTTGGACAAGATTTTGCTCTAAAATCATTTGTAAATAAAATGTTATATGAAAAGAAGTTACAATCAGAAATCAACTTACATAGTAGAAGACGTAAAATAAGTCCAAAGACTGTTACATCTTATTTAGGAACAGCTAACAGACAAATCATACCTGTAGGGGGAGATTTAGATATAAGGAAGATCACAACTGAGCAATTACAACAACATTTTGATAAATTAGATTATTCAGAGAAATACTTGAAGGATATAAAACTTATATTAAAACTAACATTTCAGAAAGCCATTGATTTAGGAATTATGTCAGAAAATCCTGCATCTAAAATTTATATAGGCAACAGAAAATCTAATATTGGTGTTGAAATAGAACATTTAGATAAAGAAAGACAAGCAGTATGGCTAGATTTGTTTGAACAAGATGGTAGACCGTGGGCATACTTACTAGAGGCTATTCTTTTAAGTCGGACGGTAGACCCGAGGAATGTTGTGCATACAGGTTTAGCAGTTTTTTGATGGATAGAAATATTATTCAAATCAGGAATGCATTTAAGCAAGTTGCTGTGTATGATAACAACTTAAAAAAGATAAAGAATGTGAGAGTATTGGGAGATTTGAAAACCCCACAGAGTGTACGTGATATCCCACTACATCCAAGGTTGAAAAAATTGATATTGAAGATTAAAGCTGAAAGAATTTTAGAATGTAAAAAGACTGGAAAAACATTTAGTGAAGATGATTTTGTTTTTCTTAATGAAAATGGAGAACCATTTGTACCAGAAAGACTTACAAACAAGATGCCTAAATTTATTAAGAAATACGGACTAGAACACATGACTGTTTATTCGCTTAGACATTCGTTTGCCACTCTATGTTCATCTGAAAGAATGCCACCAGAAGTATTACATATTATTATGGGACACTCTGACTTTGATACTACAAGACGTTACTATATATATATTACCGAAGCTAGAAAACAACAGGAAATGCTAAAATTATATAATAAACAATACACTGAAAATCAGTTACAAGACCTAATGGAAAAGAATAAAATTTATTTAGAGAAGATTGCAAGACTAACTGAGCCAGTTATGGCATAAAATAAAAAGCACCTTTAAAAGTGCTTTTTGGTGCGACTGGAGGAATTCGAATCCCCGACCTCTTGGTTCGTAGCCAAGTGCTCTATCCAGCTAAGCTACAGTCGCATATATAGAAAATATTATAAAATCTATTATAACATTTTCAAATAAATCTATATATTAATGGGGAAAATTATGGGGAAAATTCTTAACCACTCCCCAACCCCTTTAATATCAAGTATTGTAAATATGTGGTGTACAAGTTCGTAGCCGAACGCTCTATCCAGCTAAGCTACAGGTGCAAAACTAACATAGCTATTATAGCACATTACAGAAATATTTCAAGTAGAAAATAGGACAGAAGTTGAAAATAATTAAAAAGCATGGTATAATAACAACGTAGTATCTCAATTCGACCATTCGCGTGATATTACCAAGGAAATTATAATAAAGAATGTTGAGAATCTTTCTTTATGAATGGCAAAATTTAAACCATAGTTAAATAGTGGTTAGTTTTGCTATGAGAAAAAGGAGGTTCTTTTTTTATACCACATAAAAAATTATAATTTTTAAGGAGAAAAAATGAAAGAAAAAAATTTTTACAACGAAATTGGAAATTGGGATTTTTCAAAAATAAATTATGAAACACAAACAACAAGCGGATGGAATATTTATAAAGAAATAGAAAAATACACAACATCAAAATCAATATGTTTAGATTTAGGAACAGGTGGAGGAGAAAATATTATAAAAAACTATCCTTCCGTAGAAAAGATTATTGGAACAGACTATTCAAAAACTATGATAAAAACAGCAAAAGAAAATCTCAAAAATAGCAAAAGAAAAAATATAGAATTTAAGGTTATGAATAATTTGAAAATTGAATATCCACAAGAAAGTTTTGATTTAATAAGCGCAAGACATACGGTTATAGATGCAAAAGAGATATATAGAGTATTAAAAAACGGAGGATATGTAATAATTCAAGGAATAGATAAGGAAGATTGCATAGAATTAAAAAAGATATTTAAAAGAGGACAAGCATATAAAGACAAAAAATCAATATCAAAAATTGATTTAGAAAACTTAGAAAAAGCAGGATTAGAAATAATAAAAAAAGAGAAAATAATTGAAATAGAATTTTACAAAACAGAAAAAGACCTAATGAAATTATTACTAAAAACACCAATCTTAAACGATTTTTCAGAAGAAAAACAAAAAGATGTAAAATTGCTAATAGAAAAAGAACTATTCGAAAAATACACCAAAAAATTTAGAGAAGAAAAAGGAATAAAGTTAGTTAGAAAATTATATGGAATAGTAGCAAAGAAAACATAGATAGATATAAAAGTAAAAAGATTTAAACTTTAAAGAATTGAAAAAAGTGGATATTCAAAGAAGTTTAAATCTTTTTACAAAAACAAATAAAAAAATCTCACGAATACTTGACAATAAAAAGAAAACATGGTATTCTATATAAGCGTTATGGGTCAGTAGCTCAGTTGGATAGAGCACGCGCCTTCTAAGCGCGGGGTCGGGGGTTCGAACCCCTCCTGGCTCACCAAACCTAGGATTTATCCTAGGTTTTTTATTTTGAACAAAAAATAAAAAAAGCAAAACTTAGAAAGAAATGATTGAAGTATACATAAAAAGATGTTATAATCAACACAGACTTTTGCTTGAAATGCTACGAATTGGTTGAGAGGGAGTGTCGTCATGAAAGGTAAAGAGCAACAACGCTTATCTGAACTAAGGCATAAGTTATACCAAGAAAAGCACAAAGGCAAACGGGAGGTGGTTCGTAAACTGAACCAAGAACAAGCGGAGTACCTCAGCAATTTTTTTGAGCTGATACCATATCTATACGAAATTAAAGTATGGTTTCCGCCAACTTTTTCTACTAGACAAGAAAATGTTCCAGGAATAGTTAAAGGACTTTACTACAACTGGAGACATGATCATAAAAGCAAAGTCATAAAAAAGCTGAGTCAGAAAGAAATCGCTCAGTGCGAAAGATTCAATCTGATAGTCAAGCCTTACAAATATAAGGTAAAACTAGTCTAGTCATAAGCAAGGTCTAAATTTAGTCAACCAATTTGTAGAAGTCCCCGCATGTGCGGGGGCGATTTCTTTATAAGAATAAAGTTATCATAGCAACATCAAATCAATCTTTTTTATAATCTCAGAAAAAGCACTTTTAGCTAAATCAAAGTTATAAGTATCATAATCTTTATGCAAGAATTTATTATTTATTTCAATTTGAAAACAAGGAATTTGACACATCCTAGAAATATAACAAGAAATAACATTAGGAAAAGCAGCCTTAAAAGGAGTATCAATATAAACTTTTTTAAAACCGTAACTTTTAAAAACATATTTAATTTCATCAGCAATATCAAATCGATTAAGAATGTTTTTACCATCATTAATGCCAATACAAATATCAACATCTCGTTCAGCTCTCATACTATGGACATCAATAAGCAATTTTATATTATGTATAGAAATAAAATCCACAAGTTGTTCTCTATATGTGGAATTATCATCCCAATTAGGATCATTATTGTAGAATTTAGTTTTGTAAATACAAGATAAAGAAAGCTTTCTAGCCAAATCTTTAACTAAAATACCAGTCCTAGTTTCCTTTTTCTTTATCTCTCCATTTCGAAATTGAGGATAACAATGTGGAGCAGAAAGCATAATATTATTTTTTCTAAATTCAATATTAAAATCTTCAAAAATATATTTCATAAAAATACCTCTTAATCATTATATTAAAATTCACAGAAAAATAAAAGAATATTATAATTGAAATAATAATGAAAAATAAAATAAAAACTAAAAAAATACTTGAAATTTAAAAAAAGTTATGCTATTATATAAAAGCAGTTTGAAATGCATAATATATATCGAGGTGTAGCGCAGTTGGTAGCGCGCGTGGTTTGGGACCATGAGGTCGCAGGTTCGATCCCTGTCACCTCGACCAATTCTAGAGAGTTTTAAAACTCTCTTATTTTTTTGCAATTTTTCTCAAACGTTGATATTCAAGACTTTTATCATATTTAATCTTTCTCAAACTTTTTCAAAATTTATCAAACTTTATAGTCTATTTTTCTAACTCATCTTCATTGTCTTTTTCTTTTGGTGTATCTAATACTTCAATATTGTTATTAGGCAATATTTCATTTTCTAAATAATAATCATTAACTTTGCTTATTTCAGATTCTTTATATTTATTAAATATAGATGTATATGTATTAAGAGTTACAGAAACATCTTGATGTCCCATTAATCTTTGAAATGCAATAGCTCTCATACCAGCTTCCACACATATAGTTCCATAAGTATGTCTTAAGCTACGTATAGATATTCCTTCAATTCCTAGTTTCGCTAACCTTAATTTTAAAATTGCATTTACATTTCTTCCATCAACATATCTACCATAAAGTACAGTAATGAAGAAAAATCTAAAAACAATTTTAAAAGCATTTTTGGATATGACTACGATGAATATATTTTTACCAATAAGGATTTTATCGAAGAAGCAGTGAGAACAATATACTTTCTTTAAGTATTATTTATTAATAATAGATGTATAAACAAAACTTGACAATAAGTAAATAAAACTTGACAATTATGACTAAAAAGTTTATAATTAAATAAATAATATCAAAGGAGGAAATATTATGAAAAAGGAAGAAATATTGGAAAAAGCCAGAAAAGATGAGGACGAAATGGAAAAATTAATATTAACTAAATCTTTAGGAATTAGTACAATAATTGTTCCCGCTTTATGTATATTATTTATATTAATTAGAATTGCAAATTCAGAATATATTATTAGCGATTTAGTAGCCATTACTCTTGCCCAATTAAGTATCTCACAGCTTCATCATGCCCTAAAAATGAAAAAAAAGCTTTTATTAATATCTGGAATAATTATCTTAATTTTAACTATTATATTTACTATTGAATTTGTAAATGAGGTGAGGATATGAAAGAAAACTTAATCTTAAAAAACAAATTAAAATTATCCCGAGTAGAAAAGAACTTATCACAAGAACAATTGGCAAAATTAGTTGGTGTTTCAAGACAGACTATAAATGCAATAGAAACTGGAAAATTTTATCCTACTGCTAAACTAGCACTATTGCTATGCATTGTACTAGATAAAAAATTCGAAGAAATATTTTATTTTGATGAATAAGAGGTGATTTATATGAAAAAATTTAGAATTATAAGGAATGTTTTAATAATTATTATTTTATTTATTTCAATACTTTATCTATGTTGGATAAGAGAAAACAAAATAAATTTATCAAAATCTGCAGTACTATATAAAAATATGTTTGAAACTTCTTATAGAGAAGAAAGTAATATTACAATGAAAATTAAATATAGTAATGATGAAATGAATATGACCATAATTCAAGCAACTGATAATCCAGAAGCAAAGGAAATTTCAGCAATTATACATAATAATTTTAATGAAATAAAAAATAATCCTAGTTCTGAAGACATAATTATGTGCACTATTAATACTAAAGATAATGTGATTGGATATAAAATTCTTCCTAAAGATAAGAAGTATGAAATAGTATATAATAGTGATGAAGGAATAGATAGTTATAATAGCTGGATTAATGATAGATTATCAGAAATATCTAGTTGTAACTACTTTACAAGAGGATACGAAATTATGAATGGAAAAATATTGTATACAGAAAATTTTAAAGAAATAGGTCTAAAAATGTATTTTGATAAAGATAAATTAGTATATATGAAATCAGCCAAACTTGACGAATCTTTTGATGAATTAAAAAATGTATTATATACAGTAGAAATAACATACGATAATTCCTATAGAGATTTTACTAAAATTCCAGAAGATTACGAAAAATACGAAGTTTAATATAATAAATTAATTAGTTTTAAAACCGGTACACTGAATACAGTATACCGGTTTTCTCTTGTTGCGCTAAATCGATATAAATGAAACTCAAAAACTCATGTTAACTAAAATTGTTATTCAAAACTATCTTTCAACCCAAGCACTGACAAAACCTGACGTTGTTTTTATCCATATAGAATATACGTCACTGCCACGCCAGTACTCATAAGAGTCATGTGAGGGTACATAATAGTCAGAAGGACTTGTCCAAAGAGTCTCGTCATTCTTCACCTTCATCAAAATTCCTCTCTATTATTGATTCCGCTTAATTCATATCGAACAGTAACATAGCAGTTAAAACCTGTATCTGAATAAGCGAGTCTCTTATAGGTTGTATTAACCGCTAATGCATTTCCATAACCTATATACGGATAAGTAGTGGAATAGGTAGTGATACCGCTATCTTCGTTCTCAGTCGACTCCACAATTACAGAAGCTGTCCAATCAAAACACATTCATACCAATAAAAGCAACAACAAGAGAATTTACTGAGAGAGAATATAACTAACAATTCTCTCTACAGTATTTATATTCGACAGCTCAAAAAATGAGTGCCAAAAAAATATTTTAACTTATTATGATAAAAAATCAACAAAAACTTAAGTATGTTAAATTTTTACATAGTATTCCAATATCAGAATTTGCATTATACTTTAATATTAAATAACTATATAATAGAATCCTTATTACAAATCTACTAAATAATTAAACAATGTTTTTTAATTGTTTAAAATCATTCATTATTGAATAAAAATAAGAACATTTTTTAAATATTTATACTCGTATAATTCATTAAGTTATTTCCATAAAACTTTTAATTTTTTATCTTCCATATGCTTTGAACTATGAAATCTCGGATTCAAGTATATAAATTTTAAAATTTTTCTTTCCCAAAACTTCCCCATAGTTTCAAATTATTGAAGAAAAAGCATATTTATGATAATATATCACACAAATAATAGTAATGTGAAAGTGAGAAATATTATGAAGTATATAGCATTATTAAGAGGAGTAAATATAAGTGGTAAAAATAAGGTTCCAATGAGTGAATTGAAATTAGAACTAGAAAAAAATAAATATCAAAATGTTTCTACATATCTTAATAGTGGTAATGTTATTTTTGAAAGTTATATAGATAATAAAGAAACTATAATGAAAGAAATGTATAAAATTACAATAAGAACTGCTAATACTATGAAAAAAGTATTAGAAATATCTAAAAAATAAATGTGGTTTAGGAGTGTGTACAAAAATGAGTAAATATGAACCTTTATGGAATTATTTAAAAGAAAACAAAAAAGAAAATTATAAACTAACTTATGAAGAAATTAAAAATATTTTAGGATTTGAAATTAATCATTCATTTTTAAATTATAAAAAAGAACTAAAAGAATATGGATACGAAGTAGGTAAAATATATATGAAAGAAAAAACAATAATTTTTAACAAAATATAATACTAAATTAGACATTATAATTTATAGAAAATATAAAATAAAGGAGAATACCAAAATGAAAATAATGACTGTATGTGGAAGCCATAAATTCAAAAAAGAGATGATAGAAATAACAGAAAAAATGGCGTTAAAAGAAAATTGCATGATAACTCCAATTGAATTGACAAAGCAAAACAAGGAAGATTATACAAAAGAGCAAGCTGTAATATTTGATAAAATGCATAAAGAAAAAATCAAACTATCAGACGCCATATTAGTTGTAAATGTAAATGGCTATATAGGAAATAGTACAAAAAGTGAAATTGAATATGCTAAATCATTAAATAAAGAAATCATATATTATACAGACTTAATAAAATAAAGCTATAAATATAAAAAAGACCTTATTTAAAAGGTCTTTTTTATTAATCTTCAATTTGAATATATTTTTTCTCAGGCAATTCTTTTTTCTCATCTTTCTTTGGAATTTCAATTTGTAACATTCCATTTTTAAAAGAAGCTTTAATATCTTCACTTTTAACTTCAGTTCCAACATAAAAACTTCTTGAACATGAGCCAATGTATCTTTCTTTTCTAACAAATTTTCCTTCTTCTTTTTCTTCTTTATCTGAATTGATTTCTGCGTGTACTGTCAAATATCCATCATCAATATCAATTTTTATAGAATCTTTTTCATATCCAGGTAGTTCAATATCAATTAAATATTTATCGCTCTTTTCTTTAATATCAGTTTTCATTACATTACTCTCATGGTCAGTAAAGAATGGATCTCTAAATAAATCTCCTATCAAATCAAATTCGTTTTTTCTTCTTGGTATCATCATCATATTAATCTACTTCCTTTCATTCTATGTGTTGACACCATTTAAGGTAGCACATATTTAATTTAAAAAGATATCTTTTACAATAATTATTATAGCACTCTTTTTAGCAAAGTCAACAGGAGATTGCTAAAAAATATAAAAAAAGATGTCAGATTTTACTCTGACACCTCACGGTACATAATCGTGAATTCTTGTGAAACATAGCTCTTGCGTTCGCAAAAGAGACTGGTATAAACCAAAGATACCTGTTCAATATGATACTGTAAGAGTTCAAAATCTCCTTTATTGACATGAAAACAGTTGATGTGGCTTGCTCGAGTTCCTGAAAAAGTCGAAATAAAAATAGAGGAACTTCCAGAACAACGTACATCAAAAAACACACCAGAATGAGGAAATTTATCACTCTTAATAAAAGTAATCAATTGATTATACAGAAAATCGGAAATCTCTTTGACGCCAGGGGAGCTCACAGAAATAGTGGAAGAAAAACTACCATATTTCTGTAATTGATCAAGCAGTGGGATAAAGGATGAGTAGCGCCGGTTAATCATTTCCACAAGCCTCCTTAAAGGTAATAAAAAAATTATAGCACCTTAAAATAAAAAAACAAGTGGAGGAAAAAATAATCAAATAAAAGAAAAACAAAGAAATAAGAAAAAAAG
>JAGBDU010000092.1 GCA_017937285.1 Clostridia bacterium
TTACTTTTTCTTTTGAATCCAATATACAAGGTATTACAACCATTGTTTTATTTATATCTTCAATTCCATTTTCATAATTTATTTTTGGTATTCTACTTTGCTTTACTATATTTTTAAGTATAGTATTTAATGTTTTTATCCAAATATTATATATTGGTACATATTGTACGATGAATACAAAAATTTTAAGCTGATTTGATATTCTAAAGTTACTGCTAAGTATAAAGTCTAATATTAGTGGGACTAAAAAATTTTGAATTACATAAATTCTTGAGATAATTTTTTTATTTACTCTTCTTACTTTCTTTTCTAAAATTTGCTCTTTTAATTCATATATTCCTTCGTCTATTAAATAATATCCAACATGTGCTTTTTTGTTTTCTTTATCTTCTCTATATCTTGATGATAGTTTTATTATTTCTTCTGAAATATAAATTTCAGATATTTTAGTTTTATCTGAAATTTTTTGAATTTTATTTCTATACATTTCTTTTGTCTCTTCTGTTTGTTTTTTATATACTCCACTTGGATCCATTTCTAATAATTCTTCTACTTTGCTTGTTTTATTAAATACTTCTTTAAAATTTATTCTGTTTATTCTTTTAATTGAAGTTATGCATGCTCCAAATTCTATTTTTAGTGTTGCAACATATAAATGTTCTCCTTTTACGACTTCATCTATGTCTATTCCTAACTTTTTCATTTGCTTTTCTAATACTTCTAAATATGGAGTTCCTTTAGTTCCTATTCTTCGTAATTTATATGTCATATATTCTATGAATGATTGATTTAACTCATTGTTTACAGCTTTATTTTTTATATTTTTATCGAATTTTCTATCTTTTTCTTTTTTTATTTCAATTAATCTTTCATAAATATTTTCGACTTTATATTTTTGTATCTGAGAATGGTATATTTTTTTGCATATTTCTGCTATTTCTTGAATTATTGATATTTGTATAAATATACCTATTTTCCAAATTTCTTTCATTGATAATATTTTTCTAGTTTGATAACTTTGAATTGCTTTTATTATCTTTTCTTCTGATATGCATTCTTTTCCAAATGCTACTATTTCATTTGCTAATACGTATATTCTGCTAAATCCTTGATATTTTCCATTTGCAATTCCTGGTAAGTCTATATATTCTTTTTTAGTTAATGTTTTTTCTATGTTCTTTACTGTTTCTTCAATTATATAAAAGTTGTCTAATAACCATTCTCCAGCTGAGTGTATTTTGATTCCTAGTTTTAAATGTTCATTTAATATTTCGTATGTTTTTACAATATATTCAAAATTTTCTTTTAATTTTCTTATTGGATATGTGTTCTTATCAGACTTTTCTTTTATATTGTGCTCTTCACTAATTTGCTTTATATATTTTTCTAACTGGCTTTCTTCTAATGAAGTACCTTTTATATTCAGATACTTATAGTTATTCATTGAAAATATCTCCTCTTGATTACTATTTTTCAAATGATATTTTTTCCAGTTTTGCAATATATATTCACTCTAATTGCCTTTATTTGCATAAAAAATAGAAGTACTTAAAAGTACTTCTATCTTTATATTAAAGAAAATATTGTTTAATATTCATTTATTGTATTATTCATTTAGTAATTTTATATCATCTTTTTTGTTTAAAAATTTTCTTTTTATTACTACTAATCCTGCTACTAAAACTATTCCAACAATTGCTATTATTTTGTAGTTATTTCTTGTTTTGTACTCTCTTAGTGAAATACCTGTAGGTTCAGTTAAAGTTACATAGTTTGGTGCATCTGTATCTCTTTCTCCGTTTAGATGTAATGTTTCGCCTTCTAGTGTTACTTCTTTTGCGCCTTCATAATCTTTAACAAGTTCTCCATTATCATATCCTGTTGCTGCTATAAATTCTCCTCTACCTACTTGTGCATTTCCAGGTACTGCTAATTCATCTCTTCTTCCTACTGTATTTGAGTATTTTAATACTTCAGCTATATTATTATATAAATCATTGTTTGAGTTTTCTTCAGTTAACTGTTTTGTTAGAACAACTCTAATTTTTCCGCTTGCGCTTTTTCCTATATCTTCAGAAGCTGCAGTAGGTACCAATTTTGTTATTGCTGATGGATTATAATCTTCTGTTTCTGATATTAGTACATTTTTGTTTCCTTCTGTAATATATGCTCTTTCTTTAGAATCTAGTAATAATTTTTCTCCATTTTTATCTGTATATACGTTTTCTGCTAGAGCTTTATTGCTTTCTAATTCTTCTAATGTAGCTTCTGTCCAGCTTCCATTTTCTGTCAATGTATTGCTATCCATATCTGAAGATGCATCATTGTCAATATAGTCAATTATTTGTTCAACTTTTGTTGTTACTATTTTATCTGTATCATTATTTTGATTGTTATAATAGTTTAACCCTACATATTCACCATATGTAATCATCTCTCCTGAAACATATGGAGCTGATTTTTCTAGCTCTGCTACTTTATTTAAGATTGACTCTGATGTTTCATATGAATCTAATTTTCCTGTCCAATCAACTTCTGAGTTATTTGTTACTGTTATTTTGTATTCTACTTTTAAGATTGTTCCGTTTTTATAAGTGCTTTCTGTAGGAATATATTCAAATCCTTGAACTGTATCTGTTTCGTCTAGATGAACTACTTTGTCAACATATTTATTACTGTTTGCTTCTTTGTTTATAGTTCCGTCTTCATTGTATGATACACTTAATAATAATTCTGTACCGTCTTCTTTGTATAATGATATTTTTGAAATTTTCTTATCAAGGTCTATTGCTGTTCCAGATCTTCTTTCCAATCCAAAATCTATATTTTTGACAACATATGTATATTCTTGAATTCCATCTACTTTATTTACGATACCATAATCAACATAATCTTGATGTTCTATTTCAATATTTAGTTTAGCTGTGTTTGCAACCATTTGAGTATTTTCAATTAATTTTGTATGATCTCCTGATTTGTCAGCACTTTCTAGTATAGTTCCTATTTGATTGTCTATATTCTTTGAGTATGCTATAACTTTCATTCTTTGTAACTCATAATCTCTAGCGTCTGATATTCTTGCATCATTTAATGTTGATGTTCTTAAATCTTGCCATTCATTATCTAATGTAGATGTTCCATCACTGTTTGTCATATTTACTTGGTAAACTGTATTTTTATAATCTTGTCCGTTATATTTTACTGTAGCTTCTTTATTACCATATTTGAATCTTACTACATAGTTACCTGCTAATATGCCTTTAAAATAATAATATCCGTTTTCATCTGTTGTTACATCTTTTAGTCTATATTCTTTCTTCTCTTCTGCTGTTAAATCTGGGAAATCATCTTCTGTCCAGATTTTTTCATATTCGATACCATCTATTTGTATTTTTTCAACTATTTGGACATCAATATCTTTTATTTTAGCTTCATCTTCATCCATTGTACCATTAGCTACTTTTTGATTATATAGTAAATTAATTGCTTCTGAATCTTCCCATACATTTCCATTGATTTCTCTATTATATCTGTATAATTGAATATTTGTTGCTGGTGCTGATTCAGTATCATCTTCATACCACTCTTTTACATTTCTTGTTAAATCAATGTTATCTGGTGCTGAATCTCTGTCAATTATTCCTGCTACTTTTCCATTTGTGTAGTATGTAGAATAATTTGCTATTTCAGCTACATTGTTCTTTTCTCCAAGTAATTCTGGTCTATCAGTAGTTCCTTTATATCCATTTTGATCAACTTCGAATGTTATAAACATTTCTAATTGGTCTCCTGCAGATAATTTTGTATCTTTAAATGCTGTTATTGTTAATTTTTTATAATCATCATTTACTTGTTTATTTGTATCATTACATGTAAATTTATTCATTCCGTCTGACCAATATGTGTAATTTGCAACTTCATCAGATTTTACAATTCTATAATATGGTTGTTCTGCAACAACTTTATTTACTCTGTCTTGGTTATTGTCTAGTACATTTGCATTTATATCTGAGTTTACTAATGTAAACGTTTTATCATAGTAATCATTTATTTGATTTATTGTTGCTATTAAATCTTCTTCAGCTTGACTTTCATTATTTATTGCAATTCTATATGTTAAATATACTTTTAAGTCTGTATCTGCTTTTATTTTTCTTACAGCTTCTTCACTTGTTTGATATACTGTAGAACGATATTCATAATCAGAACTGTATAAATCTATTGTATATTTACCAATTTTACATGCTTCTATTTGTATTTCTAAAGCTTCTTTATTTTCTTCGTCTTCTACGTCAACATATTTATTATATGTTTTTGTAATTTCTTTTTCATTGACTAATATTTCAGCTTTGTATAAATCTTTAAATACGGATAAGTCTGCTTTTTCTCTTTCTTTTACAGCTAAATTTATATGTAACATATAATTGTATATTGTTTTATATGTTGTAGTTTTTCCAGTTTCATTTTCAACAACACTTAATTCTTTTACATCATCTGCTTCAGTTACTGAAATCTTGTTGTTTACTGGATAATATACTCCTGTATTTCCTGTAGTTGCTGTCATTTTATATTGATCTATTATATGTTCATTTTTATCTAATACTGTTAATGTTGATAATCTTCTTGTATTTGTATTATCAGGTAATGAAAATTCTGTTGAAGTATAATCTAATGTTAATGTGTCTTGTCCATTAGTAGAGTATCCAGTAGTGTCACCATTGTTTTCCATTGCATTTCCACCATATACTTCTGTAAACTTTTTATTATAAGCATCTCTTTCTTCTGCATTTTCTGATGCGATTGAATCTTTTTCGTATTTTACTTTTTCTTCTTTTGAGGCTGATATATATTTATATGGATCTCCTCCAGCTGTAGGTAAAGCAGTAGATGCTTCATAATGCTGTCCATCGTATTTAAATTCAACATCATATGATACTTGGTATCCATTTTCTTTTAAGTAATTTACGTCTCCCGTACCCGGAACATTTATGTTTGGTATTTCATAATGACCATTTTCATCAGTATATATTGGATATGATAATTTTGTTTTGTTATCTTTGTCGTATATATCTTGTAAGTTTCTTTTTACTATGTTTCCTGACTTATCTTTTATTACTTTATAGATGTATACTTCTGCGTTTTTATATCCATTTTCTCCATCTTCTTTTGTTCCATATGCATATTGTGGATTCTTTTTATCTGGATTTTTATCTATCCAAACTTCACCTTCCATAGGGATTGTTAATTTAATAAGTTCTTCTGGTTCATCTGGTTTATATTCTGTATTCAAATGGTATTCTGCATCTTCATACCATCTAGCTCCTACATATACTTGTGCTAGTGGTTGAGAAGGATTTGATGTTAAATCTGTTAGTTCTACCCAGTAATTCCATTTTACAATATGGTTATGGTAATATCCATGTGAGCATTTTTTTGCGCCACCTGAACATATTATATTTCCATTGCTATCTTTTTGTACGCTTGTGTGATGTCCACCGCAAGGACAATTTTTAGCTCCTTCGTCACACCAAATTGCTTCTGATTTTGGTTCCCAACTAGCATTGAAATATTCTCCTTTTAATTCAGAATATTCTCCACCAGCATTCATATATTTGAAATCGAATTTCAAGTCTGCAATAAATCTTGCATTTTCTTCATAATCTAATACTATATAAAATTCTTCTCCATTGTGTGGAAATGTTGCTGTATCGTCTGCTGATCTGTTATTGTATTTGAAAAACCATTTTGAATTATCAACTTCTCCTAAGTTTGTTATTAGCGTAGCATTTATTATACTTGAAAAGTTTACTGTTCCTCTTTCTGTAGTTACTGATTCTTCATAATAATTAATTTTGAAAGGTCCAATTAAGTATCTTTCTCTTTCTTTGTCATATTCTACTGTAGCATCGTCTGATTCACTTGAAATTTTGTAATCTATTACTGGTGCTGTGACCGTTGCCGTTTTTCCATTTACAGTAACTGTTTTCTCTTGAGTTACAATTTTTCCATTTTCATCTCTTTTTGCTACCTTGTTGATATACGCTTCAAATGCCTTTGCTTCTTGTGAGAAAGCTGTTGATTGAACTTTGCTAGAGCTTCCTCCTGCTGGAGTTCTCCACCAAGCATATTGTACATATGTGTATGGGAAGAAGTTTCCACTATCAGTAATTTCTATATAATAATATTTTCCTGTTTCTTCGTCTTGTACCACATATTTTTGAGGTTCACCTGTTTTATCATCTATATCAACGCCATATATTACAGTTCCATATATATTGTAAAAATATGCGTCTGATATGTCTTCTGTGTATTCTTCATTTGTTCTATTATAAAATGTGCTTCCTGCTGATGGAACATTTTCTGATATTTCAGCTAATATATAGGCTTCTTCTGGTGTAGCAACTTTTTTGTCTGATTCTACATAGTATCCATATGTACGGCTTGTTGTTGCTGAATATGGGTTTGAAAAATTATCTGATGTTACATCTCCTGAAGCATTTTGTGTTTCTTCAAATAATTTTTTTCCTATATCATTCATTGTTAAATATGGTTCACTTTGGCTTCTATCTCCTGTTGATACAATAGTTCTTGAAGCTCCTATTAATGCTATACCTCTTCCACAGCAAAGCGTGTCTGGTTCATTTATTAAGTCTTCATATGTTATATATGGAAAGTTTGCTGGTAGCCCATCTCCTTCTGATATCATTTCATTTGTAGATTTTGCTAATATTTTATATCCTGAGTATATTATTGCTATAAGTATTCCTATAAATATTATTGATACTAAAATCTTCTTTTTGTTATTCATTTATGCTACACCTCCTTTCCAAATCTTGCTTGAATTTTATAAATTATTTTACTTTTATTTATTGTTATTACTATTATTATTCCAGCTAAAATTATTGTAATTGCTATTGATATATATATTAGTGTTTCACCAGTTTTTACACCTATGATTAAATCTGCTGATGAAATATCGTTATCTTTTGGATCTTTATCATTTGGTTGAGAATTTAAATCAGAAATTCCTGCTTTATTATAGTCTTCTGCTATTTCTGCCTGATTATTTATTATACCTGTATTGGTATCTGTCATTGATTTTGTTAATACTAATTTTACTGTTTGGGATTCATTAGCTGCTATTGGTGTATCTGCTAATGCTTCAGTATATAAATTTCCGTCATTGCCTTTATACCAAGATTTATTTAACTCTGTACTAAATTCTAATTCTTCTGGCATATAATCAACTATTTTCTTTGCGTATCCTTCAATTTCTCCTTCATTAGCTACTGTTATTGCATATTCTACAATTACATTTGATCCGTTTAAGTATTTTGCATTTATATCTACTTTAGCTAAATCTGTGCTGTTAAAATCATATGATTTAGTTCCGCTACTATTTTGAACAGTTACTTTTGTTATTCTTTTACTTAAGCTTAAATCAAATATATTTGCTTCAATTAATCCCATGTCTATATTTGACTTACTTCCATTTTCAATTGTTATAACATCTGTTATTGCTGCTAACGTGTTTCCTTCTTTTCCTAAAATTACATCTGAATTTAGGTTTTCTGCTACTCCTTGTTTTCTATATTCAGTAATTCCATATTTGCTACTATTATAATAGAATATTACGTTATATTTTCCATTTGAAAGATTGTCAAATTTATATTCTCCATCGCTTGATGTAGTTGTTTTGTCTATCATTTTTCCAGTTTCTGCATTTATCAATTTTACTTCTATTCCTGATATTTTGCTTTCTGAATTATCCCTTTTTCCATCTTTTTCTTTTTCTAGCCAAACTATTCCTTTAATTTCATAAGTTGTTTTTATATTATTATTTTCTTGATTATTGTTTTTATTATCTTTGTTGTTTTCACTTTCTGTTTCTTCAATTGTTTGAGAAGTTTTTTCTATAATATTTACAACTTGATTTGATTGAAGTGTTTCAATTTCTTCACCTTCGATGTTTGCTGTATTAATTATTGTTTTTTGTCTTTCTTGAATGTTATTTACTTCAGCTGTAATTTTAGCTTCTAATGTTCCTGAAGGTAAAATATTTGTATAAATTGTAGCATCTTCATTTTTAGCTACTACTTTTGATACTTCAATTCCATCTATTACATATTCTAATTTTTTGATAGATACTTCACTTGGTAATTCATCTACAAAAGATATATTGTTTGCTCTTACTGGACCAGTATTTTTAATATTGAATATATATTCAATTTCATCTCCAACTTTTATATATTGGTTTGTTTTATTTGAAGTTTGAGTTATTTCTATATTTGGTCTTCCTACTGTTATATCCACTTGACCAGCTTGATATTTTTCTCCATTTACTTCTATATTAGAAATTGTAGAAAATGTTTTTTCATATATTCCTTCTTCCATTTTGGCTACAACAAAATCTCCAATTAATACTATAGTTCTTCCAGCATCTAATTCGTCTATTGTCCATGTTATTGTTCTTGATGATTCATCATATGTTGTTGATTTTATTTTCTTTAATGCTATACCATCAGACTCGTAGCCTCTTATATAAGTTTCACTATAGTTCAATTCTTTTGGTAGAACTTTAGTTACTTTTATATTTTTCATTTTTTCTTGGCTATTATTTTTAATTTGAATTTTTGCTTCTATTGTTTCATTTACTCTAGCTATTGTTTCTTCTGTTTCTACTGTTTCTTC
>JAGBDU010000093.1 GCA_017937285.1 Clostridia bacterium
TAAAACAATTACGGGTGAATCAGTTCCTAGAACTATAGGTATTCAAGAGTTAATATATAGTGGTACTATTAATTTAAATAGTGTGGTTGAAGCTAAAGTTATGAAAAAATTTGAGGATTCTACTGTTTCTAAAATTTTAGAATTAGTAGAAGAAGCTACTTCAAAAAAAGCTAAGACTGAAAGATTTATTACAAAATTTGCTAAGTATTATACACCAATAGTGTGTATGCTTGCTGTTTGTTTAGCACTTATACCACCACTTGTTTTTCACTTAGAATACTTAGAGTGGATTTATAGAGCATTAACATTTTTAGTTATTTCTTGTCCTTGTGCTTTAGTAATATCAGTTCCTTTAGGATTTTTTGGCGGAATTGGTGGGGCATCTAAAAATGGAATATTAATCAAAGGAAGTAATTATTTAGAGGCTTTATCAAAAGCAAAATATATTGCATTTGATAAGACAGGAACAATTACGAAAGGTGTTTTTGAGATTCAAAAGGTATGTCCGGTAGATATTTCTGGGCAGGAACTTATAAGAATAGCAGCACATGGAGAAAAATTTTCAAATCATCCTATTGCGCTTTCTATAAGAAATAAATATACAGGAAAATATGATGAAAAAAAGGTAGAAAATTTAGAAGAAATTTCTGGAAAAGGAATAAAAGCTAAAATTTTCTTTCAAGATACTTTGATTGGAAATGCTAAATTATTGAAAGAAAATGGAATAAAGTTTAAAGAGGTAAATGAACCGGGAACTCTTATATACATTGCTGTTTCAGGTGAGTATAAAGGATATATATTAATTTCAGATACTGTAAAAGTAGAAGCAAAAGATGCTATTAGAGATTTGAAAAAAGTAGGCTTAAAAAAATCTTATATTTTGACTGGAGACGAATCTAAAGTTGCAGAAAAAGTTGCAAGTGGTATTGGAATAAATAATTGTTTTGGTGATTTATTACCAGATCAAAAACTTGAAAAGCTAGAAGAGATTATAAAAGCCAAAAAAGAAAGGCAAAAAGTAATTTTTGTTGGTGATGGTATCAATGATAGCCCGTGTCTTGCTAGAGCAGATGTAGGAATTGCTATGGGTGGAATTGGAGCTGATGCTGCTATCGAAGCTGCAGATGTTGTTATTATGACAGATGAACTTACTAAAATACCTCAAGCTATTAGAATATCTAAAAAGACTATGAAAATAGTAAAACAAAATATTGTATTTGCTTTGATTATAAAAATAGCAGTTTTAATTTTTGGAGCTTTGGGATTTGCTAATATGTGGCTTGCAGTTTTTGCAGATGTTGGAGTTTCAATAATTGCAATTTTAAATTCTATGAAGACTTTGAAAATAAAATAAGTAAAAAATAAAGATACTTTAGATGAATAATATAAGGTATCTTTTTTTAAGAATGATTTATAGATAAACTTGATATTTTTTAATATTTTTGATAAATAATATGTGTATTATGAAGAGGAGGTAATTTATATGGCAATTTTGGTTACAGGTGGAACAGGTTATATTGGAAGTCATACTTCGATTGAGCTTTTAAAAAGAGGAGAACGAATTGTTGTTTTAGATAATCTTTCTAATAGTAAAATTGAAATGTGTGATAGTATAAAAAAATTATCTGGTAAAGATTTTAAATTTTATCAAGTAGATTTATTAGATAAGCCAGAAGTAGAAAGGGTTTTTAAAGAAAATAAAATAGAAGAAGTAATACATTTTGCAGGTCTAAAGGCTGTTGGAGAATCTTGTGAAAAGCCAATAGAATATTATCATAATAATATTACAGGTACTCTTAATTTAGTAGATGTTATGAGAAAAAATGGATGTAAAAAAATTGTTTTTAGTTCATCAGCGACTGTGTATGGAGATCCTAAAACAGTTCCAATAAAGGAAGATTTTCCATTATCAACTACTAATCCATATGGTTCAACTAAATTAATGATAGAGAGAATTTTAACTGATGTATACAAATCAGATAATGAATGGTCTGTTATATTACTTAGATATTTTAATCCAATTGGAGCTCATGAAAGTGGAGAAATTGGTGAAAATCCAAATGGAATTCCTAATAATTTGATGCCTTATATTAATTATGTTGCTGCTGGAAAATTGGATCATTTAAATGTTTTTGGAAATGATTATGATACTCATGATGGAACAGGTGTGAGGGATTATATACATGTTGTTGATTTAGCTTTAGGACATTTAAAAGCGATAGATAAAGCTAGAAAAATTACTGGTGTTGAAGCATATAATTTAGGTACAGGTACAGGATATTCTGTTTTAGATATTGTAAAGGCTTTTGAAAAAGCAAATGATATTAAAATTAAATATGAAATTACGAATAGAAGACCTGGTGATATTGCAGTTTGTTTTGCTGATCCTACTAAAGCTAAAGAAGAATTAGGTTGGGAAGCTACTCGTGATTTAGAACAGATGTGCAAAGATTCTTGGAAATATACAAAAAACAATATAAAATAAAATGAATAATAAAAAATCAGGATTGTTTTATGAAAAATAAGATAGTGAAAAGAATTTTATATGGGTTATTTCTTCTAATTTGGATGATAACTGTTTTTATGTTTTCAAATCAAAATGGAAGCAAGTCTCAAGGAACAAGTGATGTTGTTACTAAAAAATTTGCAGATATAATTGATTCTTATTTTGGAATTACGTTGAAATCATTAGATGGTGTGAGTTTTTTAGTAAGAAAATGTGCGCATTTTGCAATATATTTTCTAGGTGGGATATTAATATATAATTTTATAAAAACATATAATTTGAAAAAGAGATATTTAATATTGATTAGTATTATTTGTGGAATAATATATGCTTGTTTTGACGAATTTCATCAGTATTTTGTTGATGGAAGGTCTGCACAGTTTAGAGATGTATTAATCGATACATCTGGAATTATAATTTCAATAGTAATAAGAAATAAATTTGAAAAGCAAAATAGGTAACCATATTGGTTGAATAGGTTGTTTGATTTTATAAATAATGTTACAAATGTGTTAAAAATAGCAATTTTATACTTGGAAAGTTGCTATTTTTTTTTATTATAAATATAATATTTTATATAAAAATAGGGGTGTTATATTTATGAATGAATTTTTATATAAAATTAATATGATAAAAAATCATAATCACATAGTTAGATTAGAAAAAGAAAATATGAAAAATGAAGAGAAAATGGAAAAATTGGCTGTTGGATGTAAAAGCTTAATAGCTGAATATGAAATAAAAAATCAAGAAACTTTATTGGAAATGAATGAAAAGATAAATAGACTTGAAGACGAAAATAATATTTTACGAAAAGAAAGAGATTTTTATAGTTCAAATTTGAATAAAGTACCAAAAATTATTTTAAAAATGTTTGTAGGAAAAAATAAAATGTTAGGAGAATAAAATAGATGTCTAATAGAAATAGAAAATTAGTAAATTGGCCCCAAAACACAGCTGATGCTAAGTATACAGGAACAAAAACATCATTAGGAACTCAAATAAAGATATTTGTACTTGCTGCATTATTAGGAATTGGAGGAGTTTCTGCTTATGTGAATACGCAAGATAATGTAACAGTAGCTAAAGCGGTAGATTATGTCGAGGATGAATATGATGGTGTAGTTCCAATGTTAGATGTGGATGGAAATGTTATAGGAACTATTGGTGATGGTAATTACATTATAATAGATGGAAAAATTGGTGTAGATGATGAAAAAGTATCTGCTGTAGCTATTTCAGATACAGGTGAATCACTTAGCGGACAAGTAGAGTCTAGATATCTTGAACCAATAAAAAAAGTTTCAAGAAAGAAAATAGAAGAATATGATACTGTTTATTCTGTAATACCGGAAATGGGTGTTAACATAAGAAGTTCTGCCAAGATAGAAGATGACAATAAAATTGGTTCTATAAAATCAGGTGAACAGGTTTTAGGAGCTACGAAGCTTTTACCAGAAGATAATAAATTTATGTGGGTTCCTATTTTATATGTTAATGAAGAAGGTATAGTAGAGGGGTATATTAGATCAGATCTTCTTGAGAAGCAAACGTCTTTTAAAATGGATGAGTTAGAGGAAAGTAAGGAACATGAACAAGAAGAAGTAAGAATAAAAATGATTGTTGATACTTCTAAAGATTCATCTGTTCCGTTGAAATTAAGAAGTGGAAAACTTTTAGATTCAAGTAATATTATTGCTGAGATACCAGATGGGTCATCTGTATACGCTTTAAGTAAAGATACAGAGGAAGGAGATTCAATTGACTGGAGAAGAGTTGAATATACTGATGAAGAAGGTAATGTATTAACAGGTTGGGTTTGCAATGGCTTTTTGCAGGAATATAATGAGACTATAAAGGTTGTTGATACGTCTAGAGTTGGAAGGATTCCATTAAATGTTAGAAAAGAGCCGGATGTAAATTCGAAAAAAATAGCTGAAATTGAAAACGGAACTCAAATTAAAGTTTCAGAAGCTGATATTGAAGAAAGACAATCTGTCGGAAATCATGAATGGGTAAAAATAACACTTACAGATGGAACAGAAGGATATATAGCGTATGAATATTTAAAAGACAAGGAAATGAAAAAAGTTGTACCAAGTTCGGAAATTGTAAAAGAAGTTATAGAGAAAAAATCACTTGCTAAAAATGGAAGAGTTGTTGGAATTGATGTGGCCGGAGGTGTTTCTGCAGCAGAATTAAAAGATTTACTTACTGCTAGAGGAGGTGCGATAAAAGAATCTACATCAAGAATTGTTGGCTACACCAATGATGGAAACGCTATTTATAAAGATGCAGATACTACTGATATAGCTGGCAAAGTAAATTATGTTTATATAAAACTTGCTGCTAGTGCATACGGAGATTTTGGGGATAAGTTTACAATTCTTCTTAATGATGATTATAAAGAACAAGCAGAAGTTTGTGAAAAATTAGGAATTCCATATGGATTTTATTATTATTCTACTGCTCGAAATAAAAATGAGGCTAAAAAAGAAGCTGATTTCATAAAAAAAGAGATAGATTCATTAGAAAGTAGAGACTATAATTTATTACCAGTTGCGTTGGATTATGAATTATCTGCAGGAACTGGTGATAGACAATATGGACTTGAACTTTCAGACGTAAAAGCTTATTTGGCTAATTTGGTTGAACCTGAATTTGGAAAAACTATATTGTATGGTGGTGCGAGGTCTATTTCTCCAACTAGTTCAGAAAGAATAGTTAATATAGATAATTATAATAAGAAATTGCAGTCTGGAGATTGCGTAGTTTGGTTAGCAACACCTAGAAAATCGGAAGGATATGTAATGCAAGATAGTACACAAACAGCTTATAATGCTATTGTTCAACAAACTCCAATTTATATAGAGCAAACATTATTGGATGCTAAAGTTGGAGGAATAAATATAGATATTGATGTTATGGATGAAAGTATTTATGATCAAATGATTAATAAGCAATATGAGGAGATAAGAGATATTAGTAGAGATACAGAAAATGAAATTGGAGGATAGACAATGAGTGTAGATAAAAATAGACTTGATAATACAATAAAGATTGTTGCAGATGTATTAGAAGAAAATAAAGATAACCCTCAAATAGTAGAACAATATAAAGAAATAGTGAAATTAAAAGAGAAAAGAAATATAAATTAGGAGAAGAAAAAAATATGGCTATAAATAATGAGATGATTGAAAAACCAAAACTTGGATTGTTTCAAAGAATAAGAAAAGCTATCTTAATAAGAAGAATTAATTCAGTTAGATATAATAAGGCTCCTGAATATTTAAAAAATGATAGGGATGTAATTGATGCATTAATTGATGCATCACCATTTAATATACGTGATTTAGATTTATCACATAAACTTAGAATTATAGATGAAAGAGAAGATTTATTTGATAGAATTCCGACAAGCGAAAAAGATATAATAATAGCTGAAAAGCCAGAATTTGTTGCTAGATTGCCTGAAGATGAGGTATGGTCTAAAGTATTAGAAAAAAAACAAAGAGATTTAATCAAATATTTACCAAAAGAATTGCAGTTGAAACTTTTAACAGAAGAAATTCCTTATTCTGTATATTATGGCAGAAATTCATTTGATGCTAGAACCGAGACTAGCGAACCAGATAATTGGGGAGCAAATCTAGAGTATTTTTCTCCAGAAGTAATAGAAGAAGCTACTATAATGTTTGTAGAACAAGCTAAAACACAAAATGGATATGATTGGAAAGAAATAAGGCGTAGAGTTCCTTTACTTTCAAGTATGAAAATATCAGGATTACCAGTAGATGTGCAAATTAAATTGGCTTTGATAGATAATGAATTTGTGAAACAATTATCACCAGAGGCTGCAGAAAAGTTTGTGGGAGATAATCCTTTAGTATTAAAAATGATGTCTGAAAAGATGCAGATAGCGTTTGTAAAAAAGCATCCAGAATATTTTTCTGTATTTGATTTGTCACAACAATCTAGAATGTTAGATTCTGATTATGAATTAAAAAAAATTATTTCTGATGGGGATAAATTAAGATTTAATCATAAAATTTATGATAAATTTAGAATTACTGATTCTGAAGTAGCTAAGACAGAAACAATACGTAATTGGAGATACAGAAATGTAAATTATATGGCATTGCTTACAGATAATGTTAGAGATAGAGAGACATTGGTTGAATTAGCAAGATTTGAACCTGCAGTTTTGTCTACTTTAGGAATAGATGATTTTAAATCTGTATTAAAAATAAATCATGTTACGGATTTGTTCAAATCTATGACTAATGATGAAAAAATATTAGAAGCGTTAGAATATGCAAATTATAAATTGATTAGAACAGGTATGCAACCTTTAGAAAAAGCGGAGCTATTGACAGATTTGGCAAAAGTGCTTTTAAATGAAAAAGTGATGGCTTCGTGTGAACCAGAAATGATTGCTGAATTTATAAGAGAACCTAGTTTTGATAGAATAGTTAATATAGTAGCTAAAACATATGGAGAAGATGTAAGAGAAATATTTAAGGATAGACCTTTAGTAAATATAGATCAAATTCAAAATTTAGATATATTTGATAAAAGAGTTCGCGAAAAATTTGGAAATGGTGTTGTACATAATTTGATTTCGTATGATTCTCATAGTTCAGCGATTATTGGTGATTTGATGCGACATCCAGAAAAAATGAAAAAGTTTGAAGTGTTTGAAAAAGCAACAGAAGGATATTATAATGATTCATTTGTTGATTTGGAAGAAAAACTATATTCTTTTAAGATGTTAGAAGAGTTGATGCAGAATATTACAGAAGCGGATTTAACTCCTGAAAGAAAGAATGCAATTAAATTAGCTGCAAATGATGTTCTTTTGATGGGTAAAAATGGTGGAGCTGTAAAAAATGAATTGGGTACAATTAGCTTAAAAACATTAGAAGATTTAGATAATTATGAAAAAAGAAGAAGTGCTATTTATAATGATTATGTTCTAAAAGTTACTTCACCAGATGAAATTAAAGAGTCAATTTGTAGAAGATTTTTTGGAATAGATTATAATGATAGAAGTGATTATAGTCCTAAAACAGTTACGGCTGTAGGAATGGTTAATTACTATAATTTAGAGTCATTTATTTCTGATGAACGTACTATTGAAAGTAAAAATTTTTCAGAGGATGAGTTAGATACCTTAGAATTAATTACAATAATAAGCAAAATAAAAGATGCAGATGTTTTGAAAAAAATATATGCTAGACTTGCTGAAAGAGAGGAT
>JAGBDU010000094.1 GCA_017937285.1 Clostridia bacterium
AGGAACAATAGTTGAAAATCCAGATTTATATATGTATATGTCAGGATATGAGAACTTAAAACTAATTGCTAATCTATATGAAGGAATAACAAAAGAAAGAATAAATGAAGTTATAAAATTAGTAGGACTTGAAAACAGAATTAAAGATAAAGTATCAAAGTACTCGTTAGGAATGAGACAAAGATTAGGAATAGCTCAAGCAATAATGCATAAACCCAATTTACTAATTTTAGATGAACCAACAAACGGGTTAGATCCAGAAGGAATCAAACAAGTAAAAGATCTCTTAGTAAAACTTGCTAAAGAAGAAAAAATGGCAATATTAATATCAAGTCATAATCTACTAGAATTAGACAGCTTTTGTACAAAAGTTACTATTATAAAAAACGGAGAAATAGTAGAAAGTACAAGCATAGAAGAAGCTAAAAAAGTAAATTCAAATAGTACATATAAAATTGAAGTAGAAAAAGCAGAAGAAGCGATAAAAGCTTTAGAAGAAAAAGTAGAAAAAATAGATGATAAAAATATCAGAGTTTTTGTTAACAAAGAAGAAATCCCAAAAATTATTGAGAATTTAATAAAAAGCAATATAAAAATATATGAAGTATATCAAGAAGAAATTACTCTAGAAGACGCATTTTTGAAAAAGACAGGAGGGAATGTAATTGATTAATTTAATAAAAAATGAACTGAAAAAAATATTTAAGAAAAAGGTATTATACGTAATTTTAATTGTTACATTAGGCGTTTGCGTTTTATCAAACATATTAAATAAAAAATTCCAAGACATAGGTGCAATTTATAACGATGAAGAAAAAGATATGTATGAGGAATCATTAGAATATGCTATAGAATCAGGAGACAAAGAATATGAAATAGAATGTAGAAGTTTTTTACAAGCAGCAAAATTAGCAGAAAACTATGAAAAAGGTAGCTGGCAAGAATATATAATATCAGACAGAATTCAACCAATAATCGGAGATATGTTAAAATCACAATCAGATATTGAAGCATATGAAACATATGAAGTTAAATATAATGAAATTATAAAAAGATTAGAAGCAAATGACTGGAAAGTGTTTGCAAACGAAGAATTAGAAAATATAAATGCACTACTTGAATCTTCTCCAGAAGACAATTTATTAAAAATACAAAAACAAGTTGTAGAATGGAGACTCGAAAAAGATATTCCATATGGAATTTCAGACTTAAATAAATATTTAGATTCATGGACATCAGCCAAAATAATGGAACAAGAATTTAAAGAAAAAAACAATTTATCACATAGTGAAAAACTAGAAGAAGAACAAAACATTGAAACTATAAAATTATGCGAATACGCAATTGAAAACAAAATAAATTCAAACATTATTATAAGAGGAAACCCAGACTTAGAATTTAATTTATCATATTCAGCAAAATCACTATTACTAGAAGCAGTAGAAACATATCAATTTTTTATAATTATAGCAGTAGTAATAATAGCAGGAACCATTATAAGCGAAGAGTTTAACAAAGGAACAATAAAACTCTTACTAGTAAGACCATATAAAAGAACACAGATATTACTATCCAAATTTATAACGTGTATAATTATACTATTATTATCAATAATATCAGTAATAGTAATGCAAACCATAGTAGGAGGAATTACATTTGGATTCGAAAGTTACAAAGATCCAACATTAATATATGACTTTGGTACAAATACATTAAAAGAAGTTAGTTTAATAAGTTATTTAGGAATATCAACACTTGCAATAATGCCAAAATTCATATTACTTATGACATTAGCATTTGCAATAAGTACAATATTATTAAATTCACCAATGGCAATAGCAATACCATTATTAGGAATAATGGCGGAATCAATTATTAATCAATTAGTATTAATATACCCAAAAGCAAGATTTTTAATATATTTCGTAACACCGAACTGGGATTTAAATATGTACTTATTTGGATCATCACCTACATTTGAAAATATAACACTACCATTTTCAATATGTATATGTTTGCCATATTTCATAGTAATGATGGTATTGAGTATATATTCTTTCAAGAAAAGAAATATAAAAAACATCTAACAAATAAAAACACGTTTTATTGTAAAAAACGTGTTTTTTATTTTAGGTAATTTAGCTAATAAAATAACATTTACATAATAATTATTTAAGCAATATTTGCAAAATAAAAGAAATATGCTATAATATTAAAGTATTTTGGAAAATAATTATAAAACAAAATCAAAAAAGGAGGAATTTAATCATGTCAGGACATTCAAAATGGCATAACATTGCAGCAAAAAAAGGAAAAGCAGATGCTGCAAGAGGAAAAATATTTACAAAATTAGGTAGAGAATTATTAATAGCTGTAAAACAAGGTGGGCCTGATCCTGCTGGAAATTCCAAACTAAAAGATGTTATAGCAAAATGTAAGGCAGCCAACATGCCTAATGATACAATAAATAACGCAATCAAAAAAGCATCTGGATCAGCAGATTCAGCAAATTATGAAGAAATAACTTATGAAGGATACGGAGTTTCAGGAGTTGCTGTAATAGTAAATGCATCTACAGACAATAGAAATAGAACAGCAGCAGATATTAGACATGTATTTGACAAAGCAGGTGGAAACTTAGGTACTACAGGTTGCGTATCTTACATGTTCGAAAAAAAAGGAATTATAGTAATTGAAAAAGAATCAACTACAATGACAGAAGATGATTTAATGTTACTTGCAATAGATGCAGGAGCAGAAGATTTTGAAGCTCAAGAAGATTGCTATGAAATAACTACAGCTCCAGAAAGCTTCTCAAATGTAAGAGAACAATTAGAGAATAATGGATTAGAATTCGTTGAGGCAGAAGTAAGAATGATACCAAATACATATGTAAAATTAGACGAAAAAGATTCTGAAAGAATGGAAAATTTCTTAGAAAAACTAGAAGACTTAGACGATGTATCTGATGTATATCATAACTGGGAAGAAGAATAAAAAATAAAATAACTTCAATATATAATTGAAGTTATTTTTTATTTTAGATATAATCTAAATATATTCTAATAAAAGGAGATAAAATGGAAGAAGATAAAACAAAAAGATATTTATATTCTATAAATAAAATGATAAAAAGCGGTAATGCAAAATACATGTCATATATAAGCAGAGAATATATGAAATATATGAAAACAAGCCCAGTTATATCTGAAGCGATTGGCGATATGATTTTTAAAGAGGTAAGAAAAAATGAAAAATCACCATATGCTATCTTTCTTCATGACAATGGTACAGTTTGCCTTGATGCGATAAGCGATATTTCAAAAATAAGTAATGTTGCCGAGTTTGTAGGAACAATTCAAGAACTAAGCAAATATGATATAGACTTTAGTGAAGTTACACCCGAAGATTTAATTATTGAAGGTGACGAAATGATAGAAGATTTAGAAAAAGAATTAGACAAAGAAGATCTAACCGAAGAAGATATAGAGCAAAATGAAGAAAAAGCTAATACAGCATTAACCAAAATAGGAATATTAGCAACAATGGGAGGAGCTATTGGTGCAGCTGCAACAGGAATTTTTTCAAAATTAAAAAACAAATTAAGTTTCTTAAAAAGCCAAAAAGGAAATGTACCTAAAAATGAAGCTGAAGCTCAAGAAGAAAAGGAAATGGAGCAATCAATTCAAAAGTCACATCAATTGCCAAAAACAAGTTTTGAAGACGTATGTCCAAGAGTTAATGTAGATGAAGAAAAAGTAATTAGCTCAATGCAAGAAGCTACAAAATTGAAAGAAGAACAACAAAATAGGAAAAAAACAGATACATATGGAGATGGAGATCCTGACGGAGATGATATAAGTTTATAGAAATAAAAGCGACCTAAATTAAATAAAATTTAAGTACTTTATAGGTCGCATTGTTTATGTGCCAAATTTTATAAAACAAAAACTTTTTAGATTTATTAAAAAAGTTTTATAATATATAAAAAAGGAGAAATAAAATGAAAGAAATGAAAGTTTTTGCTTGCCCAACTGCTGAAGAATTTACTAAAGAAATATGCGAT
>JAGBDU010000095.1 GCA_017937285.1 Clostridia bacterium
AAAAATTTAGAAAGAAAATAATATTAATTTCTTTTGACTGGATAAACAAAAGAATAGAAAAAGAACTATTAGAAAAAAATATAGAAATAGCACAAATAAATAATATATTTTTTTCAAGCAATAACATAGAAAAAATAGAAAAATATATAAAAAATATAAAAAAACAATATGACTATATATTAATAAATCATTCTACAGAAAGTTTTTTTGAATTAAATAAAGAAGTATTAAAAAAAGCAGAAAAAATATATTTTATAATTGAAAAAAATGTAAAAGAAATGTTATTATCAAAAAATTTATTAAAAATATATACAGATATATGGAATATTAATGAAAATAAAATAGAAATATTAATAAATCAAATAAAGAAAAACAAAATTACTAAAAAATATAAAAATAAAAAAATAGTAAAAATTCCATATAAAACACAAATAGAGGAGAATATATGGATATAGAAAAAACAATAGAAAAAAAACAAGAAATAAATATATTAAAAATATCTAATACAGTTTTAGATATAGGACTAAGAGCAATATTACCAGATTTTTTAGAAGAAGATATTATTGATATAAAAAATTCATTTATAGAAGAAGGATTTGTAGAAGGATTACAAACAATAATAGATAAATTAGAAGATTTAGGCAAAAGTATAACAGGAATCTTTACAGGAGATTTTGAAACCGTAGAACAAGTTAAGAGATTAATACAAAACGATGGAATACTAGATGGAGTATCAGATTTAATTGACAAAATAACTAAAAAATTACTAGATAACGGAAAAATAAATAAAAATATATATAACTTAATAAAATCCGGAAAAAAAGAAATTTTAAATATACTAAAAAGCGAATTAAAAAATTCATATCAAGAAGATACATATAGTCTAGAAAAGTTAAATGAATATTGCCAAGAATGGAAGGAAAATTATAAAAAAGAAGACTATGAAGGAATGAAAAAAAGCCTAAATAAAATAAAACAAAGATTAGAAAAAAGTGCAATAGTAGAAAAAATAATAAATGAAGCAAGAACAATTGAAAAAATAGAAAATTATATAGAAAAAAAAGGCAGCATAGACAAGCTGACAAAGCAAGAAAAAGAGCTATTAGAAAAAATAAATTAAGGGGTAAAAAACTTGCATATTTTCTTAGAGTTTAGTATAATACAAGAGTATTAAACAGGAAAAGAAAAGAGGTTTTTAAATGGACAAGCAAGAAGAAAAAATAATTGAGAGAGACATAGAAGCAGAGATGAAAACCGCATATGTGGATTATGCTATGAGCGTTATTGTTTCAAGGGCATTACCAGATGTTAGAGATGGCTTGAAGCCCGTACATAGAAGAATTCTGTACTCAATGTATGAAGATGGAATAACATCAGACAAGCCTTATAGAAAATGCGCAAATACAGTTGGATCTGTTTTAGGACGTTATCATCCTCATGGAGACTCTTCAGTATATGATGCCATGGTAAGATTAGCGCAAGATTTCTCACAAAGATATACAATGATTGATGGTCACGGTAACTTTGGTTCTATAGATGGTGACTGTGCAGCAGCTATGAGGTATACAGAAGCAAGAATGGAAAAAATAGCAGAAGAAATGCTTGTTGACATTGAAAAAAACACTGTTGATTTCATGCCGAACTATGACGATAGACTACAAGAGCCAACAGTTTTACCAGCAAAAGTACCCGCATTATTAATAAATGGTTCTTCAGGAATTGCTGTAGGTATGGCGACAAATATACCACCACACAACTTATCAGAAATAGTTGACGGAGCAATAAAAGTAATAGATGAAGATGACGTATCAAACGAAGATTTAATGCAAGTTATTAAAGGTCCAGATTTTCCAACGGAAGGGATTATATTAGGAAGAGATGGAATAAAGGAAGCCTACACAACAGGAAAAGGAAAAATAACAGTAAGAGCAGAAGCAGAAATAGAAGAAATGACTGGAAATAAAAGAAGAATAATTGTTTCTGCATTACCATATCAAGTAAATAAAGCAAAATTAATTGAAACAATTGCATTGTATGTAAGAGACAAAAAAATTGAAGGCATATCAGACATCAGAGATGAATCTGATAGAGAACATAAAGTAAGAATGGTTATAGAATTAAAAAGAGATGCTAATCCTCAAATAGTTCTAAATCAGCTATATAAACACACACAAATGCAAATCACTTTTGGTGTTATAATGCTAGCTCTAGTAAACGGAGAACCAAAAATATTAACATTAAAAGATTGTTTAGAAAACTATATTGACCATAGAAAAACAGTAGTATTAAGAAGAACAAAGTTTGACTTAGACAAAGCAGAAGCAAGAGCGCATATATTGCAAGGTTTAATAATAGCAATAGACAACATAGATGAAGTTATTCAAATAATAAGATCTTCTTATGACGATGCCAAAGAAAGATTAATAGAAAGATTTAAACTTTCAGAAATTCAAGCTCAAGCAATATTAGATATGCAATTAAAACGTTTATCAGGATTACAAAGAGAAAAACTAGAAGAAGAATATGCAGAATTAATGAAGCTTATTGCTCACTTAAAAGAAATACTAGCAAGTGATAAACTAGTTTACGATATCATCAAAGAAGAATTATTAGAAATGAAGAAGAAATTTGGCGATGAAAGAAAAACAAAAATTGTTGCAGCAGAAGGAGAAATTGAACTAGAAGATTTAATAAAAGAAGAGCAAGTAGTAATAGCATTAACAAAAATGGGATATATAAAAAGAGCTCCAGTAGATACATTCAAAAGCCAAAGAAGAGGAGGAAAAGGAATAACAGGAATGACTACCAAAGAAGAAGATTTTGTAAAAGAAATATTTACATCATCTTCTCATGATACACTATTATTCTTTACAAATAAAGGAAAGCTTTATAAACTAAAAGCATATGAAATACCAGAATCAAGTAGAACAGCTAAAGGAACGGCAATAGTAAATCTTTTAAGTTTAGACGGAGATGAAAAAGTATCTGCAATAATGCCTATACAAAATTTTGCTGATGGAAAATACTTATTATTTGGAACAAAATCAGGATTAATAAAGAAAACAGCATTAAAAGAATATGATACTTCAAGAAAAACCGGATTACAAGCAATAAATCTAAAAGACGGAGATGAGCTAATCAGTGTAAAATTGACAGATGGAGAAGATAACGTTGTACTTGTAACAAGAAAGGGTATGTGTATAACATTTGACGAAAAAGATGTGCGTTCTGTAGGCAGAGCATCACAAGGAGTTATTGGAATACGAGTAGATAAAGATGACGAAGTAATTGGAATGGAATCTATAATAGCAAATAGTGGTGCAACATTATTAGCGATAACAGAAAACGGTTTTGGAAAAAGAACAGACCTAGATGAATATAGAGTTCAAATAAGAGGAGGAAAAGGTGTTATAACATATAAAATAACACCAAAAACCGGAGAACTTGTAGGCATAAAAATAGTAAAAGATACCGATGAAATAATGATGATAACGGACACAGGTACAGTTATAAGATTAAATGTAAAAGAAATAAGCATACTAGGAAGATCAACCCAAGGAGTTACATTAATGAGAACAAATGAAGGAAAAGTTGTAAGTCTAGAAGTTATAAACGAAGAACACAAAGATATGATAGATTAATAAAAACACAAAGTTAAAGGACCTAAATGTTAAGAGTTTTTGCTTAACTTTTAAGTCCTTTATTATTTTATTTATTTA
>JAGBDU010000096.1 GCA_017937285.1 Clostridia bacterium
AACCTGCTAGGCAAAGTGACTGGAATTGGAGGTTCAATGTTTCTAATCGATAACATCATTTGTATGTTAAGTAAAAAAGAACTGACACCTGTACGCGATACCAGAATCACAACCATCGAACAAGTGATAAGAAATCTGAAAAATGGAATGATGGTTCCCATCAGAGTGAATAACTCTATATACCATTCTGACCCCAATAGAATAGGTGGACACTATGTCATTTTAGCAGATATCGAAAACGGCGAAGCTGTTATACTCGACTCTGCAATCGGAATCAACAGAATTCCAGCAGAAAGATTATTCAAATCAGTCGTAGCAAATCCATCCCTCATTGGAATCTGGGATCTGAGTCAAATTTAAAATCCTAGCAAAAAAATGACACGCACTTACAATAAAGTGTGTGTCATTTCATTTATAATAGATTGAAAAGAAAAGCCAAATTATATTTTGCAGATTCAAGAATAAAAAATCCTGAATTATTAAAAATAATAAAAAGGAGGTTTTTATGAATTTTAGAACTGATTTAGCAGTAGAAAGACAAGAAGTCTTTAAAAAAATCAATAATATACAAAAAGATATACCAGGAATTGAAAGTAGTGAAAAAAATATATCAAATACAATACATGTATATAAAGTAAAAATAAAAGATCACCAAGGAGAAGAAGCAATTCAAAAGCCTATTGGAAATTATGTAACAATAGATGTAAAAAAAATGAAAAATATAGCAGATGAAGAAAAAGAAAAAATAGCATTTACTATCTCAAGCGAATTGCAAGAATTAATAAAAGGTTTAGTAAGCAAAAAAGACGAAATATTAGTAGTAGGGCTCGGAAATTTATATTCAACACCAGATTCTCTTCGGACCAAAAGTAATTCAGAAAATAGATGTAACAAGGCACATATTTAAATATCTACCACAATATGTAAGTGAAGAAGATAGAGAAGTATCAGCAATTTCTCCAGGAGTGTTAGGAACAACAGGAATTGAAACACAAGAAATATTAAAAGGAATTGTAGAAAACGTAAAACCTAAATTAATAATAGTAATAGATAGCTTAGCATCAAAAAGCATAGAAAGAATTAGTAGCTCAGTACAAATATCGGATACCGGAATTATTCCAGGAGCGGGAGTTGGAAACAAAAGAAAAGAACTATCAAAAGAAACATTAGGCGTGCCTGTAATTGCAATAGGCATACCTACAGTAGTAGATGCGGCAACAATAACAAATGATTGTTTAGATTTATTTATTGAAAAATTACAAAATGAAGCAAAATCAAACGAATATTTAAATCAACTAAGAGAAGAAGATAATTATCAAGAAATAAAAGAGACACTACTTCCAAAAAATTTCAATTTAATAGTAACTCCAAAAGAAATAGATGAACTTATATTGAATATGACCGAAGTAATATCAATGGGAATAAATAAAAGTTTATAATAAAAATAATTGATTAAAAAAGTGATTATTGATATACTATTTTCAAAATAAATAGAAATTGGAACATAAGAAAATGATAAGTAAGAATATTGAGATTGAAAATGAAATATATACACTAATCACAAAATACGAACATACTTTTAATAATCAAAAAGTATTTTACTTTTATTCTGCGATTTTAGATAGAAACGTATTTTTTATTGACAAAAATAACGAATTAGAAGAAATAACTGATATTAACGAAGTAACACAAATAGAAGAAGAGTTGGATTTACAAAAAAGAAAAATTCTATTTGAACAATATACGCCAATGTCAATAATAAAAAGAATGAAAGGATTAAGAAAATTACCAGACAATGAAAAGAAGAAATATTTAGATGAGCAATTTTATTTCTTACAAAAAATGAACATTCCAGGCGTAGATTATATTAAATTACGCTCAAGAATATATTCAACAGGAAATGTATACGAAGCTGAATCAATTGCTGGTGCAAGTGGATTATATACGAATTTTTCAAATAATATATATTTAGAAAAGCAACAAAAAAGAAAAAAAACAGGTTTACATGAAGCAATCCATAAAGCAACAGGACTAATAGGAATATTGACAACTCCAATTGGTTTTTTAGAAGGGGCAACAGAAAGTTTAGCACAAAAGGCATATCCACTACAAAAACAAAATTCATCACTATATGTATATGAAACAAGAACATCGCCACAAGATTCAAAAAAAGTAAAAAAAATTATTTATAGTAATAATGGCGGATATCCAGAAAGCGTATCTTTAATAAGACAAATAGAAGTAGCAACAGGAATGACTGCTGATAAAGACATATTAGAAGGAAAAAGAACGATTCTAAAAGATTTTAAGAGAAAATATGGAGCCGAAACTTTAAATGAAGTAATCTTTGCGGCTAGTTATGCAGCGAGATATCGCTCAAACAATTTTATGTACGATCTTACAGAATTCTATAGTCCAGAAGAAGTATTTAGAATTTATCAAGAAGCCCAAAACAAACTGCTAGAAAATGTTTTTGACAAAGACTATCCAAAACATATTACCATTGAAACAGCCAAAGTTTATTTAGATAAAATGAAAAAGATGGAATATGCACGAGGAAGAATTGAAGGAGATAACTTTTTTCAAGATTACTATACTAACAAATATAATATGCTAAGACAAGAACTAATTAAACAAGGAATATCTGAAGAACTTATAGACGAAAATATCTCAGAATATACACCAGTAAAATTTCAAGGATTAGAAACAGATTCTATAATAGATTATAATGTGTCCGAAATTGCATACATGCTTAAAAGCAGAGGAATTACACAAATAGATGAAAACACAGTAAAAAGCTATATAGTCACAATAGATGGACAAGAGCACAGAGCACTAGCAGTTAATGGAGAAATAATTAAATATACTGAGGAAAAAAATTCTCCAGGGTTTAATATGAACAGAAGAATAGGAAAATATAAAACAGAAGATGGTGAAACTCAAAGTCAGATGTATAGTATAACAACATACAAAGTTTCTGATGCAGAAGTAACTGAAGTAAAGAAAATAGGAATAAACAAAGAAACTGAAAATTTAGAAATAAGAAATGCAAAAGGCGAATTACTAGGAGAAGATTATCCAAAGAAGATATACGGAATATTAGATCCTCTAAATCAAGAATTTGTAAGCAGTGTAAATGACATATTAGCTGACCGAGAAATAGTAGAAGGTACAGGAGCAAAACAATTAAGACAACTAGCAGAAACTCAAGAAGCACG
>JAGBDU010000097.1 GCA_017937285.1 Clostridia bacterium
TATCAAATTGCTACTTGTGAACCAGTTATTCAATCACGCAGACCAAATAATCGAATAGATAAAGTACGCCATATGTTTAATAAAAAAGAAAATTAAGTTACTATTTCGCTAAATTACAATTTATAAAGGAACCTTATTATGAATGAATATATTAATTTCAGTTCAGAAAATATTGATGAAGAAGAATATTAAATATTACTTTTTAAAATTTAAATAAGTTATGATTGCATAATCATAACTTATTTTTTCTTAATTTTATTTACTCTGTCATAATATCATAATATGTACAAAACTCATATCCCTCAGCTTGATATTTTTCAATAAGCTCTGGTAAAAATTCAACAGTAATATTTTTATCCCCCGCATCATGCATTAAAATAACTAAATTATCATCGCCATCAGCAGATTCGTTTAAGGATGTCCACATTTGCTCTGTTGTAAGACTACCAGCCGAATCTCCTGTTAAACAATTCCAATTAGTATAAGTAATTTCATTTTGTTTCAAAAGCTGAATTGCTTCTTGTTTTACATCCGCATAAACTCCTCCTGATGAGCCACCAGGAAATCTAAACAAATGAGGATTATAATTTTGAACACCAATAGCATTTCTAATAGCTGCTAAACACTGATTATATTCATTAAGAACCGTTTCAGGACTAGCATAAATCTCACTATATTTATGAGTATAACCATGTATTGCAATAAAGTTTCCTTCATCATAAACTCTTTTTGTTGTCTCCGGATTTCTTTCAACACAAGATCCAAGCATAAAAAAAGTAGCATTTACTTCATACTTATCTAATATATCTAAAATCTCTTGAGTTCTACCAGAAGGTCCATCATCAAATGTTAAATAAACTTTTTTAGTTTCTTCAAAATAAACATCAACAACTTTTTGAGCTATTTCATCACTATACCTTGGTAACTGTGATTCCATTGCAGCATTAATATCGTGTGCCGGAAATTTAGGCTCATTTTTAACAGTAACCGAAGGTTCTGGTGAAGGTTCAACACTCTCATTCGGTTTTTGAAACGTTTTTTCATCAACTTTTGGTTGCTCAGATTTTCCTATAGTTTTTTCCCCACTCATAGCAAGTGCACTTGATTCATCAGAATTTCCTTTTATCATTCTATAAGCAAGAGTCCCTGTAAAAACAAGAATTCCAATAGTAATTAAAACAATTACTATACTAAAAACTAAAATTTTATTATTTTTAACTCCAATTTCTCCTTCTTCTATATAAGACGGTTGTTTGTACATTTTATTCTCCCTAAATTTAAAATTAAAGTTCCAAATCTATTTTTCTATTTGTAGGTATATATTGTCTATATTTCACTCCACAAGAATCAAACATTTTTTTAGATGCTATTACATTATCAGATGTAGCATATTTATCATCTTTATAAATAACTTCTTTTATACCAGATTGAATAATAGCTTTAGCACATTCATTGCAAGGAAACAAAGCCACATACATTTTAGAACCCTCTAAATTTCCTCTATAATTTAAAATAGCATTAAGTTCACTATGACAAACATATGCATATTTAGTATCTAAAAACGATCCTTCCCTATTCCAATGCATTAAATCATCATCCAAACCTCTAGGAGCACCATTATATCCCATAGATAAAATTCTATTATCTTCACTTACAATGCAAGCCCCAACCTGTGTATTAGGATCTTTGCTTCTTTTAGCAGATAAAAGAGAAACTCCCATAAAATATTCATCCCAAGTAATATAATCTTCTCTTTTCATAAAATACACCCCTTTTCATTTTTTCTAATTTAACGCATAAACTTATAAATATATTATCATAACCTAAAAGGTTTTACAATTTATTTTTTTACCAATTAATATTTATTTTTTTACTCTTTTGGCATATAATGTAAGCATAAAAATTATAATTATAATTTTTGTTTAAAATAAATTCATTCACCTGAAATTATGAATAATAATTTCAAAAGAAAGGAATGATACAACTATGAAAAAAATAATATTTAAAGGCTGCGGAACAGCAATAGTTACACCTTTTAACGAAAATGGTGTAAATTTCGACGAATTCGAAAAATTAATTAAATTTCAAATTTCAAATGGAGTTGATGCGTTAATCGTATGTGGAACTACAGGAGAAAGTTCAACAATGACTGTTGAAGAAAGAAAACAAACAATTGAATTTGCAATAAAAGTTGCAAATAAGCAAGTTCCAATAATTGCAGGAACTGGTGGAAATTGTACAAGCTCTGTAATAGAATTTACTAAATGGGCTGAATCTGCTGGTGCAGATGCTGCATTAATTGTAACTCCATATTACAACAAAACAACTCAAGAAGGTCTTATTGCACACTATACAGCAATAGCTAACTCAACTACTCTACCTATTATCTTATATAGTGTACCAAGTAGAACAGGCGTAAACATTACTCCTTCTACATGTTTAGAATTATCTAAAAACTCAAATATCGTTGCTATCAAAGAAGCTAGTGGAAATCTATCTCAAATAGCTGAAATAAAAGCACTATGTCGTGAAAACTTACATGTATATTCAGGTAATGACGATCAAATTGTTCCTATCTTATCTTTAGGCGGAATTGGCGTAATATCAGTACTATCAAATATTGCTCCAAAATATACACATGATATGGTAATGAATTATTTAGAAGGAAAAATAACAGAAAGTACAGATATGCAACTAGATTCATTATATTTAACTAAAGCTCTATTCTCTGAAGTAAATCCTATACCAGTAAAAGCAGCTTTAAATATTCTAGGCTATAATGTAGGTACTCCTAGACTTCCTTTAATCCCAATGACAGAAAAAGGACAAGAAAAATTAAAAGAAGAAATGAAAAACTTTGAACTTATATAAAAATGGGGCATTT
>JAGBDU010000098.1 GCA_017937285.1 Clostridia bacterium
AAAAAAGAAAAAGAGTAAATTTCAACATAAATATAGTGAAAGAGTAGAAGCGATACAAACAACTGTTGAAAAGAAAAATGAAAACCAAAAGCTATATAAAGAAATGGAAAAGCTAGATAAATAAAATAAAAGTATAAAAAACGTAAGATAAAATTAGGAGAAGGTAATGAAATTTAATAAAAAAGATCTTGAATTAAAAAATGGATTAACAAAAGAATGGATAATAACAAATGGAATAGGAGGATTCGCGAGCTCAAGTATTCTTGGAATTAATACAAGAAAATATCATGGGTTATTAGTAGCCCCATTAGTGCCACCATCTAGAAGGTATGTAGTTCTATCTAAGTTAGATGAAAGTTTTATAATAAACGGAAAAGAAGAAATAATATATGGCAATTTAGGAAAAAATTATATATCAGAAGGATATAAAAAGCTCGAGAGTTTTGAAAAAATATATAATCCCGTTTTTAAGTACAATATTGAAAACAAAGTAAAAGTAGAAAAGCAAATTTCAATGGTATATGGACAAAATACTGTTTGCATAGTATACAAAGTAGAAAACAAATCAAATGATATAATAATGAAAATAGCTCCGATAATGAACTTCAGAGATTTTCACTGCATGAGCACAAATCATGAATACCACGTTGATCAAAAAATAAGCAATAATAAAATAAGAATAATTGTGGACGAAAACAAAACAACACCAATATATTTATTTTCAAAAGAAGGAAAATATATAAAACATGAAAATGATATTTTTAAAAATATGTTCTATATAGAAGAAGAAAAAAGAGGATTTTATCCTGAAGAAGATTTGTTTGTTCCAGGCAGATATGAAATAGAAATAAAATCTGGTGAAACCAAAGAGTTTACTATAATATGTTCTTTAGAAGAGAATATTGAAGAAATAAATGGAAAAGAAATTATATGTAAAGAAAAAGAACGACTTGAAAAAATTATAAAGAAAAGCGAACTTGTTAACGTAAAAGATACAAAAGCACAACAAGAAAAAATGAGAGACTTAGTAATTGCTTCTGATACTTTTATTACATATAGGCCTAAATTTGCACTTCATACAATAATAGCAGGATTTCCGTGGTTTTTAGATTGGGGTAGAGATTCATTAATAGCATTTGAAGGATTATTATTAAAAACTAAAAGATATGATATTGCCAAAGAAGTATTATTAATGATGACAAGAGACATAAAATTCGGTTTAGTTCCAAATGGATATTCAGGATACGATAGTAGACCACTCTATAATAGTGTAGACAGCTCATTACTTTTATTTGAACAAATTAATAAATATATCGAATACACAAATGATATAAAATTTGTAAAAAATGAAATGTATAACATATTAAAAAACATTATCGAAATGTTTCAAAAAGGAATTGATATTGATGATAGTAACATCTATATAGATAAAGATAGTTTAATATCAGCAGGAACAGAAAACACTCAACTAACATGGATGGATGCAAAAGTATCAGGGTTTGCAGTAACACCTAGAAATGGAAAAGCTGTTGAAATAAATGCACTTTGGTATAACGCAATAAAAACAGTAGAAAATTTAGCTAAAATTTTTAAAGATGAAAAGACAAAAAAAGAAATGACAAATTTAGCTAAAAAAGTAAAAACAAACTTTAATAAAAAGTTTTATAACGAAAAAAACAAATGCTTATATGATGTTTTAGGAAGTGATGAAATAAGACCAAACCAATTATTTGCACTTTCAACAACATATCCAGTAATAATAATGACAAACGGAAAAGCAAAAGAAATATTAAAAACAGTAACCAAAGAATTATATACAAAGTATGGGCTAGCAACATTATCACAAAAAGATAAGAAATATATAGCAATATATGAAGGTGACGGATTTAAAAGAGATATGAGTTATCACCAAGGAATTACTTGGCCATGGCTTTCAGGATTATACATATCTGCATACAAAGCAGTAATAAAAAATGAAAAAGATAAAGACGAAAAGAAAAAATTAGAAGAAGAATATTCAAAAGTAATAAAGAACTATAAAACAAATTTTACATCTGCGATGAAAGAAGCAGGAATTGGAACAATTTCTGAATTATACGATTCAAAACAGCCATATCTACCAGGAGGATGCTATTCACAAGCTTGGAGTGTTTCAGAAGCAATTAAAATCATGCTAGAAAAATAAAGGGAGATAAAAAAAGTGTCTACAAATATAAAAGACTTAGAAAAAAACATAGCCACTCGGAGATATAGGTGGAATATATGTTTTATATGGAGAAGAAAAATATTTAGCTAACGAATATCTAAAAAAAATAAAAAAAATATTTGGTGAATTAAATTTAGGAATAAATTATATATTATTAGACGAAAATAACATTAACACATTAATTTCAGATATTGAAACTCCAGCTTTTCGGATATCCGAAAAAGCTGATTATAATAAGAGATTCAGGACTATTCAAAAAAGACTGTAAATCCCCAATGAAAGAAAAGTTTAAGCAATACGTTCGGCGAAAATCTAGACATTATTAAAGAATCAGTAACCATTGTATTTTTAGAAGAAACTGTCCATAAAATGGATATGTATAAAACACTAGAAAAAAATTCAATTATTATAGAATTAAAAGAATTAAAACCATTTGAAATAAAAAATCGATTAAAAAAAATATGCTCAATGTACAAAGTAAATATTCAAGATTCTGAACTAGATTACTTACTAGAAGTTGCGGGAACAAATATGCAAGATTTAATGAACGAAATAAG
>JAGBDU010000099.1 GCA_017937285.1 Clostridia bacterium
TATTATATCTTCACTTATTACTAGTTTAAATTTTTGTAATTCTTCGTATTTATTTAAGTCTTTTTCTATTTTTCTAAAATTTATTATATAATCAGAAATTTCTTCTTTTAATGTTTGTAAAAGAATTTTTCCCCAGATTGTTTTTGAAAAATCTTGGTTTATTTTATCTTTTAAATTAAACATCTCTACTTTTTCTTCTAGCCATTCTTCTGGAAATGGACTGCTTTGGATGTATCTGTATATGTTTAAAAGTAGCTCTTTTAATGGCTCGTCATCTCTGTATGTTGTATATGTATTTATTAGTTTTAAAAAATCTTTATCATTATTTAAATATTTTTCTTCGAAGATATCATCAATTACTTCTTGCTTTAAAAGCTCTATTTCAGTGGTATCTGCAACTCTGAAATTTGCTGATGCATCTATTTCGAAAAAGTTGTTTCTAATTATGTCTAAACAGAATGAATCTATTGTACAAATGCTGGCTTTGTTTATTAAAATAACTTGTCTTTGCAAATTTTTGTTATCTGGAAATTCTTCCATTTTTTTGTATATAGCCTCTAATATACGCTCTCTCATTTCACTGGCAGCTGCATTTGTAAATGTAACTACCAATATTTTATCTATATCAACATTTTCATTTATAACTTTATTTATAATTCTTTCAACCAAAACTGCTGTTTTACCACTACCTGCAGCTGCAGCAACTAGTATATTTGAGCCACTGTCATATATAGCATCTTGCTGCTCTTTTGTCCATTTTACATCTGCCACTATTATTCCTCCTTTATCTTTTGCAACTATATGATATCATTTTTATCAAACGCTTTCAAGATTTTTTTGGGGACGGAGATTTTTCGGGGACGGAGATTTTCGGGGACGGAGATTTTCGGGGACGGAGATTTTTGTAAACAAAAATCTCTATCACTTTTTATAAAAAGTGATAGAAACCTCTTGAATTTATTGCAAAAATGTATTATTATATTTACATATTTATTTCAAAAAATAAAATTTTTATTCAAGAAAGGAACTTTTATGTCTAGAATACCAAGAAATTCATTAGATTCTACTTTTTTCCATGTTATCGTACAAGGTATAAATAAAGAAAAAATTTTTTATAAGGATTTATACAAAGAAACGTATCTAAAAAAACTATTAGATAAGCAAGAGGAATACAAAATCAATATTATTGCTTATTGTGTTATGGATAATCATACTCATACAGTGATTTACACTGAAAATATAAGTAATTTATCAAATTATATGAAGAGCATTAATATATCATATTCTAGGTTTTACAATAAATTAGAAACTAGAGTGGGATATGTTTTTAGAAACCGTTTTTTAAGTGAACCCATTTTAAATCAAAAATACTTAATTAATTGTTTAAAATATGTTCACTGTAATCCTATAAAAGCTAATTTAGTAACATACGAAGGTGATTACAAATATTCCAGTTACAATGACTATTTAAATTTTACAGGAATTGTAAATAATTCCACTCTCGATTTAATAAATTTAGATAAAAAAGATTATAAATCAATATTACTAGAAAATAACAACAACAGCCAAAATTTAGATGAGAATTTTAAATCTTTCCATAATTTATCTCTTAATAAAAAAAATCAAGAATTGTTAAATTTTTTAATTAATGAATTGAATATAGATTGCTCCGTCCCCGAATCATATAATTTATCTCTTAATAAAAAAAATCGAGAATTGTTAAATTTTTTAATTAATGAATTGAATATAGATTGCTCCGTCCCCGATTTCTCCGTCCCCGAATCAAGTGACTTCGGATAATACTTTCGCCAAATATTTAGCGCTTGCTTCACATTCTTCTAAAGTATTTCCGGTTGCACCTATTTCTATTATATTGGCAGCTTTTCCTAAATGCTGATTATATCTGGCATTTCTTAAAAGTATAGGTTTAAACAAACCTGGATACATCTCATTTGCTTTTTGTTGCACTTTCATTGCAAATTCTAAATTTTGTTTCCAATTGTCATGTTTAAGTCCACTTCCATTTGTTCCAATTACAAACATTATTTGTGCTACATATTCATCTCCTATTTTTACTTTTGGAGCATATGTATCATCTCCTATTGCATCTCTATGTAAATCTATTATTAAATCCGTATCTTTATTTTGTGATATTAGATTACTTACTGTTTTTAAAGATCTTCCATACGATCCAGAATATGATGGATAATCATGGTATGTTTTGTCATGTATTACATTATATCCATATGAAGTTAAATATTTTTGTAACTCATCACCTACTCTTGCCACACTATAATTTAAATCTGTGGTTCTAAAGTTTCCACTTGCCTGATATGAATTTGCTTCTGTTGGAGTATAGCTTTCACAAGTATGAGTGTGAAAAATTAAAATATTTTTATTACTTATATTTACATCTGCATTAAGGTTCATTTTTGTTAAAT
>JAGBDU010000037.1 GCA_017937285.1 Clostridia bacterium
CACACAAGGGCTCCTCCATATCCTGTATACCTAAGAAGTTCTATTGCTATTCCAGTCACCATTCACACTAAATAATTTTTTATATTTATATTCCTTTGAACTCCTCTACAATAGAAAATTTAACGACTTACTGAACTGTAATGTTATACAATCATGACAATGAAAATGTTATACCCAGTATTTACTTTTTATGTAAAATATGCTACACTATTATATGTAAACTTATAATTAAGAATATTAAAGATATTTTAATATTCGCATCTAAATTAGGAGGATTTTTATGATAAAGAGATCTGAAAAAACAATAATCGAAGACATTAAAAAAATTAAACATGCAATTAATAATTTGCATGCGACTACTTGGAAGGAGGTATGTGAACATACAAAGCTCACACGAGATCAAATAAACACAACTATTGCAAATACTGGCTCTGATCGGGAGATGCTTGCAGAGCAATTGAAACAAAATAAAGCCATGAAATCTATGATGCAAAAACAGGAGGAATCAAAAAACAAAGAAACGATATCAAAAGCTAAGAACAAGGAGGTTACAAGTGCTGAAAACGAATCTGAAACTTTGCAAGGAAACGAATCTGCAAAGAAAAGCGAGTCTGAAACTTTGCAAGAAAACGAAACTGTAAAGAAAAGTGAGTCTGAAACTTTGCAAGAAAACGAAACTGTAAAGAAAAGTGAATCCGAAACTTTGCAAAAAAACGATGATAAAGCTAATGTATATTTAATTGATGCTTCAATTATAAATGCAGAAGATTTTTCATCAAAAATCAAATTTTCTGGTAAAAAAATTTTGACGCTAGATGTATTTGAAGAATTTCGGCCATTACGTAAAAAAGATACATTACAATCTGCAAATGTAAGACAGCTCTTTAGAATTGTAGCTGAAAATAAGGATAAAGATTGGGAATTACTCAATTATAACTTTAACTCATGCAATAATAATACAGAGCTGATAGAATATTGTAAAAAGAACAATATTTTACTTGTAACATCAAATGCAGAAACTACAATAGATGCACGTTTTAAAGGTGTAAAAGTTGTTTTCTGGCAACCGATTGAATTTAAGAGTGACGAAAACGAAAATTGCATAAATAAAAGCACCGAGTTACAAAGTTTAAAATATTGCAAGTTAAAGTCAACAGGTTTATATATTTATCCACAAGAAAATATGAAAATATGGGTAAATTGTAAATTAATTCAAGGTAAAACACAAATTAAACTCAGAGATAAAATTATTATTGAGAGCAGAATAAAAGGCGGAAAAAATAAAATTTTATCTTATTCAGTTCAAAGAATCGATGAAAAGAATAATGTTAAGTACCTTGGAGTTGAATACGAATAAAGAAACTATAAGATAGGAGATGTATTATACAGTGATGGAAAATATTCGGAATTCTTTGCCAGTATCGGTTGATAATATGCTGATTGAAAAGCCTTCATATGTAATTGATGCATCCACAACATCTGCAGAAGATTTTTCTAACAAAATTATGTCTATTTCAGGAAATAAAATTATAACAAAACTTACGTTCCATGAATTAAGACCATTACGATTTAAAGGTGGACAAGATGAAAAAAATGTAAATTTTATTTTCAACGAAATCGCCAAAAATTCAAATAATGATTGGATACTAGTAGATTATGATAATTTATCCTCAGCAGACAATGATAAAACTTTGTTAGACTTTTGCATTAAATATGGCTTTTCACTAATAACATCAGATTCTGAATTTACACTCAGAGCAAGATTTTATGGAGTAGATGTGCAGTATTGGAAAGCACCAAAAGTTAAAAACAGTTATTTTTCAAAATTTTGTACATTAAAATATGCTTCATTTGAACAATCAAAGTTGTTTATTTATCCTAATTATTCCAAAGGGAAAGTATATCTTAACAACAAATTAATAAAAACAAAAACAGAATTAAATGTTGGAGATATTGTTACCTTAGAAACAATGTGCAAAAAAAGATCATCTTTTAAAATTATTAAAGCAATTTCGAATATAGAAAATTGCATAAGAGTAAAAAATCCATGATAAAAAGGAAGGGCTAAATAAAGCCCTTCCTTTTGCACGGTGTGCATAGTAAACATTTATAAAATAGAAATTTTTTTAGAATCCTCATTTCTAATAGCAATTACAGAACCTCGAATTTCATAAGCAACAGGGTCGTTAAAAATACTTGAAAAAATAGGAGTAATTTTAGTACCAGGAATTATTCCTAAATCTAAAAATCTACGGTGTAACTTACCTGTACAATTTAAGGAATCTATAATTACTGTATCATGTAATTTTACATTATTTAATGTTTTCATAAAATCCCCCTAATATAAAATATGTACAAAATAAAAAAAGTTGAAAATATGTTGAAAAAAATATAATCAGATAATATAATGTGGAATATAAAATAAAATTAGGAGGAAGTAAAATGGAAAAAATAAGAGGATTTGAAGTGGCAAAAGGTTTTGAAGATAAAGGAATTAATTTACCAGAAAGAAAAACAAAATATTCAGCAGGATATGATGTAGAAGCAGCAGAAGATTGCGTAATACCAGCTTTTAAACCAGGGCAAAAACCTGTATTAGTTAAAACAGGAATAAAGGCATATATGCAAGATGATGAATATTTAATGTTATGTAACAGAAGTTCTAATCCAGGAAAAAAAGGATTAATTTTAGCAAATAGTGTTGGAATAGTAGATGCAGATTATTATGAAAATCCAGACAATGATGGAGCAATAATGTATGCTTTTTATAATTTTTTTGCAGAAGATATTCAAATAAAAAAAGGTGATATAATAGGACAAGCCATATTTCAAAAATATGGAATAGTAGATAACGATAGTGCACAAGGTGAAAGGGTTGGAGGCTTTGGCTCAACAAATAAATAATTCGGAAACTTCGGGGACGGAGAATCGGGGACGGAGATTGCGGTTTTACCGCAATCTCCGTCCCCAATTCTCCGTCCCCGAAACAAAAATATTTTGACTTTTGCCATCTTTTGTAGTATAATAATAAATGTAGTTGAAAAAGAACGATACCTTTATTAACTTCAATAAAATTTAGCTTAAAGGAAGGAGTTGACCTTACATGTTCAATGTAGGAGACAAAGTCGTATATCCTATGCACGGAGCTGGGACAATTGATTCAATAGATAAGAAAAATATTTTAGATGAAGAAGTGGAATATATAAATATTTCGATGCCTGGAGGAGTAAAGGTAATGGTACCAAGTAATCAAGCATCAAAACAAGGTCTAAGAAATATAATTTCTCAGGACGAAGTAGAAAAAGTATTTTGCGTATTAGAAACAGATGAAACAGAGATGTCTGATAATTGGAACAAAAGATATAGAGATAATATGGATAAAATGAAGAGCGGAGACATATATGAGATAGCAGATGTTGTCAGAAATTTGAGCTTTAAACAAAAAGAAAAAGGTTTATCTACTGGAGAAAAGAAAATGCTAAACAATGCAAAACAAATATTAGTAAGTGAGCTAGTATTAGTAGAAAATGCATCAAATGCAGAAATAGAAAAATTAGTAGAAAACAAAATTGATGTATCATACAAAGAAAACAGAGCAAATGAAGGTATAGAAAACGAAATTAATACAAGAAATATAGTAAATAAATTCATACCATTCAATGCAGAAGGAACAGGAACATCGCAACAATAGAAAAAGTGGGTAGATTTTATATAAAAAAGAAAGTCTGCCCATAATTGATGTATAGGAAAGCAAAATAGCTTTCCTATTAATTGACTAAAGTTCACAAATTATGTAAATACTAGAAGGATTTCCATTATTTGTGTCGAATTATATAATATAACAATGAAGGAAAGGTAGTTTTAAATGGTACGATATAGTGATGAACTCATAGAAGAAATTAGAAATAGAAACGATATAGTAGATGTAATTTCTGGATATGTAGCATTAAAAAGAAGCGGAAGAAGCTTTTTTGGATTATGCCCATTTCATAATGAAAAATCACCATCTTTTGCAGTATCACCAGATAAACAAATTTTTCACTGTTTTGGTTGTGGAGTAGGAGGAAATGTTTTTCATTTTATAAGTAAAATAGAAAATATAGGATTTAGAGAATCTGTAGAAATACTAGCAAATAGAGCAAATGTATCACTACCAGTAACAAGCTCTTCTGAAGAAGAAGATAGATTATATTATATGAGATCAAAAGTATATGAAATAAACAAAATTGCGGCAATGTTTTATCACAAAAATTTGTATAATCCCACATCAAAACCAGCACAAGAATACGTAAAAAAAAGAAAATTAGATAATAATACATTAAAAACATTTTTAATCGGATATTCTGGAACGTTTAATGAACTGTATAAATTATTAAAACAAGAAGGATTTAAAGAAGAAGAAATATTAGCTTCAAGTTTAGTAAACAAAAATCAAAATGGAGAATTTATAGATAGGTTCAGAAAAAGATTGATGTTTCCAATTCAAGATGAAAGAGGAAAAATAATTGCTTTTGGAGGACGAGTGCTAGATGATTCTAAACCAAAATATATAAATTCACCAGAAAATATAGTTTATAGTAAAGGAAGACATTTATTTGGTTTATATGCAGCAAAAAAAGTACCTCAAAAAAAGATGCTAATTGTAGAAGGATATATGGATACAATATCGCTTCATCAAAGAGGTATTACAAATGTAGTTGCATCACTAGGAACAGCAATGACAGAAGCACAAGGAAGATTACTTAGAAAATCAAGTGAACAAGTAATTGTTGGATATGATGCAGATGGTGCAGGACAAACTGCCACAATAAGAGGATTAGAAATACTACAAAATTTAGGATGTGATGTTAGAATTCTTCAAATAGAAGGAGCAAAAGACCCAGACGAATTTATAGTAAAGTATGGTCCAGAGCGATTTAAAAAATATATGGATAATGCAATATCATTAGTAGAATTTAAAATTAAAAATCTAAAAAAAGATTTAAATTTAGATGTTGCAAATGATAAAATAAAATTTTTAACAGAAATAGCAAAAGAGCTTGCAAAAGTAAACAACAGTATAGAAAAAGAGGTTTACATAGATAAAATAGCATTAGACTATAAAATTTCAAAAGAGGCAATCTATGCAGAGATAAATAAAATTTTATATGCTAAAAATAATAGCAATAAAATGTTAGAAAAAAAGAATACATTTGTAAAACCAAAAATCGATGATAAGCAAGAAAAAATTAGTGAGCCAGTTTTAAAAAGAGAAAATCTTGTAATATATTTACTTATAAATTATCCAGAAGAATCATACAAAAAAATAAAAGAAAATATAGGCGTAGATGACATAAAAACGCAAAAAAACAAAGAAATTCTGCAAAAATTGTATGAAGAATTGGAAAAAGGAAATAGTAATATAGTAAATATTTTAGACATATTTAATGATGAAGAAATAGTAAATCATTTAAGTGGAATTATGGCAACTGATTTTGAAATAACAGAAGTAACAAAATGTATTGATGATGTAATTTGCAATTATGAAAAAGACAAATTAATTACCAAAAGAAACGAAATCATAAAAAAACTTGAAGATACAGACAAATTAACACAAGATGAAGTAGCTAATTTAGAAAGAGAATTAAATGAATTAATAATAAAATTAGCTAGAATGAAGTAGGAGGTATTAGTCTAAATGAAAAATTATAGTATTGAAGTAGAACTTATAGATAAAACTGGAAAAAATATAAAAGACAATAAATATATTTGTAAAATAAATGAAGAAGAAATTTCTAAAGATAAAAATGGAAAATTTTTATTAAAAGAAAAATTTGAAGATGTAAATGAAAAAAAATCATATAAAATTGATTGTGATGGAAAAATAATTAATTTAAATGTTTTTACAGACAACAAAAGTGAGCAATCAAAAATAGATCTAAAAAAGACAAAAATAACTGTTACTGAAGATGGTAAAAAAGTAAATATAAATAAAGAAACAATATTAAAAAATATAGCATGGAGCATAGACGAAAAAGCTCAAGTTATATTAATAAAAATAATTAGTGATGAAAAATCTGTAAATAATAAAAATCAAAATAATGAAGAAACAAAGAATGAAAACAAAAAATCTGGAAAATCAAAAGTTTCTGAAGAAAGTCAAAATAAAATAAATAAAATATTAGAAAAAGCAAAAAAACAAGGAAGTATGACATACGGAGAATTAGCAGCAGAGCTAGGAGATGTAACTCCAGAGCAAATAGAAGAAATATTTGAAAAATTTGAAAAAATGGGGATAAATATAGACAAAGAAGAAACCGATGATGAAGGGCCAAATTTAGAAGACTTAGAAGAAGTAGAAGAAATAAAATTAGAAGAAATAGATGTTAACAACATTGAAGGTGTAAGTGTTGATGATCCAGTTAGAATGTATCTAAGAGAAATTGGAAAAATACCATTATTAACATATGATCAAGAAATAGAACTTGCAAAAGGTGTACTTGTAGGAGATGAAGAATCAAAAAGAAAACTATCAGAGTCAAATTTAAGATTGGTTGTAAGTATAGCTAAAAAATATGTAGGAAGAGGAATGTTATTTTTAGATTTAATTCAAGAAGGAAACATGGGATTAATAAAAGCAGTAGAAAAATTTGACTATACTAAAGGATATAAATTTAGCACATATGCAACATGGTGGATAAGACAAGCTATTACAAGAGCTATAGCAGATCAAGCAAGAACTATAAGAATACCAGTTCATATGGTAGAAACAATCAATAAATTAATTCGTACATCTAGACACTTACTACAACAATTAGGAAGAGAGCCTACCCCAGAAGAAATAGCAAAAGAAATGGAAATTTCAGTAGAAAAAGTTGTAGAAATTCAAAAAATAGCTCAAGACCCAGTATCACTAGAAACTCCAATAGGAGAAGAAGATGATAGTCATTTAGGAGATTTTATTCAAGATGATGATTCACCAGCACCACAAGATTCAGTTGCATATACATTATTAAGAGAGCAATTAGAAGAAGTTATGGGAACATTAACACCAAGAGAAGCTAAAGTACTAAAATTAAGGTTTGGTCTAGAAGATGGAAAAGCACGTACTTTAGAGGAAGTTGGAAAAGAATTTAAAGTAACTCGTGAAAGAATAAGACAAATTGAAGCTAAAGCTTTAAGAAAATTAAGACATCCAAGTAGAAGTAAGAAATTAAAAGATTATATGAATTAAAATAAAAGAAAAATCGAGGCGAAGGCTTGATTTTTCTTTTATTTTATGTTAATATATATATAAGTTTGCTAATTATGAAGATGGAGGTGCTAAGTTAGCTAATGAATAAAAAGGAAGGAAAACTATTTGAACGTATAAAAACTATATTTAAACAGTTAACAGAGCCTGAAAACGATGAAATAGAAGATGTAAATAATGAAGATACTAATAAATTTATAGAAAATTTAAAATCAATACAAGAAAAAACGGGAACTATAAATTATAAAGTTGTTAAACAACAAGAACAACAAGATAAAACAGGTAATCAAAGAAGTAAAAATAAAATAAATTCAAGAAGTTCTACAGGAACATCAAATCGTGATAGAGATGATTAATAAAAATAAAAACGAAATAATTTTAAAAAATTATTTCGTTTTTTTATTGACAAAACAGAAAAAAGCAAGTATAATATAAATCACTGATGGCGAGATAGCTCAGTTGGCTAGAGCATCCGGTTCATACCCGGCAGGTCGATGGTTCGAATCCATTTCTCGCTACCAATTTTTAGGTAAATACTCCTTGTAATCGAAGTGAATTATGACTCCTGTAGTCGTCACTTCGATTTTTTTTCGTATAATAGGAAAGTCATACAACATTTTGACAACAAACTAACTTTAATAGTTCAATATTTTCATCTTATCTCTTGATATAAGTGTATTAAAAAAGAGTTGCGACAGCAATGAAAAATAAAGGCTAAAACACAAATGTTTAAATCATTGTGCAAGACAAGGGGGAAAATCGTTAAAAAAACACATAAAATGTTGACAAAAACATAAAAACGTGTTATATTTGTGTAAATTAGTTTTAAACTAATAAATATTTTAGGAGATGAACATTATATGCAAAATGCAACGTCAAATGTTAAGTCGGCATGGCTTACGACTAATCGGTCTTGCAATAACAATTGCGAATGGTGTTATGCACAGAACGAAAAAATGAGAAATTCCAATATGGATTTCGAAAAAGCAAAACAAATGATTGATTATTTGGCAAAAGAAGGAATTTCAAAAATTGTTCTTATCGGTGGAGAACCAACCATATATAACCATTTCGTAGATATCATAAAATATATACGAAATAAAGGAATATGTGCATCGGTGGCAACTAATGGCAGAAAATTTGCTGATTTACAGTTCGCAAAGAATACTGTTGAAGCAGGGATTTCGAGTATTAATATATCCTTAAAGGCATCAAGTGAAGAAGATTATGTGAAGTATACTAAAAAAAATGGTTTAAGCGAAATGCTTAAAGGTTATCAAAATCTTTGCTCGATTGGATTCAAACCTGTAATTTCTTATGTGATTGTAGATGATAATAAAGATGAATTCGAGAAGGTTATAAATTTGATCGAAAATAATAAGATTGAAGATGTTATTTTTCAGTTTGTAAAGCCAGTTATAGAATTGCAAAAGTCTTCTGAGATTATGGATATAAAGAAAATGGGACAGTTTGTAAATTATATTTACAAAAGACTTAAGGATGTTAAGTTTAACTATGTACTTGAGGTTTCATTCCCCTTATGCTTGATAGATAGGGATATTTTAGATAATCTTATTAACGAAAAAAAGATTTTAACATGTTGCCATATTCAAAAAGGTGCCGGAATAATTTTTGATACAGATTTCAAAGTATTACCATGCAATCATTTTGCTGGATTCCCTTTTGATAACAAGGCTTTTGATCCGAACAAAGATACTATTAGTGCACTGTGGTGCAGTAATAATGTAAAAAAGTTCAGACAGAAAGCACAGTGTTATCCTTCAAAGGTTTGCAAAAGCTGTGAAATTTGGAACATATGTGGTGGCGGGTGTTTTACCAGATGGCTCTACATTAATCCAAATGACTATATTAGTCACACAAATATTTGAGAAAGGACGGAAATGCATTATGCTGGAAACAGTAATGAATCTCTACAGAGGTACCGAAGATGTTGCTCCGATTGCAGATGGTGTATCTTATTATACCAATAATTTTGCTGATCTGGATTGCAACTGCGTTAGCGGTAACTGCACAAACTGCAACTAAATTTTCTAGCTGTAGTTGACAGAGATGGGAAAAGAAGCTATGTATAGTTTCTTTTCCCGTTTTCTATATTTTATAGATATGGAGGAAAAAATGATTAAAGAAAACGATAATTTTAAGTTAATATATGATGTTGAAATGGAAAAGTTTGCTAGAGATTTATTTATGGAAATTAATTCTGAAAATAAACAAATTTTAGATTTTTTTAAACTAGAAAATATTAGGAAAGTAGAAATTCTATTGTTTAATTCTAAAGAAAAGTTTATAGATAGTATAAGTTGTTATTATAGTAATATTGAAAACATACCTGTTTATTGTAAAGCAAACGTTTGTGATGGAAAAATACATATATTATTTGATGAAAAAATAGAAAGTAATGAATATAGGTATACGTTAAAGTTAAGAAATGTTATACATGAATATATTCATATAATATATAATGAATATATTTCTCCTAAGTATAGAGTACTTTGGTTAGATGAAGGAATTGCAATTAATATTTCTAAGGAAAGAGCATATTTAAAAAATAATGATAGATTTACAGATTTTTTAATAGATATAAAACCAACATTGAATAAAATTAGAATAACAGAATTTGAACATGGTTCAAAATTTGTAAATGATGAATATAATGGTTATGATATATCGTATTTATTAGTAAGATATCTTATAGAAAATTTTTCGAATGATGAAATAAATATTCTAATTAGAGATAATGATCAAGTACATAAATTGGAAGAAAATATTATGAATGATGTTATAAGGTATTTTTATGGTAAATAGATATGCGCTAATAAACATTCTATTATAGAGCCGTTCGAAGAAGATATAAATAATTTTTTATGTATATTTCCTTCAAACGGCTTATTTAAAAATACTAAACTTTTTATTCTCTGAATTATTAGTAAAATATATTTAAAATTATATCAACAAATTACCTTTTCAAATTACTTAGAGTTTTTTTCATTTCTATACAAATTTTCATATTCCTTACATTTTATCTTATAATCCATTTGCTGAGACAAATACCTATAATACATATATGCTTGCTCATATTGAACAGCAGGATTAAAAAGATTTTGCTCATTCATATTTGGTTCCATAACATTTCCGTCATAAGGCGTATATGGCGAATAACCATTATAATTGTTAAAATCCATAAAATTACCTCCTAAAATATTTTATTAAATTATATTAAATACTTTAAAAATTATGATTAGCAATTTTTCTTTGATTAACAAAAACAAGGGTGATGCCAAAAATAAGCATAAACACAATAATTAATATATTAAATATAGGGATATTATTTGCTCCATTTAAATTAACAGGGATATCCATATTAAATATAGAAAATTTATTAATAAATAGTAAAGTATAAAATGCTGCAAAAAGCCCTTGTAATAATTTACCTAAAAAATATGTTTTTATAGATAACCCGAATTTAGAAATAATACTTAAAACTTGCAACAGAACTGAAAAACCACCAAAACCTAATAAAAATGCACATAAAATTATATTAGTAGAAATAGCCTTTGCATGTATGCTACTTGCAATATTTACACCATTAGTTAGTTCAATAATTCCACTTATTAAAGCTCTACTAAAATCATAGGGAATAGAAAAATAACTTAGTATATTACTAAAAATAGATATTATATTTAATCTATTTAAGATAGATAAAATTACAGAAAAAAGTACAACAAATCCACCAATTAACAAAACTGTGGAAATTGCACTATGAATGCTATTACCTAATATATCTCCCAAATTAGAAAGTGATGAAGATACTTTTTCTTGTTTACTATTGTTGTAAGGCAATTTTTTTGATGATGTTTTATAAAATCTAGAGCAAATTCCTAATATAAATCCAACGGTAATACTTGATAAAATATGTGTAATAAAGAGTAATATTCCAATAGTAGAGTTTCCAAATAAAAGAATACCAACAGTGCCAATAACAAATAAGGGGCCAGAGTTATTTGTAAAAGCAAGCATTCTTTCTGCTTCATTTTTTGTACAAATTCCATTAGAATAAAAATTGGCCACAATTTTAGCACCAACAGGATATCCGCTAATTATTCCCATTACAAATGCATATCCACCTTCACCGGGAATATTAAATACAGGTTTCATTATTTTACTAAGCAATTTTCCAAAAATACTAGTAATATTAGTATAGTTTAACAATTCCGTAGCAATGAAAAATGGAAACAAAGAAGGCACAACACATGTAGCCCATAATGTTAATCCATCTTTTGCTGCAGACAGATTATTTTTTGAAAATGCAATAAGAAATACCATAAAAAGTCCAAAAATTACAGTTAAAATATTTCGTTTAACTAATACAAAAATTTTCATAAAAAATCCTTTCTTATTTTTGAGATATGATGCTAGTATGAATAAATTGACATTATATTATTTTAATTTTATTATGAGTTTAAGGTATTATTACTGTTATATATTATTAATTAGTTTTAAACTAATTAATATTTTAGGGGTTGAACATAAAATGTAAAAAATGTGATTTTAAAGTCGAAAACAATGTAAAAAATGTGATAAAAATATATTAACAATGTAACCACCATCTTGACTACAGAACATTTTTTTGGTATTATTATGTATATCAAAACGAAAAAATAAACAAAGGGTTAGGAGGAATAAATATGGAATACAGATATAAACCTCAAGGAGTATGTTCATCAGAAATAATCATAAATGTAGAGCATAATATAATAAAAGATATAAAAGTAATTAATGGTTGTGATGGAAATTTAAAAGGAATATCAAAACTATTAATTGGAATGAATATAGATGATGTAATATCAAAATTAAAAGGAATAAAATGTGGATTTAAAAGCACATCATGTCCAGACCAAATTGCAAGAGCTCTTGAAGAAATAAAAAGAGCAATGTAGCATCAGTAAGTGAATAATTTTGTAAGCAGTATGAAAATGATTTATATAAATTTTTTTCATATTGCTGATTATAAATAGGATTTACATCACAGATATAAGGGAGTTTTAATAACAATGAATGAACTTTGTAAAGACTTAGTAGAAAATCAAAAATTTTTAGAATTAATAACAAATATAAAAAATAAACAAGGCCCGATAACCGTATCGGGCTTATCTGACGTGGGAGAAGTACAATTTATTTCAGCAATAAAGGATTTAACAAAACAAAATATTTGCATAATTACATATAACGAATTACAAGCAAAAAGAATAGCAAGAGACCTAAAATATTTTTGCGAAAATATAGAAGTATTTCCAAAAAGAGAAATTGCAACATATGATTATATTGTAGAAAGCAAAGATTTACCATATGAAAGAATAGAAGTATTAAACAAAATATATAGAAATAAAGCTAATATAGTAATAACAACAATTGAAGCGGTTATGCAAAAAATGGTTGCAAAGGAAATTCTATATAAAAACATATTAAAACTAAAAGTAGGAAATGAATGCAGATTAGAAGATTTAAAGCAATACCTTATAAATCTAGGATACGAAAGAGCAGATATGGTAGAAGGAAGAGGACAGTTTAGCATAAGAGGTGGAATTGTAGATATTTCGCTAAATAATAAATACGGAGTAAGATTAGAGTTTTGGGGAGACGAAATAGATTCAATAAGAAAATTTGATATATTATCACAAAGGTCAACAGAAATGAGTGAAAGTATAGAAATATATCCATCTCACGAATTCATATTAGAAAAAAGTTTAAAAGAAATCAAACGAAAATTAAATGAATATTTAAAATGTTCCGAAGAAGATAAAGAACTAATAAGCTCTGGAAATTATTTAAGCAAAGTAGATAAATATTTTGATTTATTTTATGAAAAATCATCAAATTTTTTAGATTATGTAAAAGATAAATATGTATTGATTTTTGATGAAGAAACAAAAATTAAGCAACGAATAGATAACATAAAAATAGATAATAATAATCTTATAAGAAGCATCACAGAAAAAGGAAGAATAGTTCCAGATTCAATAGAAGCTATAAGTGAATATTCATATGATTTAGATAAACTAAATTACATCAATATAGAAAAAACAGATATAGCATTTGGAAATAATATCTATTATTTTAAATACAGAGATGTAAATTATTATCGTGCAGAAACAGATATTTTATTAAATCAGTTAAAAGAATCAATTGATTTAAAACGAAAAGTTGTTATATTAGGTGGAAATGAAGAAAATGCAAGAAAAATTTCTTTATTATTAACAGATAACGATATTCCACATCGTTATGTAAGAGATTTAAATAAAGTAAATTTTGGAGAAATAGTAGTAACAACAGGTGCGTTATCTTCAGGTTTTGAATGTGCAGACACAAAATTATTAGTAATAAGTAGTGACGAGTTTTTCACAACAAAAACTAAAAAAAGAAAAGCAAACAATGTATTCAAACAAAGTGAAAAAGTAGTAATTGCAGATTTAAAAATAGGAGATTATGTAGTTCATAAAATTCACGGAATTGGGCAATATATAGGTGTAAATACCATAAAAACAGGAGAAATAACAAAAGACTATATAAAAATACGTTATAAGGATGATGATATTTTATATGTTCCAACAAATTCTTTAGATACAGTACGAAAATATGTTGGAGGAGAAGAATCTCCTAAGATTTATAAATTAGGTGGAAATGATTGGTCAAAAATAAAAAATAAAGTTAAAAGTAATTTAAGAGCAGTTGCAAGAGAATTAATAGAGCTATATGCTAGAAGGCAAAATGCAAAAGGCCATGCTTTTTCAAAAGATAATGAATGGCAAAAGCAATTTGAAAATAGTTTTCAGTATGTAGAAACAGATGACCAATTAAGATGTATAGAAGAAGTAAAAAAAGATATGGAAAATTCCAAACCAATGGATAGATTGCTTTGCGGAGATGTTGGATATGGAAAAACAGAAATTGCAATAAGGGCTGCATTTAAATGTGTAATGGACCAAAAACAAGTTGTATATTTAGTACCAACAACAGTTTTAGCAGATCAACAATACAAAACATTTAAAGAACGTATGAGCGAATACCCAATAAGAGTTGAAGTATTAAACCGATTTAAAACAAAAAAACAACAAGAAGAAATAATAAAAAAATTAAAACTAGGTGAAATTGATATTGTAATAGGAACACACAGAGTTTTAAGTAAAGATGTTGAATTTAAAGATTTAGGTTTATTAATAATAGATGAAGAGCACAGATTTGGTGTTAAAGCTAAAGAAAAAATCAAACAATTAAAAAATACTGTTGATGTATTAACAATGACCGCAACACCAATACCAAGAACACTTCACATGTCTATTGTTGGAGTAAGAGATATGTCTGTAATATATGAGCCACCACAAAACAGAAAGCCAGTTCAAACTTATGTTATGGAATATGATTCAGAAATTATAAAAGAAGCAATAACAAAAGAGCTGGAAAGAGGTGGTCAAGTATATTATTTATATAATAATGTAGAAGGAATTGAAAGAAAAGCAATAGAAATATCAACTTTAGTAGATGAAGCAAAAGTAGTATATGCTCATGGAAAAATGACTGGTAAAGAAATAGAAGAAATAATGTTTGATTTTGTTAACAAAAAGACCAATGTTTTAGTATGTACAACAATACTAGAATCTGGAATAGATATACCAAATGCTAACACAATAATAGTAGAAAACGCCGAAAGGCTAGGTCTTGCTCAATTATACCAAATAAGAGGAAGAGTAGGCAGAAGTAATAAACAAGCATATGCATATATAATGTATAAAAGAGACAAAATATTATCAGAAGTAGCAGATAAAAGATTAAAATCTATAAAAGAATTTACTGAATTTGGATCTGGATTCAAAATAGCAATGAGAGACTTAGAAATAAGAGGAGCAGGAAGTTTATTAGGTGAAATACAACATGGACATATGGAACAAGTAGGTTATGATATGTATTGTAAATTACTAGATGAAGTTGTAAAAGAAATGCAAGGATTCGAAGTTGAAGAAGATATTGATATTCAAATTGATATAAATATTTCAAGTTATATACCAGATGAATATATTAGTGACTCAAGCCAAAAAATAGAAATTTATCAAGATATAGCATTATGTAATACAGAAGCGGATATTCAAGATGTAATAGATGAGATAATAGATAGATATGGAGTAATGCCAGAGGAATTAGAAAATTTAATCGAAATTGCAAGAATAAAAGGTCTTGCAAAAAAAGCAAATGCAATAAAAATTGTACAAAAAGGAGAAAACTTTGTATTCTACTTCAATGCCAAAAAGTTTGAAGCAGATATATCTAATTTAGTACAAAAATATAAAAATACAATACTATTTTCTCAAGCAAAAGATCCATATATTACATTAAAAATTAAAGAATCTAATGACAAGAAAAAAATAGAAGCAATAAAACAATTTTTGAAAGATTGCGGGATTGCGGGAAAAGGGGACGGTTCTCTTTTCCCAGATTTGGGAAAAAGGGACACCCTAAAAACATAAGTGGAGGAAAAACATGCAAGTAATAACAAGTAAAGATAATGAATTAATAAAAAATATTAAAAAGCTTAAAGATAAAAAATATAGAGATGCATATAATAAATATATTATAGAAGGCACTAAATTAATAGAAGAAGCAATTCAAGAAAAAGCAGAGATTGAACATATCGTTATCTGCGAAGATTGTATGAAAGAAGATTGTATAGATAAAAAATTAACATACGAAATAGCTAAAAATAATTGCGTATACGTAAATAGTAAAGTATTCAATTTAATAACAGATGTTTCAAACCCACAAGGAATATTAGCTGTAATAAAAAGACCAGAAAAATCACAAAAAATAAATTATAATGAAGATGTAATAATTGTATTAGATGGAATTCAAGATCCAGGAAATTTAGGCACAATTTTAAGAACAGTTGATAGCGCTAATTTAAAACAAATAGTAATTTCAAAAGATACAGCAGATGTATTTAATTCTAAAGTAGTAAGGTCAACAATGGGGGCTATATTTAGAGTAAATGTTATAAAATCTGAAGATTTAATTCATGATTTAATTGAAATGAAAGAGCACGGATTTAAAGTTGTAGCTACATCATTAGATACAAATGATAGTATATACGATATAAATTACATGAAAAAAGTAATTGTAATAGGAAATGAAGCAAATGGGGTTTCTAAAGATGTTCAAGAAATTGCAGATAATAAAGTTAAAATTCCGATGCTTGGAAAGACGGAGAGCTTAAATGCTTCTGTGGCTGCAGGAATTTTGATTTATGAATATATAAGAGCAAAGTTGGGAAAATAAAAAGAATAGAAAACTAGGTTAAATAAAAAATAACAAGGATATGTTGACATATTTAAGTTTGCATTGCCTTGTTATTTTTGTACCAAAAGCACTGCGTAATAAGCACTTTCAATTTTTATTGTTTTATTTTTGTATCTTCGCAATAAGCATTGTGTTTTTTTCTACAGATTCAATTAACCAGTCTAATAATTTTGCTGGAACATCTGAATGCTCTATTAAAACTTTTTTTATACAATTAATTTGCATTTCGTTTTGTTTATATTCCTCTGAATCTTTAATTTTATTTAGTTTTTTCAAATATGCCTTATTGTCTTTATCAGTTGTATTTTGCATATATATTAACTCCTTTTTCTAAATTGTAATTTTCTATAAAGTATTTTAACAACAAAGCTTTATGAAGTCAATATATTACTTTCAAAACAAAATAATATTTTCGGTATTTGGTTACAGTTTCGTACAAAAAATAAGCGTTCCAAAGGAATTATATTATAAAAAATTCCGTTCCTTACTGGTCGGCAGGCTAAAGTTTTAATATATGAATAAGTATGTGCTTTAAAATATTGGCTGGCAATGAGGTTCTATGGCTCCCAAACGAGCTAAGTCACTGCATTTTTTATAATATAATTCCTTTTACACTACTATATATGTTTACTAAACTGTAACAATATTTGTTATGTATTTTTTATAAACAAAGCTAATTTCTTTAATAAATCACATCCAATTTCTAATTGTTTATCAGAAAATTCAGATAAAATTTCTTTGGTATCATTTTTTATATTGTCATCTTTTCCAAACAAAATATAGTCTGCTGATAGATTTGTTATATCACATAAAATTTTTAATTTTTCTATTGAAAGATAACTTTTTCCTCGTTCAACCATTCCTAAATATTGTCCAGATATACCAAGTAATTTGGCAAACCCCTCTTTAGTCATGTTCATATTTTCTCTAATATTTTTTATTCTTTTTCCAATTTCTGCTTTCATTATTATACTCCTTGATAAAACTTTAATTATTAGTATTTTAAATAATTAGAAAAAATATGTTATGATAAAAAATAATCCACAATAGTGAAAAAATATTACAAAAAGTGACAAAAAGTGAAAAATAAAAAAGGAGAATTTGATATGGCAATGAAAGTTCTATTAATAGAAGATGATAAAACAGAATGCGCTATGTATAAAGAGCTTATTGAAGGTAAGGATAATATTAAATTAGTGGCAATTACTAATTCGTCAATTGAGGCAATAAAATATGTTAATAATTATAAACCAGATGGTATTATTTTAGATTTAGAATTGAATAATGGAGAAGGTAGTGGTTTTGATTTTATTGAAAACATAAAAAAGCAAAAATTAGAAAAATACCCTAAAATTGTTGTAACTACTAATATTTATTCCGATTCTGTGTATAATTTTCTTCATAAAAATAAGATTGATTTTATTTTTTATAAAAATCAGGTTTCCTATTCGCGTGAAAATGTGCTTAATACATTATTGTTATTAAATGCATATGAAAAGCCTAATAAAATGATCGATTTTAAGTTAGATAGTGAAAAAAATGAGCGTGATAGATTATCTGATTTGATTAATAAAGAGCTTGATTTAATTGGTGTTGGTACTCATTTAAAAGGTAGAAAATATTTATATGATGCTATTTATTTTATAATTCAAAATGATGGTAATGATGAGAAAATGACTGTAATACAATATTTAGTTGGAAAATATAAAAGGTCTAATAGTACAATTAGTAGAGCTATGCAAAATGCAATATTGCATGCATGGAGAATATCTTCAATTGAGGATTTGAGCGCTCTGTATACTGCCAGAATAAATTATGAAACTGGTGTGCCTACTCCTACAGAATTTATTTATTATTATTCAGATAAAATTAAAAAGAGCTTGTAAGATTTCTTACACAGCAAAAACTTCTTTTATAAAACAAAAAAATGAGATTTGAGTTATTGTATACTCAAATCTTATTTTTTGTCATAAAATGTAATTTTTTGTCGAAACAATGTACCTCCGAATATCACGTAAACAGCAATGTATACGTGGTATTTTTTTGTAAAGAAAGAATGGAGGTGAGATTATGAGCTTTTGGGAGTGGATTAGAAGTATAATTAGTTTATAGGAATCAAGAATAAAGCAATCAAAATGATTAATAGAAAATCATATTGATTGCTTTATATATTTTGTATATAATAATTTTAAATGCTAATATGAGGAGGTTGTTATATGATTAGAAATAATATAGACGTAATTATAAAGTGTATATTTATAAATATGTTTGCTATAATGATTTTTATTAAAATTACTAATTATACTAAATTTAAATTAGTAAAAAAAATAGAAATAATGGTTTCAATTTTTGCTTTAGCATTATTGTATATGTATTTTAGAACAATTTTAGATATAATAATGTCAGTAATTATAGTATGTTTAATACAAGCAATATTATTAAAGTTTATAACTGAAATAAAGTTATTTAATATATTAATAGGAGTTATTATTGCAAATTCAATATCGTATATACTGTTTGTAATTTCAGGAACATTAGAGTTTTTTGTACAAAGAATTTTGAACATTAATAATATAACAATCAATTTAGTTTTAACAGCACTAGTAGAATGGATATTAATTCATTATCTTTTAATGATTAAAAGATTAAAAAATGGTCTAGGATTTTTACAAAAAACAAATGAATATATGGAAATAGCTGTTATTAATATAAGCATGATTTTAGTCTTAGTTTACGGATTAATAAGTTATAATAATGAGCAAATTTATAAATACTTATATTTCTATTACATAATACTTGGAATATTTATGATATTAATTGTACAAAAAACTATAGTCATGTACTACAAACAAAAACTAATAGACGACACAATAAATCAATACAAACAAGATATCCAAGAAAAAGACATGGAAATAAAAAGGTTAACAGATGAAGTTTTTAAAGTTAGTAAAATAAATCACGAATTTTATAATAGACAAAAATCATTAGAGCAAATGGTAAAAGAAAAGTCAAAAAATTTAGGTATGGAAGCAGGTGAAGAGCTTGATGTTCTAAATCGTATAAAAGAGCTAACTTATGAGCATTCTGAAAAAATGAAGGAAATAAAATCTTTGCAAGCTTTGCAGTTAACAGATATTCCAGAAATAGATGATATGTTGGCATATATGCAAAAAGAATGTGAAAAAAGTAATATTCAATTTAAATTAAATGTTAATGGAAATATTCATTTTTTAATAAATAATTTTATACCAAAAAATAAGTTAGAAACTTTAATAGGTGATCATATTAGAGATGCAATTATAGCAATTAATTTTAGTAACAATGTGAATAAAGAAATTTTTGTAATATTAGGAATAAAAGTTGATTGTTACGAACTTTGCATATATGATACTGGAATAGAATTTGAAATTGATACTTTATTAAAATTAGGATTAGTTCCTGCTACAACTCATAAAGATACAGGAGGTAGTGGTATAGGATTTATGACTACATTTGAAACTCTAAAGGAATGTAAAGCTAGCCTAATAATAGAAGAAAAAAATCCTTTAAATAATAAAGATTATACTAAAGCTGTGAAAGTAAGGTTTGATGGAAAAAATGAATATAAGATATGCTCATATAGGTCAGAAGATATTATAAAAAAATGCAAGGATAACAGAATTACTATACAAGCACTTTAAAACTAATTTCATAATAAAAAAATGTTTTTTAATAGTAACATTTTTATCAAAAATAATTACAATTCAGTAAACATATAGAGTAGTGTAAAAGGAATTTTTTATAATATAATTCCTTTGGAACGACTTATTTTAAGGCACCTGAACTGTAACAATTAATTAAATTAATTAAACTTATTAAAAATTCCAACAAAAAATTATTGCATATCGTTATGTAAAATGATATAATATCCAAAATTAATATAAAAAATGTTGATTAGGACATAATTAAATAATCAATTATACACAGTGATTTTGGGATAGTGAAAACCAAAATATAACATTATTTAATTCCTACCTATGAGTGAAATAGAAAACTATTTCCGGTTAAAAACCGTTAAAATGATAAAGTTAAAAAAAGGATGGTACCGTGCAATAAGCACGCCTTAGTACTATCCTTTTTTTATTTTATAGAAGTCAATAAAATAAAGGAGAGATGAGTATGAGAGTATCAAAAATGGGAATGAAAAATGTAAAATTAAGTAATTTGGACGAAATGTATCCTGCACAAGATATATTAATTCAAACAAATCAAGTGAAACAATATGGAAGTGGAGTGTATGCATATGACAATATTCCATTAAAGTTACAGGATAACATTGAAGAGGTAATAAAAAAACATTTTAATAGAGCAGATTGTATAGAGGTACAAATGCCATTATTACAACAAGAAGAAATTTGGAAAAGATCTGGAAGATATGATAAATATATAGAGGAAGGTGTTATGATGCTTTCTGAAACAGATAAAGGAAATTATTGTTTGGCACCAACCGCAGAAGAAGCTATTACTACATTTGTAGAAAACAGAGTAACATCACATAAACAATTACCTGTAGTATTTTATCAAATAGGACCAAAATTTAGAAATGAAATAAGAAATAGAGGATATTTATTAAGAGGAAAAGAATTCCTAATGTTTGATTTATATAGTTTTGACAAAGATGAAGAATCAATGATGGAAACATATAAAAAAATAAGAGCAACATATTTTAAAGCTTTTGAAGAATTAGGGTTAGATATAGTGGCAGTGGCTGCGGATAATGGTTCAATGGGTGGAAAAAATTCAGAAGAAATAATGGCTCTTTCAAAAATTGGAGAAGATACAATATTATTTGATGAAGAAACAAAACAAGGTTTAAATGTAGAAGTATTAGAAAAAGAAAACGCAGAGCAATATTTAAAAGAAACATATAATATAAATGATATCAAAAAATTAAAAGAGCAAAAAGCAGTAGAGCTAGGCCATATATTTGCATTAGGAACAAAATATTCAGATTCAATGAATATAAATTATATAGATTCTGAAAATAACAGTAAACCTTTTTTTATGGGATGTTATGGAATAGGTGTAAGTAGAGTTTTAGGACTTATGTATGAAAACAATGTGATAAAAGAAAATGACAAAGTAGTGGGATTTTCATTACCAATTTCAGTAACACCATATTATTTATATATAATAAGCAACGATAAGAAAAAAGATATTGCAGAAGATATATATAATAAATTTATAAACAAGGATGTAGAGGTAATAATAGATGATGTAAAAGGATCTATTGGAGAAAAAATCAGAAATGCGAAAGTATTAGGAATACCATATATTGCAATAATTGGAAATAATACTGAAGAAGGATATGTAGAGCTAGAAAGAACAAAAGATGGAGCAAAAAAGATAATGAAAATAGAAGAATTAATAGAATGTATTGAAACAATGAAGGCGACAAAAAAAGATTTGAATTTTTAAAACGATAAATGAAAAGTAAAATTAGAAGATGGAACAGAAGGATATATATTTATAGGAGACGGAAATTTTGCTGGATAAAATTAAAAAGTAAAAATAAGGACAGGTGGATGTATTGTAATTTTAGATACATTTTAGCCTGTTCTGTTTGTATTTAATAAAAAATAAAAAATCATGCATATTTGGTAATTTCAGGAATATAATAATACTAATATTATTATAGGAGGACATGCCATATGCGTTCACAATATGTGAAAGAAACTATAATTGAAGAAAAGAGCGAAGACGAAAAAGATAGAGAATTAATGTTAACAATTTTACAAACAAAAAAGAGCTTACAAGAGGCCAACATAAATTATGAGTATGCAGAAGGAAAGTTGATTGACTATTTTTTATATACTATGAAAGCAGAGCAAGCAAAGTTAGATTATTTAATAGGAAAAGCAAAATCAAAAGGACTTTCTTTAGAAATTGTGGATAGCATCAATATCAAAAATGGATAAAAGTAAAGTGTAACTGACCATTATGATCCCAAAAATAAAGTTGTAAGATTATCAAATGATATTTATAGTGGAACATTTATAGCTACAGTTAGTGTAGATATATTAAATAGTTGAAATAAAAAGTAAATGGTAAATTTTATTGAAAATATTAAAACTTTAAAGTATAATACAAATGGTGATAAAAATGAAATTTGGATTATCTAACGAAATATATACGCAAATAAAAAATATAACAAAAAAATACAATAAATATGAATTTAAAATTTTCGGTTCAAGATCACGAGGAGATTTTAAAAATAACTCAGATATAGATATTGCAGTTATAGGTGAAGTAAGTAAAGAAGACGAATTTGCAATATTAAATGAATTTGATTTATTAGAAATACCATACACAATAGATGTAGTATTTTTTAATAAAATACAAAAAATAGAATTTTTAAATTCAATAAAAGCAGAAGGAGTGACATTTTAATGTTAAAATTAAAAAATATAAAGAAAAGCTACAAAACAGGCGATTTTGTACAACAAGCTCTAAAAGGTGTGAGCTTAGACTTTAGAGAGAACGAATTTGTAGCAATACTTGGAACAAGCGGAAGTGGAAAAACAACATTATTAAACATAATAGGCGGTCTAGACAGATATGACACAGGAGATTTAATAATAGATGGAAAATCCACAAAAGATTTCAAAGATAAGGATTGGGATTCATACAGAAATAATTCAGTAGGATTTATCTTTCAAAGTTATAATTTAATAGGGCACATATCAGTATTAGAAAATGTAGAAATGAGCATGACATTAAGTGGCGTATCTGCCAAAGAAAAAAAGAAAAGAGCTTTAGAAGTTCTTGAGAGAGTTGGATTAAAGGAACATGCAAATAAAAAACCAAACCAGTTATCTGGTGGTCAAATGCAAAGAGTTGCAATAGCTAGAGCTTTAGTAAATAATCCAGAAATTATACTTGCAGATGAACCAACAGGAGCACTAGATTCTGTTACATCAGTTCAAATAATGGAACTAATTAAAGAAATAGCCAAAGAAAAATTAGTTATAATGGTAACACATAATCCAGAGATTGCAAAAGATTATGCTACAAGAATTGTAAATGTAAAAGATGGAGAAGTCATAAGTGATTCTAATCCAATAACTGAAAATGAGACATCAGAAAAACAATATAAATTAAAAAAGACCTCAATGGGATTTTTCACAGCATTAAAATTATCATTTACAAATATATGGACTAAAAAAGGAAGAACATTACTAACAGCATTTGCATCTAGCATAGGAATAATTGGTATAGCTATAATACTTAGTTTATCAACAGGATTCCAAACAAAAATAGATGAGTATATGAAAGATGCAATGGATCAATTTCCAATAATAATAAATCCAACAGTAACAGAAATGGATGAAGAAACTATAAAACAACAGTCAGAAGAGATGTCTAGCATAATGAAAGGAACTGTAGAATATGCAAATACAGATGAAGTTATATTATATGATTCAACATTAAGTAGTATACAGCACAAAAATGTAATTTCACAAGAATACAAAGATTACTTAAGTAATATTGATAAAGATACATGTAGTAGCATAGGATATATTCATATAGCATCTATGAATGTGCTAAGAAAAGTAAATGATGAAGTAAAGCCAGTATCATTTGCAGGAGGAGTTAATCAAGAGGCACAAAGCAGTGCAAGTGGAATGACAAATATGTCTGTTACTACATATCCAACAATGCTTGATGAAAATAGAAGTTATTTAAAAGAATATTATGATGTGCTAGCAGGAAAATACCCAGAAAATTCAAATGATGTAGTCTTAGTTGTAGATTCAAAAAATAGAGTTGATATAAATACAATGAAAAGCTTAGGTTATGATACAGATAATATTGAAACTATAAAATTTAATGATATTATAGGAACAGAGCTAAAACTAGTTTCTAATGATGATTATTACTCAAAAACACAATTTGGAACTTTTGCACCAAATAGCGATTATAAAACAATGTATGATTCTGAAAACAATATCACATTAAAAATAGTTGGTGTTATAAGATCAAAACCAAGTGTAAAAATATCATTACTTGCAGGAGGAATTGCATATAGTAATGAACTAGCAGAGCAATATATCGAAAAAAATGTAAATTCTGAAATTGTAAAAGCGCAAAATGAAGCAGAATTCAATATACTAACAAGACAAAGTTTAAATGACGAAGATGAAAAAGAGCAAATTATTTGGTATTTAGGAGGAACTAAAGTACCAGCCTGTGCAATAATTTATCCAACATCATTTGATAAAAAAGAAGATTTAGTAGAATATTTAGATAAATACAATGAAGGAAAAGAAGACAAAAATAAAATAATATATACAGATTTATCTAAAACATTAACAGGAATGACATCCGGAATAATGGATGGAATAACAATAGTATTAATTGCATTTTCAGCAATATCGCTTGTAGTATCAACAATAATGATTGCAATAATAACATATATTTCAGTTTTAGAAAGAACAAAAGAAATTGGAATATTACGTGCAATTGGAGCCAGAAAAAAAGATATAACTCGAGTATTTAACGCCGAAACATTTATAATAGGACTATGTTCTGGTGCACTAGGAATTATAATTGCAGAGCTATTGATAATTCCAATAAATAAATTACTATTAAATTTAACAGAATTAGAAAATGTAGCGAGTTTAAATCCAATACATGCATTAATTTTAGTTACAATAAGTGTAATTTTAACATTAATTGGAGGTTGGATACCAGCTAAAATAGCAGCCAAAAAAGATCCAGTAAATGCTTTAAGAACTGAATAAATGGGGACGGGGCAAAAAATTAAAGTTGTCATAAATCGGCAAAATTATGACAACTTTAATTTTTTGC
>JAGBDU010000038.1 GCA_017937285.1 Clostridia bacterium
AATTTTGATAAAATTTTAGTATGTGAAATAAAATTTTACAAATGTATTTCCATTTTATTTTCGGCGTGGAACTAGCCGTTAGGTAAGCACCTAAAAATAGCTCCAAAAATTTTTTTTGATAACAAAATGGTTCTGTCGAATTAGCACATCTTGAAATGGTAGGAACAATAGTTCATCAATTGACAGATGGTGTTTGCCCAGAAGATTTAAAAAAAGCCGGACTAGGTTCATATTATACAGACCATGGTTGGGGAGTATATCCACAATCAGCAGCAGGAATGCCATTTTCAGCATCAGTTCTAGCAGTAAAAGGTGATCCAATAGCAGATTTACAAGAAGATTTAGCAGCAGAGCAAAAAGCAAGAGCAACCTATGAAAAATTAATAGACTTATGCGCAGACGATCCAGATGTAATAGACCCACTTCGTTTCTTAAGAGAAAGAGAGGTTGTGCATTTCCAAAGATTTGGAGAGGCAATAAGAGGAGTGCAAGATAAACTTGCAGAAAAGAAGTTTTATATGAGCGATTTAAATAATTGTAATTATAACTAATAAAGTGAGAAGAAATATTAGAATAGATAATTAAAGGAAGTATTTTTTTGTACTTCCTATTTTATATTATAGGAAAGTTCGTTTTTTATTATCACTATGAATAAATTAAAAGATATAAATTAAAAAAATAAATATGTAATTAAATCTTAAATTGTGAAAGTATTAGAGTGTTATAATAAGGATAAAAATGATGACAAAAATTACTAAATATTTTTTTATAAAAAATATTGACGAAAAAAGATATTAATTATAAAATATTGATAAATCAAAAGAAAAGGAGAATGAGATTATGAAAGGTGAAATAATAAAAAAAATAATGGTAATACTATTATCAGGGGTAATTCTAATGTATTTGTTTTCAAGAATATCTTTGGCAGATACAACACCAATCGATTTTAATACATTAGAAAATATAGGAGGAGATTCTAGTACAACAAATGAAAGTACAAACAAAGTTGCAAATAATACAAATAATGTAGTAAATTCAGCAAAAAATAATGCTATAAAAAATACATCTGTTCTTCCTGCAACAGGATCAAACAACGAAATTATTTTTGCAACAGGGCTTACAATATTAATAGGAACCACAATATATATATACAAAAAAACAAGAATATTTTAAAACAACAAAAAAATTAAGGTAAAATAATAAAAGATAAGTTTAAACAATTTCTAAAAAAAGTTTAAATTTATCTTTTTTTTATATATTTTTTCAAAAAAGGGGTGCAAATTTTATAATATGTATGATAAAATGGCAAAGATAAAAAAAGAAGGAGTGTTTCTTATGTCAGATGTAAAATATAAAAGAGTACTATTAAAATTAAGCGGAGAAGCTTTAGCTGGTAGCAATAAAACAGGAATATCAGCAGAAGTAGTAGATGAAATAACAAATCAAATAAAAAAAATGACAGAGCTAGGTGTTCAAGTAGCTGTAGTTGTAGGAGGAGGAAATTTCTGGAGAGGAAAATATGGATACAATATGGAAAAAACAACTTCAGATTATATGGGGATGCTTGCAACAACAATAAATGCCTTAGCTTTGCAAGACGCATTAGAATCTAAAGGAATTTTTACAAGAGTCCAAACAGCAATAGAAATGAGGGAAATTGCAGAGCCATACATAAAAAGAAAAGCATCTAAACATTTAGAAAAAGGCAGAGTTGTAATATTTGCATGTGGTACAGGTAATACACATTTTACAACAGATACCGGAGCAGCCCTAAGAGCAGCAGAAATAAATGCAGAAGTAATATTAGTAGCAAAAACAATAGATGGAGTATATTCGGCAGATCCTAAAGTAGATCCAAATGCAGTAAAATATGACGAAATAACATATATGGATATTTTGAATAAAGATTTAAAAGTAATGGATGCAACAGCAATATCGCTATGCAAAGAAAACAATATACCACTTATAGTATTTGCAATGAATAAACCAGAAAATATGATAAAAGCAGTAAAAGGCGAAAACATAGGTACACTAGTAAAATCAGAATAAAGGGAAAAGGGGACGGTTCTAAATTCCCAAAATTGGGAATTTGGGACACTCTTAACAATCAATTATTTGAATACGAAAAAATTTTTTTATGAAAGGAATTAAAATTATGAATTATGATGAAATTATAAATAGAATGGAAAAAACAGTTAGTGTTTATGAAAATAACTTAGCAGAAATAAGAGCAGGACGTGCAAATCCTGCAATATTAAATAAAATAAAAATTGATTATTATGGAGTACCAACTCCAATATCACAAGTTGCAGGTATATCAGTACCAGAAGCAAGATTAATAGTAATTCAACCATGGGATACAAGTATATTAAAAGAAATAGAAAAAGAAATATTAAAATCTGATATAGGAATAAATCCTAACAATGATGGTAAAGTAATTAGACTTTCTTTTCCAGAATTAAATGAAGAAAGAAGAAAAGAAATTGTAAAAAGTATAAAGAAAATAGCAGAAGATGCAAAAGTAGCCATTAGATCTATTAGAAGAGATGGAATAGAAGAATTTAAGAAAAAGCAAAAAGATTCAGAAATAACAGAAGATGAATTAAAAATGGCAGAAGAAGAAATTCAAAAAATTACAGATAAAAATATAGCTGAAATTGATAAACTATTAGAAAAGAAAGAAAAGGAAGTTATGAGTGTATAATTTTTATGGAGGAATCAAATGAATTTTAAAGAAGAGCTTAAAAAATACATTGATATAGTAAATAATGAATTACAAAAATATGTAAAAATAAAAGAATGCCCAGAGCAAGTTTTAAACGAATCTATGGGATATAGTTTAATGGCTGGAGGAAAAAGATTAAGACCTATCTTAATTATATCAACATATAAATTATTTAAAAATGATATAGAAAAAGCATTCAAATTTGCAGTAGCAATGGAAATGGTGCATACATTTTCTTTAATTCATGACGATTTACCAGCAATAGATAATGATGATTATAGAAGAGGAAAACTTACAAATCATAAAAAATTTAATGAAGCAACAGCTATATTAGCAGGTGATAGTTTATTAAATAATGCATATAATATTGTAATAGAAGATATTGCCAGAAGTAAAGATGAACAAGAAAAAGCAAAAAAAACACAAGCTTTATATGAATTATCATATGGAATAGATAGAATGATTGCTGGTGAATATGTAGACACAGAATATGAAGGAAAAAAAATTTCAAGTCAATATTTAGAATATATGCATGAAAATAAAACAGGAGCATTAATCAAAGCATCAATAAAAATAGGAGCCATATTAGCAGGAGCTAATGAAGATGATATAGAAAAACTAAGCAAATATGCTGAAAAAATAGGACTTGCTTTTCAAATAAAAGATGACATATTATCAGAAATTGGAAATCAAGAAGAGCTTGGAAAACCTGTTGGAAATGATAGAGAAAGAGGAAAATGTACATATGTAACTAAATATGGACTAGAAGCATCTCAAAAAATGTTAGATGATATAATTGATGAATCAATAAAAATAATTAAAAATTATGATAAAAATAGTGAATTTTTAATAGAACTAGCATTATATATAAAGAATAGAAATAAATAATAGAGGAGTTAATTATGGGAGAAGAGACAAAAAATATACCTAATCACATTGCTATAATTATGGATGGAAATAGAAGATGGGCCAAGGAAAAAGGTCTTAATGTATCAGATGGACATAAACAAGGGGCAGAAACATTAGAAAAGATAGCCAAATATTGTAATAAAGTAGGAATAAAATATTTAACTGTTTATGCTTTTTCTACAGAAAATTGGAAAAGAAGTAAAGAAGAAGTTGGAGCTTTAATGAACTTATTAAGATTTTACCTTGATAAATTTGCTAAAAGAGCAGATTTAGAAAATATAAAAATCAAAGTATTAGGTGATATTGAAATATTAGAAAAAAGTCTTAAAAATTCTATAAAAAAAGCAATTGAAAAAACAAAACAAAATACAGGGTTGACATTAAGTATTGCATTAAATTATGGTGGAAGAAATGAAATTACAATGGCAATGAAAAAAATAGCAAATTTAATAAAAAAAGGACAATTAGATCCAGAAGATATTAATGAAAACACTATAGAATCTAATTTATATACAGCAGGGGATCCTGATCCTGATTTACTAATAAGAACAAGTGGAGAATTGCGTACAAGTAATTTTTTACCTTGGCAGATTGTATATTCTGAGTTTTTATTTAAAGAAAAATATTGGCCAGAATTTAATGAAAATGATATAGACGAGGCTATACACATATATCAAAAGAGAAATAGAAAATTTGGAGGAAAATAAGTAATGAATTTAAAACGTATTATCTCTGGTTTAATTGGATTACCAATAGTAATTTTAGTTTTTTTATCTGGAAATATACATATAATAGATATAGCAGTATCTATTACTGCACTAATAAGTGTTTATGAATATTTACATTGTTTTAAAGTAACAAAAAAAGCAAAGCCAATATCATGGATATGTTATGCAGCATGTCTTATTATAGCAGTGTTACACTTTATACCAAGTGATTATTTAATATACATAATAGCAGTATTTATACCATTAGCAATATTGTCACTTTTTTTACATATAATTATAACAGACTTAAAAATAACAATAATTGATATTGCAGTTACACTTTTTGGAATTTGCTATGTAGTATTATTTTATACATTTATACCAATGATTTATGGATTAGAAAAAGGTGAATTTTACGTATGGTATACAGTTATTGCAGCTTGGGGAACAGATGTATTTGCATATGCAATAGGAAGAAGAATGGGAAAACATAAATTTAGCAAAATCAGTCCTAATAAATCTATCGAGGGATGTATTTCTGGTACAGTAGGAGCAATAGTACTTTCAATTATATATACATTAATTTTAAATAAATGTTTTCAGTTTAATATAAACTATTTAATTATATTAGCAATATCATTAATTTTAAGTTTAATTGGTCAAATAGGCGATTTTTCAGCATCAAGCATAAAAAGATATACAGGAGTTAAAGATTTTAGCAATTTAATTCCAGGACATGGTGGTATGTTAGATCGATTCGACAGTTTAATATTTATTGCACCATTTGCATATTTTTTATTAATGTTAATTTAGCATAGGAGGAATAAATTTTTGATTGGTTTTATATTAAGTGCATTAAAAGTAATAATTCTATTAGGTTTTTTAATATTCATACATGAATTAGGACATTTTCTAGTAGCTAAATTATGCAAAGTAAAAGTAAATGAATTTGCAATAGGATTTGGTCCAATATTATTCACTAAAAAAGGAAAAGAAACTATATATAGATTAAGGTTAATACCTCTAGGTGGTTTTGTTAGTATGGAAGGAGAAGAAACACGTTCTGAAGAAACAGGAGCGTTTAATAAAGTATCTATACCAAAAAGAATAGCAATAGTTGCTGCAGGAGGAATTGTAAATATTATATTTGCAATAATTGTATACATGGGTTTACAAACATATATAGGAAATAATATAACAACAGAAATTACAAATTGTACATCAGGTTATGCAGCAGAAAATGTTGGAATTCAACCAGGAGATGTTATAAAAAAGATAAATGGAAAAAAAGTAAGACGACAATCTGATATTAACAAAATTGTAAACTCCTCAAAAGGAGATGAAATTACAGTTATAATAAACCGAAATGGTCAAGATATAGAATATAAAATTGTACCTACAGTACTAGAATATAATGCAACAGGAATATATTTAGAATCAGAAAATAGTACAAAAATTAAAGGATTCGATTCAACTGGAAGTATAGAAAATCAAGGATTTAAAATAGGTGATATAATTATCTCTATAAATGATATTAATGTAGAAAATGATGCTAACAAATTATCCGAGATATTACAAAAAAATTTAGACAATGAAAATTTAAAATTTGTAGTTAAAAGACATAATGAAGATATTACAATTAATGTAACACCAAATAAAGAGCAAAAATACTTACTTGGAGTTCAACTAAAAAAAGCTGATAATACTTTTGCTAATAATTTTTATTATGCAATATTTAAAACAAAAGATTTTTCTGTTTCAATAATCGATAATATTAAAATGTTATTTTCTGGAAAAGTAAGTACAAATGATTTAATGGGACCAGTAGGCATTTCTAGTGTTGTAGCTAAAACTAATGGATTTCAAGAATTTATTTATATATTAGCACTAATTTCATTGTCATTGGGTGTAACAAATTTGTTACCATTTCCACCACTTGATGGAGGAAAAATTGTACTATTATTAATTGAAGCAATACGTAAAAAACCATTACCAGAAAAATACGAAATAGGAATACAAATGCTAGGGTTTGGAGTAATGATTATGCTATCGTTATATGTTACGTGTAATGATATTATGAGAATAGTATAAAAAACAGTCAAAAGTAAGAGAAAATAATGAGTATATTATAAAAGTTATTGAATAATATTATAATAGATAATTTATTTTAAAGAAATTAAATATATAAAAGTAAAAGAAAATAAATATAAAAAAGAGCGCTCTACATCGAGCGCTCTTTGTCACTTCCATATTAAAACAAGACAAAAAAACATAATGAGTTTACGTCCACAGAGATTATTTTTTTATTATGTTAATATTTATGCCATAAATTGTATATACATCAAAGCAGAAAAAGGTTAACAAGCTAAAACAAACTTATGAATTATCTCTAAATTCAATAATGCTTTCTTATTTTTCGTTGAATTTTTATCTTGTGCAAATGTAAAATCTAAATGCCAATGTATTTTATTTTCTATATTCCAATGTCCTCGTGTTGCATTGTTAAATTCCTGAACATTAACATATTTGCTTGATATATAATATCTATTTTCTATTGTTGTAATTTCCTTTTCTACTATTTTTTTCTTTGTATTTTTTCTAGTGTTTTTTACCTGTATTTTTTTCGTAATTGTCTTTCTTACTAAACCAAAACTTTTAACTTTTTCCCAATCTTCCAACTTACTATACCATTTTATATCCGATGTTTGAAATAATTGGTATTTTATTACTGCTGAATGGCTCTTTTCTGTATATTCCATATATGCTGACTTTGAATTACCTGCAATTATTTTATCGCATTGCTCTTCATCAAAATAGTCTATTAAATCTTGATGGAAATTTCCTTGATTTCCTTTTATTGGAACTATATAATCTCCTCCTGCTTCAATTACGGCTTTTATATTTTTTGTCTGTGTATTTAACGCATCCCATGTAACAATAATCCCTTTTAAATTCAATCCTTGTACAATTTCTTCTATTTTTGGAATTTCATTTGTTTTTTCCTCGATTTCATTTGTATAAATACAATATCCATATTTATTGGAATATACATTTAAACAATTAAGTGGAGATTTTGCTTTATTATATATAGTCAGATTTTGCTTGCTTCCATTATTTATTCTTCCATCAAAATTATACATTTCTGTTTCTGGATTCTGAGCGAATGTTAGTGCATTAAAAAAATCAAATAATAAATTATTTAACTCATCTTTATCTACTAAACCTATAATTCTTTCGTATGAATCTTCTGTTGGTATTCCACCAGCCATTTGCAAAAAGTTACGTAACCATTTATAATTATCTACAACAAATTCATGTATATCTTCCCATGTGTCATTTTGAGCAAAAGATGCAAGAACAACACACATGATTACATCCCATAATTTGTATGTTATTTTATTTTTATATCGAGTATCTTTAATACTTTTTAGTTTATCCTTTAATTTCTTTAGAATTGCAATATCTATATCTTGGATTTTGGTTATTCCAAGTTTCTTCTTTATTAAATTTTTTTCAATTCTGCTTAAATCTGAATATTTTTTCTTTGGTTTTGCCATGATTATTACTTCCTTAATTTAAAATTGAAGAAAGTATATCATATATATGGTTTTTTCGTAAATATATTTCTTGCAATTAAGTAATCTCAATGTTTATATGATTTTGAAAACTTTTTTTATAATTTTATCCTTACACCTGCTTTTATCTATTGTAAAAAAATCTTTTATTTGGTATAATGTTCTCAACAAATAGTAATTTATCGCTGAGGTTGAATTTTAAAATTTAAATAAAAAAATTATAAATTTTTGAGGTGGGTATATAAAATATACTCATCTTTTATTATGTCAATTAAATATTGTATAATATAGGTAGAGTTCTATATATTGTAAATTATGGAAAAATGTAAGGAGGTAATTGTCATGAGAGAATTATTTATTGAAAAAGTAATTGATTTGGCAGGAGAATTTTTAGACAATAACCAAAGAATAAAATTAAAAGAGATACTTACAGAAATATGTTTAAATTATCACATTGAAATATTAGAACAAAACCGAAAACAAGAAATACAAAAGAACAACGAAGAAATATTAAATAAATTTATATCATCAAAAGAAATTGAAGGCTGTTCACTTAGAACATTAAAATATTATAAAGATAATATAACTAAAATGCTAGATACTGTAAATCTTCCAATAAATGAAATTACAACAGAAACGTTAAGAAATTATTTATCAAATTATAAAAACAATTCAACTGCTGGTATGGTTACAATTGATAATATAAGAAGAACATTATCAAGTTTCTTTGCTTGGTTGGAAAACGAAGACTATATAGTGAAAAGCCCAGTTAGAAGGATTCGCAAAGTAAAAGCAACCAAAAAAGTAAAAGAAACATTAACAGATGAAAATTTAGAAAAATTGAGAGATACTTGTTCAAATGTAAGAGATTTAGCAATATTAGAACTATTAATTTCAACTGGTATGAGAGTTGGAGAGCTAACTAGATTAAATATAGCAGATATGAATTTTCAAGAAAGAAGTTGTATTGTTTTAGGAAAAGGGAATAGTGAAAGAGAAGTTTATTTTAGTGCAAAGAGTAAAATGTATATAGAAAAATACTTAGAAACCAGAACAGATGACAATGAAGCATTATTTGTATCACTAATAAAACCTTATAACAGATTAGGAATATCAGGAATTGAAATTGCTATTAGAAATTTAGGAAGAGAAGCAAATATAAATAAAGTACATCCACATAAATTTAGAAGGACAATGGCAACTATGGCTATAGATAAAGGTATGCCAGTCGAACAAGTTCAAAAATTATTAGGACATATAAAAATAGATACAACAATGGAATATGCTATGGTAAATCAAAATAATGTAAAAAATTCTCATAGAAAATACATAACATAGTATGATTATTATAAAAATATTATGTAAATGTTGAATTTAAAAGAATTATATAGTATAATACAAATATGGAAGTTCTTTCCATGTAAGAAATGCATATCAATTAGAAAGGTGTCAGAAAGTATGAAGGTATTAAGCTTAATTGAACCATGGGCAACTCTTATCAAAGAGGGCAAAAAGGTCATCGAAACAAGAAGTTGGAAAACATCTTATAGAGGTGAACTTTATATCCATGCAAGTAGCAAAAAAATCAAAAGGAGTGATGAACACACAATTGAACTACTGAAGTTAATTCCTAATGTTCCTATGGGATATGGTAACATTATATGCAAATGCAAATTGGTAGATTGTGTATATATGGATCAGGAATTTTTGGACAGAATTCAGAAAGACAAGCAAGAATTCTTATGCGGAGAATATAGCTTAGGAAGATATGCTTGGATTTTGGAAGATGTAGAAGTTCTTGATGAACCAATTCCTGCAAAAGGACATTTGAACATTTGGAATTATGATGCTGACGAATAACAGAAAGGAGCATGCAAGATGAAAATCATACAGCTGAAAGAAACTGAAAGAATTCAAGAGGGATTGCGGAGTTTGACTGAAGAATTTATAGGAGAGTATCCATATTACTCAACATGGATTCAGAAGAACGAAGCAACATTCAAAGATGGAACAAGAGTTATTTATGAACTCAACGACGATGGAGAAACAGTAGGATACATGATGATTCATTTTTCAACGGCTAAATGTGCCAAGATTAATGGAATCTATGTGTTTCCCAATTGTCAGAAAAGAGGATATGCTAAGGAAGCTTTGTTGCAAGTTCTGGAAGAACTTAAAGCACAGAAATATGACTATGCATATATCCAAACCCGTATTCACAACAAGATTGTGGTTCATATGTTTGAGTCACTGCATTTTGATGTGATTGGTCAGAATTATCACAACATAGAGAAACAGAGTAACTGGGTTGCTGTGTATGATCTGTGGCATAGAAGAAATTTTGATGAGATGCTTGATTTAGCAGAACAACTCTATCCTGGCTTTTCTAAGAACTGATATGTAATGAGGCAAGGTGTCAAATGACATCTTGCCTTTTTCAAAATTTAGAATTATAATATAAACGAAAAAGGGGGAAGATAATATGTCATATTTTGATACTCATGCTCACTATGATTGGAAAGAATTTGATAAAGATAGAGAAGAATTATTTGATAAATTTAAGGAAACACTTTGTGGACTTGTAAATATAGGTATAAATATAGAATCAGCTAACAAAGTTATAGAATATGCCAATAAATATTCATATATGTATTATTCATTAGGAATACATCCTATGGAAGTAGAAAAAGAAATTTCAGTGAATTTAATTGAACAAATAGTAAAAAACGAATTAAAAAATAAGGAGTCAAAGTTAGTTGCAATTGGAGAAACTGGTTTGGATTATCATTTTAATTATCCTATAGAATTGCAGAAGAAGTATTTTATTGAACAAATAAAATTAGCTAATAAATATGATTTACCAATAATTATACATTCGAGAGAATCACACGAAGATGTAGAAAAAATATTAAAAGAATATAGAGTTAAAAAAACAGGGATAATGCATTGCTATTCTGGAACACCAGAAATGTCAAAGAAGTTTATCGATATGGGTTATTATTTAGGAATAGGAGGACCTGTGACAAGATATAAAGATATACAAGAAACAGTTAAAATAACCCCTATTGATAAAATTGTTATAGAAACAGATAGTCCAGTTTTGCCACCTGAACCATTCGAAAAACATTCAAGAAACAATTCACTATACTTAAATTATATTGTCAAAAAAATATCAGAAATAAAAGGTCTATTAGAAGAGGATGTTATAAAATATACAACTCAAAATGCATATAGAGTATATGGAATAAAGGATTATTTTGATAAATAATCTAAGAGACAAATTACAATTTTATACTATGATAAAAAGTATCATAAAAAAGCATGAGGCACTTGGTTTCAAGTGTCTTAAATAATCTTACAAAAATGTAAGATTATTTCTATAAAAAATATGTTATAATGTTTCTGGAGGTTATCAAAATGCAAAAAGTATTGATAGTAGAAGATGATGAAAAATTAAGAAATGAGTTAGAAATATTTTTAAATAATAATGGTTATCAAGCAGAATCTTTAAAAACATTTGATAATACTATAAATGATATTTTAGAAATAAATTCTAATCTTATCTTATTAGATATAAACTTACCAAGTGCTGATGGAGAATATATTTGTAAAGAAATTAGAAAACAATCTGATATGGGTATAATTATTGTAACAAGCAGAGATAACGAATTAGATGAGTTACTTTCCATTAATTATGGAGCAGATCATTACATTACAAAACCATTTAATATACAAATATTACTTGCTAAAATAAATTCATTATTAAGAAGAACCAATAGTAATAATGAAGCAAAAGAAAAAATAAATGCGAAAGATTTTATTTTAAACATATCTAATAGCACAATAGAAAAGAATGACAAAATTATTGAATTAACTAAAAATGAATATAAAATTTTAAAATATCTAATTGAAAACAGAGGTAAAATTGTATCAAGAGAAGATATAATGGATTCTTTATGGGAAAGCGAGAGTTTTATTGATGACAACACTCTTAGTGTAAATGTTACCAGATTAAGAAATAAACTAGAAGAATTAGATCTAAAAGAACTAATAGAAACAAAAAGAGGACAAGGATATATATTAAAGGGAGAGAATTGATATGAACTTAAAAAGTTTTATAAAAGATAAAATACTTTTAACAGTTTTACTATTATTTGGAATTATTACAATAGAGATATTTTTAATCCCTTATCCATTTGGAAATTTTATAAAATTATATATCCCAATAGTAATTTTGAGTTTATATGTAATAGGGGTTATTATTGAATATTGTACTAAAAGAAGTTTCTATGAAAATCTATCGAATACTCTAAATGAGTTAAGTGAAAAATATCTAATTACAGAAATTATAAATTCGCCTAGTTTTATAGAAGGCAAAATATTAAAAAGTTTACTAGAAGAAATAGATAGATCAATGATTGAAAATGTAAACAAGTATAAATATATGCAAGAAGATTATAAAGATTATATAGAACTATGGATTCATGAAATAAAAATACCAATAGCAGCAAGCAAAATGGTAGTAGAAAACAATAAAAATGAAGTTACCAAAAGTATAGATGAAGAATTAGATAAAGTAGAAGATTATATTGAACAAGCTCTATTTTATGCAAGAAGTAACACAGTAGAAAAAGATTATTACATAAGGAAAGTAAAATTAAAAGATATTGTAAATGAAAGTATTAAGAAAAATAAAGCAGTATTAATCCAAGAAAAAATAACAATAAATATTCATGATGTAGATTTGGAAGTAAGTACAGATAATAAGTGGATTGTATTTATCTTAAATCAAATTATACAAAATAGTAGAAAATATAGAAAACAAAATGAAAATTTAGAAATAGAAATATATGCAAAACAAGGAATAGAGAATGTTATTTTATATGTAAAAGATAATGGAATAGGAATAAAAAAAGGAGAAATTACAAGAGTATTTGAAAAAGGATTCACAGGAACAAATGGAAGATTATCAAATAAAAAATCTACAGGCATTGGATTATATTTATGTAAGAAATTATGTGATAAATTAGGAATAGCAATAGAACTAAATTCTATTCAAGAAGAAGGTACAGAAATACGATTAGTATTTCCGAAAAGTAGTTATATTGATATGCAATAGAAATCTTACAAAATTGTAAGATTAGTGTAAGGAAAATCAATAGGAAATATTTAAAAAGTGAATTATAATATAGATGAAGTGGAGGTATTATATGGAAAAACAAAGAAAATTTTTTATTATATTAGTTATAATATTATTTTTATTAATGATTGTAGGTATTTTTTATCATTTTATGAATAAGAGGACTTATAAACTTAACTTGCCACAACTAGATAACTTGAAAAGTATTTCATTAGAGCAAAATGCAAATGGAAAAGTGATTAGTGATAATGGAGAAATGAAAGATATTATAAGTAGTTTAAATGGAAAAGAAAGAGCCACAAAAGAAGAAAGCATACAAGATCATCCTGTTAATACTACGAATGAAGTGAAAGTCGATTTTAATTTCAAAGAAACTGGTGCATCTACTCTATTTATATATGAAAAAAACAATAAATATTATATAGAACAACCTTATAATGGTATTTATAGAATTTCAGAAGATGAGTACAATTCAATAGAAAAATATATAAAGTAAATTAGCCAAAAACCTAAGATTATCAAAGTAAAATTGGTAATCTTTTTTTATCTTACAAAAATGTAAGGTTAATGTAAGGAAAATCAATAGGAAATATAACAAGATGCAAGTATAATAGAGTTAAATCGAAAGGAGTTTTTATTATGGAGAAAGTATTAGAGGTAAAAAACATAGAGAAATACTATGGAAACAAATCAAATCTAACAAAAGCAATAGATAATATTAGCTTTAATGTTGAAAAAGGAGAATTTGTTGGAATTATGGGAGCAAGTGGATCTGGTAAAAGTACACTTTTAAATGTGATTTCAACAATAGACAGAGTAACTGCTGGTCATATTATTGTTAATGGCGAAGATATTACGAAACTAAAAGGAAACAAATTAAATAAGTTTAGGAGAGAAGAACTAGGATTTATTTTTCAAGATTTTAACTTATTAGACACATTAACAGCCTATGAAAATATTGCTTTAGCTTTAACAATTCAAAAAGTAAATGCCAGAGAAATTGATAAAAGAGTTAATGAAATAGCTGAAAAGCTAGAAATTAAAGATATTTTAAAGAAATATCCATATCAAGTATCTGGAGGACAAAAACAAAGAATTGCATCAGCAAGAGCAATTATTACAAATCCAAAACTTGTATTAGCAGATGAGCCTACTGGAGCATTAGATTCAAAATCAGCTAGACAATTACTAGAAAATTTTGAATTTTTAAATCAAAAAATGAGTGCAACTATTCTAATGGTTACACATGATGCTTTTACAGCTTCTTATGCAAATAGAATTTTATTTATTAAAGATGGAAAAATCTTTAATGAGATAATTAAAGGAAATGATACAAGAAAACAATTCTTTGAAAAAATAATAGAGGTGCAAACACTTCTTGGAGGTGATTTAAGCGATGTTATTTAAGTTATCTTTCAATAATATGAAAAAAAGTATAAAAGACTATGCAATATATTTCCTGACATTAGTATTAGGTGTAGCAATCTTCTATATGTTTAATTCAATAGATAGCCAACAAGCTATGTTACAAGTATCTGCATCACAAAGAAGTATTATAAAATTAATGATAACAATGCTTAGTTTTGTATCAGTATTTGTAGCAGTTGTATTAGGGTTATTGATTGTATATGCAAATAATTTCTTAATTAACCGAAGAAAAAAAGAGTTTGGAATTTATATGACACTTGGAATGGGCAAAAGGCAAATATCAAAAATAATATTAATGGAAACAATATTTGTTGGAGTAATTTCACTTGTAATTGGATTAGTTGTTGGTGTATTTGCATCACAATTCATGTCAATATTAGTAGCAAAAATGTTTGAGGCAGATATGAGTGAATTTCAATTTGTATTTTCAAAAGACGCTTGTATTAAAACTTGCATTTATTTTGCAGTAATGTATGTTGCTGTAATGTTTTTCAATACATTTACAGTTTCAAGATATAAATTAATAAATTTATTAAATGCTACAAAGAAAAATGAAAAAGTAAAAATTAAGAATCCTATTTTGTGTATATTAGTATTTTTATTTGCTGCCATAATGCTTGGATATGCTTATTGGAAAGTAACAGCAGATGCACATAGTTTAGATACAGCAGAAAAATTGTTGCCTCCTATTTTAATGGGAATCATTAGTACAGTATTAGTTTTTTGGTCTTTATCAGGATTTATAATACAAGTAGTTCAAAAAATGAAAAATATATACTTAAAAGATACTAATATGTTTGTACTAAGACAAATCAATAATAAGATTAATACAATGGTAGCAAGTATGAGTGTTATTTGCTTAATGTTATTTATGACAATATCAATACTTTCTTCAAGTCTAGCATTAAGAAATACAATGCAAAGAGAAGTAGCCGAGATGACACCAGTAGATTTGAATCTATATAAAACAGTCTTCTTGCCAGAAGGTCATATAGAAAATGGGAAAGAAGTAAAACCAACAAAAGAACAAAGGGAAGATTCTAAAAATCCGATAGTAGAAACATTAAAAAACAATGGCTTAGACATGAATGTATTAAAAGATATAATAGAAATACCTATATATGCTTGCAATGATTTAACTTGGCATGATAGTTTTGGCACTTATTTTGAAGAAGTAAATAAACAATATTCAATGCTTCTATACGATACACCAGAAGAGATTATAAAAGTATCAGACTATAATAAAATAGCAAAATTATATGGATTAGAGCAATATGAACTAAAAGAAGATGAATATATAGTTATTTGTAATTTTGATAATATGAAAAATATGAGAAATGAAGCTATAAAAGCAGGAAATATAACAATACATATAAAAGAAAATGAGTATCATTTAAAATATAATGAATGTAAAAATGGATATATACTAATGTCAACAAGTCGTACAAATACAGGTATAATATTAGTTCCAGATAATTGCCCTTTGACAGATGATATGCAAGAAAGATATTTATTAGTTGCAAATTATAATGCAAATACAGATGAAGAAAAAGAGAAAATAGAAGCAATATTTTCAGTAGGAAGCTTCGGAGAAAAATCAGATCTTATTAAAAACTTAGATAAAAACGGAATTGAACTAGATGGATTAACTAAAATTTCTATAAGAGAATCAAGCAATGGTTTAGCAACAATAGTTACATTTATAGCGATTTATTTAGGTATAATATTCCTAATTGCAAGTTCAGCAATATTAGCACTAAAGCAATTAACGGAAAGCTCCGACAATAAACAAAGATATACTATTCTAAGAAAAATTGGTTGTGATGAAAAAATGATAAATAAAGCACTATTTAGGCAAATTGGAATATTCTTTGGAGTTCCACTTATTTTAGCAATTATACACTCTATATTTGGAATACAATTTGCAATAGAAATGATGTCTGGCTTAGCAAGTAAAGATGATTTATTACCATCTGCAATTGCAACAGTAGTTATTATAGGTGTAATATATGGAGCATATTTCTTGGCTACTTATTATGGTAGCAAAAATATAATCAAGGAGGAACAATAAAATGGAGAACATAAAAGAAAAAATGCCTATGATTATCGCAGTTATAGTAGCGATAGCAATTTGTGGAATAGCATTCTTTATTATGGAAAATTATGAAACAGTTTATTATACTCAAATAGATAATACTAAAATTCAAAGTATATCTGCAACAGATGATATGAAATATGAATATACTTTAGATTCTTATAATGAAAATGGAAAGAAAAGAATGAATAAAAGTAGCAAAAGAGGTGGTAAAGATGAAGAAGTTTCTAAAAATAGTATTTTTGTTAATATTGATAATAACAAGCATAGCATTGCTATTTGTTGGAAATGGTTATAAAATGTATAAAGATGCAATAGAAGAAATAAGTATAGAAAACAAAATAAAAGAAATAAAAAGTAAAGAAAACTATACAGAAATTTCAGATTTACCACAAACTTATATCAATGCAGTATTATCAGTAGAAGATCATAGATTTTATAAGCATTTTGGGATAGATTTAATTGCAATAGGCAGAGCAACAATAAACGATATAAAGGCTATGGATTTTGTAGAAGGAGGCAGTACAATAACACAGCAACTAGCAAAAAATATATATTTTACACAAGATAAAAAGATTGAAAGAAAAATAGCAGAAGTATTTATGGCAGTTAAAATAGAAAATAAATGTGAGAAAGATGAAATACTAGAATTATATTTGAACACAAGTTATTTTGGAGATGGATACTATACTGTAAAAGAAGCAAGTTTAGGGTATTTTGGGAAAGAGCCAAATCAAATGACAGATTATGAAGCGATTATGCTTGCAGGAATACCAAATGCACCATCAGTATATTCTCCAACTAAAAATCCAGAACTAGCCAAGCAAAGGCAAAAGCAAGTAATCAATAAAATGGTGGAATACGAATATTTTACACAAGATGAGGCTAACAAAATTTTAGAACAGAAATAAAACTGTGCTAATTGCAGAACTAACAATTAGCACAAACATCCCCTTTTATTTTCAAATAGAGAACTACTAAAAGCAGTAGTTCTCAAAAGACTATAAAATAGTTATTAGTTATAAATTATATATACTAATTAAATTTTAATACACAGAGGTTTAATAATTAATGTGTAAAAAAATGCACAATGAGTAATTAATGTTATTATATGAAAGGAGAAAAAACATGAGTTTTTTAGGAAATGTATTATGGTTTATCTTTGGAGGATTTTTAAGTGGACTTTCTTGGTGTGTATCAGGTCTTATTTGGTGTATCACGATAATAGGAATCCCTTATGGAAAGCAATGTTTTAAATTTGCAGCACTTTCTTTTGCACCATTTGGAAAAGAAGTAGAATATGGTGGAGGAATACCATCATTATTTGCCAATGTAATATGGATTATTTTTTTTGGTATTCCAATGGCAATAGAAAATTTCTTTTTTGGGTGTATCTGGTGTATAACGATAGTAGGTATTCCATTTGGACTTCAATTCTTTAAAATCGCTAAATTATCTTTAGCACCTTTTGGATCAAGAGTAGTTTAAAAACTGTTTGAATTTAACATTGATTATAAGTTATGCATTTTGTAAGGGAGCAGTATTTGCTCTCTTTTATAATATCAAAAATAAAGCTCTTTATAAAAAGAAGCTTTATTTTTAACTTTCAATATATGCAACAATGTAATCAAAAAAATCTGGCAAATTCATATCATTAATATCATTATTTTTAAAAATAGAGTGTTTTAAAGTGGGCGAAATCGTACTGTCAATTTCGTCTTTCACTTTATAGACACTCTTTCTTACTGTATCAAAACTGACATCCTCTAACTTACTAACTGTATAAAATGCATTATATAGATATCCAAATAATAAATATTTGCTATTATTAGCAGTTAAAATCTCAAGGCAATCTCTAAATTGTCTTACAACTGGAGAAGATAAATTCAATTTTAAATCATCTATCAATTTATAAATTTTTTCATTATTAGAAAAGATTTTTCCATCTATCATTTCTTTAAAAGAAGCTGAAATAATATCACTAGGGACTTTGTATGGAAAAAACCTAGCAGGAATTTTAGTTTGTGCAAATTCATTCTTATCTTTTTTATCTTTAAAAGTCATAATAATTTTACAATCATTATCATTTCTTTTTTGAAAATCAAATAAAAAATTCTTCAATTCATTTTTGTCAAATGTAGTATCAATCATAAAGACATCAGGTTTTACCGAATCATATATTTCATTTAATTTTTCAATGTCATCAACATAAGAACTATCTATCAAAAAGTTTCTATCATCTTGTAGTATTGAGATCATATTAGTTGATTTTGGTTGATGACATATACTATCAAAAGCAACAAATACTAATTTCATTTTATTCCTCGTATTCTAAAATTATTATACCAATTAACATAATCAAACAATTCTGTTTCCAATTCTTCAAAGTTTTCAAATATTCTATTAAATGCAAATTCTGTTTTTATTATTTTGTATGTGGCTTCTGCAACCGCATTATCATATGGACAACCTTTTTTACTAAGTGATCTTTCTATATTAAATGTTTTTAATACATCGTCTATTATTTTATTTTTAAACTCATTTCCTCTATCTGTATGAAATATATTAATTTTATTTAAATTAGTTTTTATTGTTCCAAATGCTTTATATACTAATTCTGCTGATTTATTTTTTCCTGCCGCATATCCTATTATTTCTCTGTTAAATAAATCTATTATTAAGCATATATAGTTCCACTTTCCTTGAACATTTACATATGTTAAATCGCTTACTACTACATCTAATTTTTCTTTTCTATCAAATTCTCTATTTAATTTATTTTCAATTTTATCTTCATTACACGTTGCTTTATGTACTTTAAATTGTTTCACTGTATAATTTGATACTAATCCATTTAAATTCATATATTTTCTTATTCTTCTTAAACTAACTTGATATCCTAATTTCTGTAATTCCACTTTTATTTTTCTTGAGCCATAATTATTTTTACTTTCTTTAAATATTCTAATTATATGATTCTCTAACTCAATATCTTTTCGTTTATTTTTTCTTTCGTAATACACTATTGATCTTGATATTCCTAATAATTTACACATCGCGCTGATACTGTATTTCACTTTATTGGCTAATATTATTTTGATTTTTGTCCCAATATCAGCGCTGCTTGCTTTAAAATATCATTTTCCATTCTTAATTGTTGATTTTCTTTTTTTAATCTAATTAATTCTTTTTCTTCTTCTGTTCTATTATCACATGCTTTAAATGATCCTGTATTATTATATTTTTTTACCCAATTCATAAATGCAGATCTTGTTAAATCATATTCTTTTACTATTTCTGCTGTTGGCTTTCCACTATTATATAATTTTACCATTTGTAACTTAAATTCTTCTGTAAATTCTCTTTTTGGTCTTCTAGACATGCTAATTCCTCCATTTCAATTCGATTTATTATAACATGTCCTTATCTTTTCTGTCCAAATTATTATAATCTATCCATTTGTTAATTGATTTAGAAGATGGAATTATAAATCAAACTGAATATGAAGAATATCGTAAAGATTATTGTAAGCATATAAATGAATTAAATAAAATAAAAAAAGAATTGAATCATGAATTGAAAAATAATAAAGCTAATAGTATAGCAAATAAAAAGTGGATAAATACATTTACAGAGTTTAAACAAATAGAAAAACTTAATTCTAAAACTATATATGAACTAATAGACAATATATATATATAGAAGAAAATGGTGGAATTAAAATAAAATTTAGATATCAAGATGAATTTATTCAAGCAATTGACTTTATAAAAACAAATAATTGTGCTATAATATAGAAAGTTGTAAAAATTGAAAGATAGAATGGAAGTGAATAATATAATGGATATGTATCAAAAAAGAAAAATAAGAGCTGAAAAGAAGATGAAATCTGAAGATGAAAAATGGTTTCCAAAAATCTCGATATCATGGTATCCAGGTCATATGGCAAAAACAAAAAGACAAATAATAGAAGATCTAAAATTAGTAGATGTAATAGTAGAAATATTAGATGCTAGAATACCAATATCTAGTCAAAATCCAGACATACAAAAATATATAAAAGAAAAAGATAAAATACAAGTTTTAAATAAATGCGATTTGGCAGATGATACTGCGACAAACAACTGGGTAAAATATTTTAAAAAAAATAATATACCAGCAGTAGTTACAGATTCAAATTCAGGTAAAGGTATAAGAGATGTAATAAAAATGATTCAAATAGTAGCAAAAGAATCAAAAGAAAAATATGCTCAAAAAGGAAGAGTTGGAAAAAACATTAGAGTATTAGTATTAGGAATTCCAAATGTAGGAAAATCATCTTTTATAAATCGAATATCAAAAAAAACATCTGCAAAAGTAGGAAATAAACCAGGTGTTACAAGGCAAAAACAATGGATAAGAGTAGAAGAAGGTATAGAGCTAATGGATACACCAGGCGTATTGTGGCCTAAATTTGAAAATGAAACAGTAGCTATGAATTTAGCATTTACAGGAACAATAAAAGATGATGTATTAGAAAAAACAGAAATTGCATTTGAACTACTAAAATTTTTAGTAAATAATTATAAAACAAATCTTTCAGAGCGATATAAATTAGAAAATAAAATAGATGAAATAATGAATTCAACTGAAGATATAGATGATAATGATAAATATTTAAGTATACTAGATACAATAGCTAAAAAGAGAGGCGCAATAGTATCTGGAGGAAGAGTAGATTATGAAAAAGTATCAAATATCTTATTAGATGAGTTTAGAAGCGGAAAATTAGGAAAAATAACTTTAGAAAGAATTAATTAAAAGCGAGAGGGAAAAGGAGGAAATATTGGAAGAATTAATAGAAAGAGCAAAATCTCCAGAAGAAATAAATATGCTATCACCACTAACATGGGCATATGTAGGAGATTGTATATACGAATTATACATAAGAACAGATTTAGTGAATAAAACGAAACTAAAGCCTCATAAATTGCATATTGAAGCAATAAAATATGTAAAAGCAAAAGCACAAGCAGACATATTAAAAAAAATAGAAAATAATTTAACAGAAAAAGAGCTAGATATAGTAAGAAGAGCAAGAAATGCAGAAAACCATCATTTACCTAAAAATGCAGATCCAACAGATTATATGTATTCAACAGCTTTTGAAGGGTTAATTGGATATTTATTTTTAACTAAGCAAGATGAGAGATTAAAAGAAATTTTAAAAATGTGTAAAAATTAAATTTTGAAAAATGAAACATCAAGCTAGTTAAAATAAGAAAAAATATAGAATAATCAAATTAAAATAATTCAATTAAAAATAATTCAAAATAATTCAATTAAAAAAATAAAGGAGTAAAAAATGAAAGAGATTTTAATAATATGTGCAATGCAAAAGGAGTCAGATTTAATAGCCAAAAAACTAAATTTAAAACAAATAGAAGAAAATCTTTGGAATAAAGATAATATATCACTTCTAATATCAGGAATAGGAAAGCAACGTACAGCAATAAGTCTAACTAAATATTTATGCAAAAACAAAAAGCCTGATTTAGTAATAAACATAGGATATGCAGGCTCAACAGATATTAAAATAGGTACATGGGTAAATATCATAAAATCATATAATTACGAATGGGAAATTCCAGGAGAAGAACAATACAGCTTTTTAGATTATGGCAATCAAGATTTAATACAAATAAAAAACAAAAACATAGAAAAAGTAGAATGCTATTCTGCAGAAAGTTTTGTAACAAAAACAGATTTAAAAGGTCATATAGCTTTTGATATGGAATTACATTCAATAGTTACTATATGTGATATGTACAAAATACCAGTAATGTCTTTAAAAAAGATTAGTGATAATTTGAGTTTAGATGACTATTATGAAAATACAGAAAATAATGAAAATGTATTTGAGTTAGATAGTTGTTTAAATTATTTAGATTTAAACTAGAAAAAGATGACAACAAATAATGTATTATTATAATATTTTGAAGGAGTTAAAGGTAAGTCAAGTATAAAAAAGTATGTTTTATACTTGACTTACCTTTAAATGTTACAATTCACCGTCATTAATTTCAAATTCTAACCTCTCAAAAGACTAAACCATCTTTTTATAATAAAAGCACTCATATTCATAAAATTATTTTTACCAACATCTCTATCAGAAACAATATCAACAGTAGCAACTAAATTAGTATCCAAATAATAATTTATTTCACCAATTTTTTGACCCTTAGAAATAGGAGCAGATATACTATCTGGAATATTAACTTGCTGAGATATCTTTGATTCCTGACCTTTTGAAATTAAACAAGATCTATTTTCAGAAAAAACAGCATTTATATTATTTTCCACTCCTTTTTCAACAGAAACAGTTTTTACAATATCATTTGCAGTTGCAAGATCTGTAGATGAATAATTACTAAAACCATAATCAAGTAAAGCTTTTGCTTCAGAAAATCTTAAAGCAGTCGTAGGAGCTTTCATAATAACAGCAATTAAATTCAAATTATTACGCGTTGCACTTGCCGATAAATTATATAATGCTAAACTTGTAGAACCAGTTTTTAATCCAGTACAGCCTTCATAATTTCTAACTAATTTATTAGTATTAACAAGTTCAGATTTTCCACCACGAATACTATCCATCCATATAGTTGTATAGTTTTTTATAGTAGAATGATTTTTTAAAAGTTCTCTAGACATTATTGATATATCATAAGCGCTAGTAACATGACCATCTTCATCTATACCATGACAATTTTTAAAACAAGTATCATTCATGCCAAGTTCTTTGGCTCTTTGATTCATTTTATCCACAAAAGCCTCTGTACTACCACATAAATATTCAGCCATAGCAACAGTACAATCATTTGCAGAAACAACACACATACATTTTAACATTTCATTAACAGTTAAAGTTTCGGTAGTTGTAAGCCATATTTGAGATCCTCCCATAGAGCTTGCTTTTTCACTACAAGGAACCTTATCATTTAATGTAATTTGATCAGAATCTAAAGCTTCCATAATTAAAAGAATAGACATTATTTTGGTAACACTTGCAGGACGCAATTGTTCGTGAATATTATGTTCATATAATATTTGCCCAGAATCTTGATCAATTAAAATTGCAGAGTCAGATTGCAAGTTAAGAGGATTGGTATTAATAGCAGTTGATGTATTATTAGATGTTTCCATTGATTCATTGTATGTTGACCATGCGTAATTATCATCTACTGCAAAAACAATTATATTAAAATTAAATATTATGCTTAATCCCATAAAAATATATAATGTTTTTAGTAAAAATTTTTTTATATACATTATTACCTCCATCTAATAAGGAAAGGAGCTATTTTTTACTTATAAAAACAATTTAAAATTTTCATTACAAATATAATTATAAGTGACTCCGTCCTAAATAAAGTATATTATTCAAAATAACAAAAATGTCTAAATATTGTAATAAACTACTTAAGAGCAACAATTTTTACATATACTTTTCCATTATCAGCATTAGCATATATTTTTATTGAGTCTTTAGAATTATTAATAAATTTTAAATCTTTGCTACCATAAGATATTGCAGCATCTTTTCCTTCAGGAACATAATTTACATCTTTTCCATGAGGATGTCTTTCTGTTACATTTAAGCTAGGTATTCCAAGCACTGCGTTATACAATGTTGAACTTACTTGGCAATTTCCACCACCTAATGCTTGTGTTATTTCTTTATTTATAATTACATCAGCTTTTTTATATCCTTTATCCTCAGTGGATTTTCCTATAGTTTTACAAAATGAAAATTCTTCTTGAGGTTTTACAACTATTCCATTTAATTTAGAACAAGTTATTTTTATATTATTTAACCTATTTGAAGATTTTGATTTTATTGGAGTTGAAAACTCATATAATATACTTTCTGTGTTTGTAGTAGGTTGATTTTCTTGAATAGTATTATTAGTAATCACATTATTATTTTGAGTAGTATTATTTATAGTGTTATTTTCTACAGGTTGTGTATTTGAAGTATTATTAACTAATATATTTAATGAAGTATCATTTGATATAGTTCCAGTTCTACTTATTTCTATATTGGCTTGATTTGTAGTGTTGGCATTATTAGAATTATTACATCCAGTTAAAATAATAATTGGAAAAAATAATAAGAATATTATAAATACTTTTTTCATTGTTAATCTCCTTGTATATTAATTTTATTATTTTAGTATAATTAAAATTACAAAAAATATACGGGATAAAAAAATTATAAAATTAAATAATAATAACATTAATAATAATCATTTACATTTTTTGGGGAAAATGATAAAATTCATAACAAATATAATTTATAAAAATAGAGCGAGGTATAATAAATGTCATATATAGAATTCAAAAATGTATATAAAGAATATACAATGGGAGAAATCACAATAAAGGCACTAGAAAATACAAATTTTGAAATAGAAAAAGGAGAACTTGTTATTATAGTAGGTCCATCAGGTGCAGGAAAAACAACTACTTTAAATATATTAGGTGGAATGGATTTTGCAACAAAAGGAAATGTTATAGTTGACGGAAAAAATGTAACTAAATTAAAAAATAAAGATTTAATAAAATATAGAAGAGAAGATATTGGTTTTGTATTTCAATTTTATAATCTAGTACAAAATTTAACTGCCAAAGAAAATGTAGAGCTTGCTACAGAAATTTGTAATAATTCGTTAAATGTAGATGAAGTAATTGAAAAGGTAGGACTAAAAAATAGAAAAAATAATTTTCCATCTCAACTATCAGGAGGAGAGCAACAAAGAGTTGCAATTGCAAGAGCTATAGCAAAAAATCCAAAACTACTATTATGTGATGAACCAACAGGTGCATTAGATTATAAAACAGGAAAACAAATATTAAAATTATTACAAGATACTGCAAAAAAAGAAAATATGACAGTATTAATTATTACACATAATGGAGCACTAGCACCAATGGCAGATAGAGTAATTCGCTTTAAAAATGGAACTGTAGAAAGTGTTGAAATAAATAAAAATCCAAAGTCAATAGAAAATATAGAATGGTAAGAGGTTTATAGGTTTAGCCGATAAAGTTATTGTTATAAAAGCAAATATTAAATTTTATAGCCATAGCAAAAACCTAAATTTATTAAAAAGAAAGATATTTTAAGGAAAATAAGTAATGAAAAAAGCTTTAATTAAAGATAGTGTAAAACAAATTAAAAATACGTTTAAACGTTTTATATCAATATTACTAATGGCATTTTTAGGTGTGGGATTTTTTGCTGGAATAAAAGCAACTTCACCAGATATGGTATATACAATAGATAAATATTATGATGAACAAAATGCCTATGATATTCAGGTAGTTTCAACATTAGGTTTAACAAATCAAGATTTAAAAGAAATAGCAAAAATTGAAGAGGTAGAGCAAATTGAAGGAACATACGAAAAAGATGCATTGGTAGATATAGATAGAGCAGAAGTTGTTGTAAAATTATTGCCACTAAAAAATATAAATGCTCCAGTATTAATAGAAGGAAATCTTCCTCAAAATGTAAATGAGTGTGCAGTAGAAAAAAGTTTTTTAGAAAGTAAAAATAAAAAAATTGGTGATTTTATAGAACTTAAAGTAGAAAATTCAAAAAATGATGATGGGGAAGAAATTCAATATCTAAAAGAAAATAATCTAAAAATAGTAGGTGTTGTTGAAAGTCCTCTTTATATTTCAAGTGATAGAGGTACAAGTACTTTAGGTGCTGGTAAAGTGAATTATTTTATGTATATATCTGAAGATAATATTAATGCAAATGATATATATACACAAATTTATGTAAAAATGAAAGATTCTAATGCATATATAACATCTAGTAATGAATATGAAAAAAAATGTAGAAAAATTAAAAAATAGTATAGAGCAAATAAAATCAGAAAGAGAAAATGCTAGATATAATGAATTAATAGATACAGCTACTAAAAAACTAAATGAGGCAGAAAAAGAGCTTATTGATGCTAAAGCCCAAATAGCTGATATAGAAAGCCCTATATGGTATGTATTTGATAGACATAATAATGACGGATATGATGGATTTATACAAGATTCACAAAGTATAAAAAGTATAGGAGCAGTATTTCCAGTAGTATTTTTTGTTGTAGCAACATTAATATCATTAACATCTATGACAAGAATGGTAGAAGAGCAAAGAACTCAAATTGGAACATTAAAAGCTCTTGGATATAATAAGTTCCAAATAATAAGTAAATATGTTATATATGCAGCAGTAGCAACTGTTATTGGTGGAATAGCTGGCATGTGTGTTGGATTTCAGCTTATACCAAAGATTATTATAAAAATGTATCAAATGATGTACCAATTATCTAATCCTGTAATTAAATTTAATTTTTATTATGGAGCAATTGGATTAGGTTTAATAAGTTTTTGTATAATAGGTGCAACAATATATGCGGCTTTAAAAGAGCTAGTAAATACCCCAGCGGCCCTTATGAGACCTAAGTCACCTAAAATAGGAAAAAGAGTTTTTTTAGAGCGAATACCTTTCATTTGGAAGAGATTGTCTTTTTCTAGAAAAGTAACCGTAAGAAATATATTCAGATATAAAAAGAGATTTTTAATGACTATTATAGGAATATTTGGATGTACTTCATTAATACTTGCTGGATTTGGATTAAAAGATTCTATCAAAAGCATATTACCAGCTCAATTTGAAAATGTATTTAATTATGATATGCAGATAACATTAAAAAATGGAATTAGTGAAGAGCAAAAAAATAATTATATAGAAGATTTAAAATCAACAGGAAAAATACAAAAAGTTGTAAGTACATATATGATGTCAAGTACAGTAGAACATAATGAAAATAAAGAAGATGTGATTATAATTGTTCCAGAAGATGAAAACAAATTAGATGGAATAATTAATATAAAAGATGTAAAAACAAAAGAAAAAGTAAATTTAAAAGAAAACGAAATTTGCATAACCGATAAAGCATCACAATTATTAGATATAAAAAGAGGAGATACAGTTAAACTAATTGATGCAAATGATAATGAAATAGAAGTAAAAGTATCTGATATTGTAGAAAATTATGCATATCACTATGTATATATGTCAAAACAAACATATGAAAATTTATATAGAAAAACATTTAATACAAATGTGTTATATACACAAAACATAGATTTAACAGATGAAGAAACAGATAATTTATCAAAGGATATTATTGATGATAATGAAGTATCAGGAGTAAGTGTAATATCAACAGCTATAAATAGAATGTCTGAAATGATGAATTCATTAAATTATGTTGTAATAATATTAATAGTTTCAGCAGGATTACTTGCATTTGTAGTTCTATACAATTTGCAAAATGTAAATATAAGTGAAAGAATAAGAGAACTTGCTACCATAAAGGTACTAGGTTTTTATGATAAAGAAGTTTATTCATATGTTACAAGAGAAACAGTTTTATTAACAATAATTGGTATAGCTTTAGGTTTAATTGGAGGATATTTCCTAAATGCATTTATACTTAATACATGTGAAATAAATATACTTAGATTTAATAAAATAATAAGACCAATAAGCTATATATATTCGATTTTGATAACAGTAGGATTTAGTATTATAGTCAATATTGTTACATACTTTTCACTTAAAAAAATCGATATGATAGAAAGTCTGAAGAGTGTAGAGTAGTGAAAAATTAGAACTAGTAAGGTTGTGTCGAAAAATGTAAAAAAAAACCGTTGACAAACAAAAAAACAATTTATATAATTAGGAAGAAAAGATAGATAAATATTGAAATTTGTTTTATTATCTTGTAAAAAAACAAACATAAAGTTATAATCATATTATCGAATTTTTATAAGAATAAACAACAAAAGACGAGGTGGAAAAATGGAAGAAATAGATTTAAAAAGTTTATTTAATTTAATATGGAAGAAAAAAATAGCTATTATCTGTATTACTATACTTGGAGCATTAATAGCAGTAGGATATAATTTATACTTTACAGTGCCGAAATATAAATCAACAACTACTTTTTTGCTTACTCAATCTGCTGATGAACAAAATGTATCAAATACAATAACAACAACAGATATTACTCTAAATTCAAAATTATTAAATAATTATACAGAATTAATAAAAAGTGATTCTGTATTAAATGAAGTGCTTAAACGATTAGAGATAGTTTATAATACGCAAGAGCTAAAGAAAAATATTTCAATAGTGTCAAAATCAGATACATTTATAGTACTATCTGTTGAATTTCCTCAGAAAGAAAAAGCACCGTTAATTGCAAATACAATTGTAGAAGTATTTAACGAAAAAGTTAAAGAAATTTATAATATGGAGAACGTTCATGTTATGGATTTGGCAGTAGAAGCAAATAAGCCAAGCAATATAAATCCTATTAAATATTCTATAATAGGTGCAGGAATAGGATTTATAATTTCAATAATGATTGTTTTAATATTTAATTGTTTTGATGATTCTGTAAAAGATGAAAATGATATAGAGCGTCAATTAGGATTAAAAACATTAGCAAAAATATCTAAACAGCAAAAGATAAAAAAAATAGAATGGAATCCAAAGGCAGATTACATAGAAGGTATAAAAGCATTAAGAACTAATTTACAATTTGTAAAAAGAGGGAAAGATATAAAAACAGTTGCAATTACAAGTACTTGTCCAGGAGAAGGAAAGAGTTGGATAGCTTCAAATTTGGCACTTGCATTTGCAAAAGCAGATTATAATGTATGTGTTGTAGATACAGACATGAGAAAAGGCACAATACATAATAAATTTGGTATAAGTCAGACACCAGGACTTTCAAATTTAATAATAAGCGATGATGATGTAGAAGATTTTAAAATGTTATACAATAAATATATTAAATCAACTAAAATAAATAATATTTCTGTAATTTCTTGTGGAAATTACAGTACAGATTCTTCAGAGCTTCTTATTTCAAACAAAGTAAAAAAATTAATATATGTATTGAAACAATATTTTGACATAATAATTTTTGATACAGCACCAAGTACATTATTAACAGATGCGATAATACTTAGTAGATTAGTAGATACAAATATTATAGTAACAGAATATGGAAAAACAAAATTTAAAGAGCTAAAAAATGTAAAAGATTTAATAAATAGCGTCGAAGGGGACTTAGCAGGAGTTGTAATTAACAAAATTGATGACAATAAAAGAAAAGATTACTATTATGGGGAAACGAAAAAAGTAAAAAAAAGAAGACATTAAATTAAAGTCTTAAAATTTATTTCTTTAGAATGAAATAAATTTTAATAAATAAAAGTTATTTCACAAATGTGAAATAACTTGACAAAAAATTAAAATAAATTATTAAGAGAAACTGATTTTTATAAATTAGCTTCTCTTTTTTTTTGCGCTTATAGGAGAAAGGAACGATATTTAAATCAAAACAAATTACGGAAAGAAAACTTTCGAAATACAAAACGACATAATAAGTTGACACCAACGAGATTATTTTTAAATTATGTTAATATTTGTGCTTAAAATTATATATACTAAAAAATAAAATAGTAAGTAGAAAAGGTGTAAATTATATGCTATACTATAAGTGGTTATATCAAAAATTAGAAAGAGGTAAAATTATGTTTAAATTGGTATCAAATTACAAGCGGGGCAGGAGACCAACCACAGGCAATAGAATATCTATCTAAAGGAATACAAGAAGGCAAAAAATTCCAAACGCTTCTAGGAGTTACAGGTTCGGGAAAAACCTTCACAATGGCAAATATAATACAAAAAGTACAAAAACCAACATTAGTATTGGCTCATAATAAAACTTTAGCTCGGACAATTATATAGTGAATTCAAAGAATTTTTTCCAGAAAACTCTGTTGAATATTTCGTATCATACTACGACTACTATCAACCAGAAAGTTACATTCCATCATCAGATACCTACATCGAAAAAGATTCCTCAATAAATGACGAAATCGACAAACTACGTCATTCAGCAACATTATCTTTGTTCGAACGAAAAGACGTAATAATAGTAGCCTCAGTATCATGCATCTATGGCTTAGGAGACCCAATTGATTATCAAGAAATGATGTTATCTTTGCGTCCAGGAATGGAAAAGCCAAGAAATGAAGTAATGAAAAAATTAGTAACAATGCAATACTCAAGAAATGAACTAGACTTCAAAAGAGGTACATTCAGAGCCAAGGGTGATGTGTTAGAAATATATCCATCATCACAAAGTGAATCAGCTATAAGAGTAGAATTCTGGGGAGACGAAATTGAAAAAATTCATGAAATAAATCCACTAACAGGAAAAAGCATAGGATTACGCTCACATGTATTAATACCACCCGCTTCTCAATATGTAACAAGTAAAGAAAAATTAGAAAGAGCAATATCAACAATAGAAGAAGAAAAAAAGGAAAGAGTAGAATATTTCAAATCACAAAACAAACTAATAGAAGCACAAAGAATAGAAGAGCGTACAAACTTTGATATAGAAATGATGAAAGAAACAGGATTTTGCCAAGGAATAGAAAATTATTCAAGACATATAAGTGGTAGACCAGCAGGAAGTCCACCATACACATTATTTGACTATTTTCCAAAAGACTTTTTACTACTAATAGACGAATCACATGCAACTATTCCACAAGTAAGAGCAATGTATAATGGAGATAGAGCAAGAAAAGAATCATTAGTAAATTATGGATTTAGATTACCATCAGCATTTGATAACAGACCACTAACATTTAAAGAATTTGAAGAGCGAATAAACCAAGTAGTATTTGTAAGTGCAACACCAGCAGATTACGAAAAAGAGCACAGCAAAGAAAATGTAGTAGAGCAAATAATAAGACCTACAGGACTATTAGATCCAAAAATAGAAGTAAAACCTGTAACAAACCAAATAGATGACCTAATAAATCAAATACATCAAATAATAGAAAAACAAGAAAGAGTTTTAGTAACAACACTAACTAAAAAAATGGCAGAAGATTTAACATCATACTTAGCAAGTTTAGATATAAAAGTAAAATATATGCACTCAGACATAAAAGCGTTAGAAAGAATGGAAATAATTCGTGACCTACGTTTAGGAGAATTTGATGTACTAGTAGGTATAAACTTATTAAGAGAAGGACTAGACATACCAGAAGTATCATTAGTAGCAATACTAGATGCAGACAAAGAAGGATTTTTACGTTCAGAAAGATCATTAATACAAACAATTGGTCGTGCAGCAAGAAATACAGAAGGACGAGTAATAATGTATGCAGATGAACTAACAGAATCAATGGAAAAAGCAATACACGAAACTAACAGAAGACGTGAAATCCAAATGAAATATAATCAAGACCATGGAATAGTACCACAAACAATAAAGAAATCTGTAAGAGCGCTAATTAGTGCAAAAATAGTAGAAGAAGCATCAGCAGAATATAAACTTGATAAAGGTAGCAACATTCAAGATGTAATAAATAAATTAACAGACGAAATGTTAAAACATGCAGCAGCAATGGAATTTGAAAAAGCAGCAGAGCTTAGAGATAAAATTAAAGAATTAGAATCAATGATATGAATCTGTGAAAGCTGATTTGTTTGAATAGTATGAAAAAATGTAAGTGTACTTGTTTGAATAATATAAGTAAATTTGGTTAAAAAATTGGTTACAGTTCAGTGAAAAGAATCAGCCGTTTCAAAGGAATTATATTATAAATTGCAAAATCGTAAATAATTTGACAAGAAAAGCATGAGTGATATATAATAAGACAATCAAATTGAAAGGAAAAAGATTTTATTTTTCATTAGTAAACGACAATCTCTATTGCAATGCAAAAGAGATACAAAAAGGAGGTAGACAATGTCTAACTTTTTACAACAAAGTAATAAAACCTATCTTGAAGACACATTTGTACCGCAAGTTGGAATTCTGTTGCCTAATGGAGAATTTAAACCAAACACGGGGCAAGGACATCCAAAACATGCACAAGCAATATGCCAAGATCTTAACATTGAAGTGCCAAATGGATGCAATGCTGATGATTTTCTCATAATGTCTGGATGTGCAATGATAGCAACATATGATGCTTTTAAAAGAAAGCAGATTAAAATTGCTAAAAATAATCCGCATTATGATAAAATGATGACAGTTATGAATTCATATATTTCACATGGATTCAAAGTTATTGAAGGCTGGAATTTGAACACTGAATATCAATATGCACTAGAACAAGCCCTGAAAATGACTCATAAAACTATCATTGAAGAAACAATCATTATCCAATAAACATTTGTAAAGAAGCGGAGGTAAACGAAATGTATAGAAACAAATTAGGATTTATTATTTTAGGTAACTTTGTTCCTATAGCTGGCTGTGGACATGATTCTGTAGCTATGGAAATCATACGGAACAACGGGTGGTTATCTGAGTTTCATCAGTACACTCATTCAGATCCAAAAGATTTTCTAATTCTGAAAAAAGGTGCAATTCAAATTGGTAGCTCTGGTATTTCAACCCAAATAATTTATAGCTCCCTAAAGCACTCTCGGAAGGATATAGAAAAAGTGCAAGAGAAATATGGTTTGTGGGGATATAAACTTATAGCCTATTAACGCCAAATATAATCTTAGCTAAATGACAAAAAGAAATGCTTATTTTCAACTGAAATAAGCATTTCTTTTTCGTATTATAGGAAAGTTCGTTTTTTATTTTATTACTAAAAATATAACTAGCCAAATAAATTTTTTAAAAATTTGTTAATATTTTAAACTTTTTAGTAACATAAATCGTATTCATAATAGAAAACGAAAAAATAAGGAGAAATTTTATAATAAGGAGGAATTTTTATGAAGAAAAGTTTAAAATGTTTAATTTTTATAATGATTATTTTATTGGTAAGTAATTTTAATAGTATGGTATTTGCTTGTGAAGAAGATTATCTAGATAACTGGATGCAAGATGAAGATTATTGTTTTTACTTTGATATATATAAGGGCATTAGTCCAGAAAATGTATTTATGGAAGTTGGAGAAACAAAAGATGTAAAGAAAATATTGTGTTTTACATCTGCAGATTATGATTATATATATGACGAATCTAGTCAAGAATGGATAGAGCAAGGAAAACAATTTGACATCGTTTTAAATAAATTATTAGTAAAATCTTCAGATGACAGTTGTATTAGCATTATTATTAATGAAAATAAAATGGACGGTATTACAGAAATGCAATTAAAAGCAAATAAACCAGGAGAGTGTGAGATATATGCTGATTATTATTACAATAATAAACATTATGAGATTCAAACGACATTTTTTGTAAAGGGTAACAAGCAAGATGATAATATAGCAGATAATACAATAATTAATGATAATAAACAAATAGAAAATAAGATTCCTGAAGAAGTTAAAAAAGATACAACTAATGAAACACCAGTAAAAGTCGAAAATACTACACCACAAAAATCAAATGAAAACACAGTAAATACTTCCAAAAATACAAATTCTAATAATTCAACTATAACTAAACCAAATAATGAAAAAATAAATAAAACAGAAGAACAAGAAGAAAAAGAAGATAAAAATGAAATTGATGCTGATGATAAAAATAAAATAAATGATGATAAAGTAGAGAAAAATGAAATTACTACAGTTACTACTAACGAAACACAAATAATTGAAAATTCAAAATCAAATAAAGATGAAAAAACAAGTAAAGTAAATATTATAATTATAGTTGTTAGTATTATACTAATATTAACAGGTGTTACAATATTTGCAAGAATCTTAATTAAACGTAATAATGAATAATATTGTTGTATTTAAAATTAATAGCAAAAACTCATCCATAAGGGTGAGTTTTTTGAGTATAAGACAAATGAAAAAAATGTTGAAGGTTATAACAAATGTGTGTTATATTTCAATGCAAAGAGTAAGCCGTTGCAAAGTTACAGTTCAGGTACTTTAAGATAAGCTGTTCAAAGGAAATAGATTAATAATCAATACAAACTATTGTTTCAATGCAAAAAATAGTGTATAATAGCAATGATATTCTGTACGGTAAAGAAAAAAACGTACATTTGTTCATAATATTCATAAGGGGGCTATTTTATGAATGACAAAATACTAATAAAAGGTGCAAAAGTACATAATCTAAAGAACATAGATTTAGAAATACCAAGAGATAAATTAGTAGTTATAACAGGACTTTCAGGATCCGGAAAATCATCATTAGCATTTGATACACTATATGCAGAAGGCCAAAGAAGATATGTAGAAAGTCTATCGTCATATGCAAGACAATTTTTAGGACTAATGGAAAAACCAGATGTAGAATCCATAGATGGATTATCTCCAGCCATATCAATAGACCAAAAAACAACATCAAAAAATCCACGATCAACAGTAGGAACAGTAACAGAAATATATGACTACATACGTTTACTATATGCTAGAATAGGTGTACCTCACTGCCCAAAATGTGGTAAAAAAATAGAAAAACAATCAATTGACCAAATTATAGATAATATAATGAGCCTTGATGAAGGAACAAAAATCCAAATACTAGCTCCTGTAATTAGAGGAAGAAAAGGAGAATATAAAAAGTTATTAGAGGACTTCCAAAAAGAAGGATTTGTAAGAGCTAAAATAGATGGACAAGTTTATGAATTATCTGATGATATTGATATAGATAGAAAAAAGAAACATACTATTGAACTTATAGTAGATAGATTAGTTGTAAAAGAAGATATAAGAGGAAGACTGACAGAATCTGTAGAAACAGCTCTAAAACATGCAAGCAATTTAGTTGGTGTAGATGTAATAGGGGGAGATCCGCTTCTATTTAGTCAAAATTATTCTTGTCCTGATTGTGGTATAAGTATTGAAGAGCTAACACCTAGAATGTTTTCATTCAATAATCCATTTGGAGCATGTCCTGCATGTTCTGGTATTGGATATGTAATGAAAATGGATGAAGATTTAATTATCCCAGATAAAAACAAAACTTTATATGATGGTGTTAAAGCATTTGGAGCAAGTACCATGAAAAAAGGCGATACTATGGCAAAAATGTATTTTGAAAGTATAGGCAAAAAATATAATGTAGATATAAAACAACCTATTAAAAAGCTTCCTCGTAAATTTTTAGATAAAATACTTTATGGCACAGGTGATGAAGAAATAGATTTTAAATATACTTCATCTGCAGGAACAAGAAAATTTACAGCACCATTTGAAGGAGTAATGCCTACACTAACTAGAAGATACAAAGAAACAAAATCACAAGGTATGAGGGATTTTTATGAAATGTATATGAGTAGCAGTCATTGTGATGTATGTAATGGAGCAAGATTAAAACCAGAAACATTATCTGTAACAGTTGGAAATAAAAATATAAATCAGCTTACAGATATGCCTATAAACAAAATAAAAGAATTCTTGAATAATTTAAAACTAAATAAAACTCAAGCAATGATATCAGAGCTAATATTAAAAGAAATAGATAAAAGACTTCAATTCTTGTTAGATGTCGGATTAGAATATCTAACTCTATCAAGAACAGCAGGTACATTATCAGGAGGAGAAGCACAACGTATTCGTTTGGCAACACAAATAGGTTCTGGCTTAACAGGAGTACTATATATATTAGACGAACCAAGTATAGGTCTACATCAAAGAGATAATGAAAAACTAATAGCTACATTAAAAAAATTAAGAGATTTAGGTAACACAGTAATAGTAGTAGAGCATGATGAAGATACTATGTATGCAGCAGACCAAATCATAGATATTGGACCAGAAGCAGGTGTACATGGTGGAAACGTAATAGCACAGGGGACAGCTGAGGAAATAAAAACAATTCCAGAATCTATTACAGGACAATACTTAAGTGGCAAAAAGAAAATAGATTTACCTAAAAAAAGAAGAAAATCTAACGGTAAATCTATTCAAATAATAAAAGCATCAGAAAACAACCTAAAAAATATAGATGTAAAAATACCATTAGGTCAGTTTGTATGTATAACAGGCGTATCTGGTTCAGGAAAAAGTACATTAATAAATGAAATACTATATAAAACAATAGCGAGAGATTTAAATGGAGCAAATGAAAAGCCTGGTAAATGTAAAGAAATAAAAGGTATAGAAAATATAGACAAAATAATTAATATAGATCAATCTCCTATAGGAAGAACACCACGCTCTAACCCAGCTACATATACAGGAGTATTTGATAGCATAAGAGACTTATTTGCAGGAACAAATGATGCTAAACTTAGAGGATTTGACAAAGGAAGATTTAGCTTTAATGTTGCTGGAGGTAGATGCGAAAATTGTAATGGAGATGGATTAATAAAAATAGAAATGCATTTTTTACCAGATATATACGTACCTTGCGAAGTATGTAAAGGTAAAAGATATAACCATGAAACTCTGCAAGTTAAATATAAAGGTAAAACAATATCAGATGTACTTGAAATGACAGTAGAAGATGCTTTAAAATTTTTCGAAAACATTCCTAAAATAAAAAATAAAATTCAAACATTATATGATGTAGGTTTAGGATATATAAAACTTGGACAACCATCTACCACATTATCAGGAGGAGAAGCACAACGTGTTAAACTTGCAACAGAACTTTCTAAAAAAGCTACTGGTAAAACATTATATATATTAGATGAACCTACTACAGGACTTCATATAGCAGATGTTCATAAATTAGTTGATATTTTACAAAGATTAGTCGATACAGGAAATAGCATTGTAGTTATAGAGCATAATTTAGATTTAATAAAAACAAGTGACTATATTATAGACTTAGGTCCAGAAGGAGGAGAAGCGGGAGGTACAATAGTCGCGACTGGAACTCCTGAGCAAGTTTGTAAGGTTGAAAGCTCTTATACTGGCAAGTTTTTAAAGAAATACTTGATATAATATATACTAATTTTAATTGTGCTTAGATTATAATTTTTATAGATTAAAAGGAAAATTTTAATAAATTTAGAAAAACAAGCAGTGAATTAAACACTGCTTGTTTTGTACATTATAATGAAAATAAATCGTAAGCGTTTTCAAAAAGTATTTTGTTTCTGTCTTTCTCAGTAATATTTAAAGTGCATATTACCTTAAGCTCATCCTTAGAATTTCCCCATGGAGAATCTGTGCCAAATAATATTTTATTAGCACCAACATACCGCAAAGCGATATTGTAAATATCTAATGGAGAATCTAAACACATGTGATTGCCAAATGATGATTCTTGGTGCTTAAACATAAAAGTAGAAGGACAGCAATCTATAAATACATTTGGCATGTTTGCAATTTCTTCTAGATATTGTGGAAAAAGCTGAGCTGCATGTGCTATTACTACTTGGTTTTTTGGATGATTTTTTGCAAAGATAAGAGCATTTTCAGTAGATTCAAGCGACCTTGTACCAGTATGAATAAGAAATGGTAACTTAGTGCTTAAATGTAGCTCTTTTACTGATGCTTGATTTGTCCATGGATGCAATTTATAACCTACAAACTCGTTTGCAAAATTATGCTCAAAAAAATTGATTTCTTGTTGAATTGTAGAATTACAAATGCTTAAGAAGACGAATGGCTTTATTTTAAAGCGCAGGCTCTGTGTCCGCTTCAAAAGTTCAATATTATACTTCCTTACAGGATCAATTCCTGTATAAATAATTGTATTGCAAGTTTTACAATATATGGATAAAAAATTATTGCTTTGAACAATTGCAGTTCTATGTTTCTTTGAATAGGTACAATCAGAACAATTTTCCATATTGTTGTTTATGCTTTCACATTTTGGGCAAGATATTGAACAATCAGATGGGCATCGAAAAATATCCAATTTAGGATTTAAAGAGGGAAGTGCAATTGAAATACCAGCTGTATCCATTTCATGCAAAAATTGCTTTAAGTTGTAATCGTTGTAGAAAAAGCAATTACTGCTAAATGGATTGATGTGCAAATGTGTGTTTACAATAGGCATAATTCAAACCTCCATTATTGCCAACAAAATTTATTTTCATTTTTTTGTACATAGGTACATATAATGTAATGTGATTATAATAACATACGAGAAAATTTAAATCAAGTTGGGGACGGAGATTTTTTGGAGGTGTCATTGGGGACGGAGATTTTTGACACAAACTCCATTTGTGTCAAAAATCTCCGTCCCCAATGACACCCCAAAAAAATCTCCGTCCCCAACTTGACATTTTTATACATTATTTATAAAATATATAAAAATAAAAGAGCGGGAAAATATAACACGAATAAATCGTATGAGGAGGGAATATGATAAGAGAAGGAAAACTAAGTGATGCAGATCAAATTTCAAAAATAAAAGTAGAATCATGGAAAGCCACATATAAAGATTTGATGCCGGACAATATATTAAAAGATATAACATTCGAAAAAGAAAAAGAAAAATTTATAAATAAATTTGGCAAAAGACGAATAGTTGTATATGAAGAAAATGACGAAATATTAGGATACTCTTTTTTTGGAAAAAGACAAAATTTGAACCAAGAAAATATGGCAGATTATACATCAGAAATATATGCGTTATATATAAAAAATGATTATAGAAGAAAAGGAGTAGGAACAAAAATTATACAACACATATGTAATACTTTAAAAGAAGAAAATAATGATAAGGTATTATTGTGGTGTTTAAAAGGCAATCAAGGCGCAATAGATTTTTATAAGAAAAATGGTTTTGAATATTTAAAAGATAAAGCACAAGAACTAAATGGCATAAATGTAGAAGAGCTAAGTTTTGGAAAAAAATTATAAAAGGAGTATCTTTATGAATTATAAGTTAACTAGATATGTGTCATATAAAGAAAAAAATAATATTATAGCTGTTTATTCGAATTTCAATCTAATGTTTTTTAAAGGTGATACTGCAATGTGGTTTAAGAAAATTGTAAATAAGGAAAATATAGATGAAATTCCAAAAAAATATTTAGAATATTTACAAAGGAAAGAAGTGATAGAGCTTGATTAATGGATTTTCAAGAAATGAAATTGCAGATTTAATTTGGGAAAAGCCATATTTTACTCAAATAGAGCTAACTAGAAATTGCAATTTTTCATGTAAATTTTGTTTTGAAAATTGTGATTATGGAAAAAAGTATGAAGATAAATCGTTAGATGAATGGAAATATGTAATAGATAATTTATATTCGCTTGGGGTAAAACACTTGCATTTTTCCGGAGGAGAAAACTTTTTATATAAGTACTATAAAGAGCTATTACAATATGCAAAACAAAAAGATTTTAGAGTGCTAGTAAATACAAATGGTTATTTTGATATAACAAATGTTTTAGATTATGTAGATGATTTTGTTTTTTCTGTTCATGGTTATAAAGATGTTCATGACGAAATAGTAAACAAAAAAGGTGCTTTTGATAAAGTAGAAAAGAACATAGAAATAGCTGTAAATGCCAATAAAAATGTTTCAATAAATAGTGTTTTGATAAAAGAAAACTTAAATGATTATTTAAATTTGTATAATTATTTTTATGGAAAATATAAAAATAAAGTTAAATATTCACCAACTTTGGCAATTCCATGTAAAACTGGTAAAAAAATTGATAATCTATCAGTAGATTTAAATAAAGAAAATATGGATATATATCTTAATATTTTAAATACTGTAGGTGAGCAAAATCTGGTGTATAAACATGGACTACATGGTTTGTGTAGCCTAGATAGAAATGAAAATGACTTCTTTATGCCAGTATGTGCAGCAGGTAAAAGTAAACTTATTATAAAATATAATGGAAACGTGTATCCTTGTAATTTTTTTCAAACTGATGAATATTTATGTGGTAATGTATTTCAACAAGATTTAAAAGAAATTTGGAAAAATGGAAAAGGATTTAATGTATTTAGGTCATATTATTTATGTAATGATATACCTGATGAATGTCAAAGCTGTAAAAAGAAAAATAATTGTTATTCAGGATGTAGAGCTTGGACCAAAAGCTACATAAATGGGGATATGAGTATTAAAAAGGAAAGAGATGATAGATGTGAAATTATCAATGCATATATTAGAGCTTGAAATAACAACTAGATGTAACTTAAACTGCTTACATTGCTATAATAGAGGCTATGAAAATATGGATATGCCATATGAGCAGATAATAAAATATATAAACTTCGCTAACGAAAATTCAGTAAGTACTTTAGTAATTTCTGGAGGAGAAGCAAGTTTGCATAAAGATTTTATGAAATTATGCGAATATTTAGAGCAAGAAAGACCTAAATTAACTAATATTTCAAAAATAGTATTACAAACTAATGGATATATTTCTAATATGGATATTACTAAATTAAGAGGATTTGATTACATACATTTAAGTTTTGATTTAGATGACAACAAAATTAGAAAAATCGAAGCGGATAAAACAATAGAATTAGCAAAAAAAATAAAATCTGCAGGAATTTCACCATACTTTTTTACAACAGTACATAAAAATAATGTGAATCACATTGATGAAATAGTTAAATTAGCTAATGATAATGAAATACGAATTGCATTCAACTTTTGTATAGATACTGGCAGAAACAAAGAGGTTTTATTAAGTACTGAAGAAAAAATATTTGCTATAAAAAAATTATTACAATATGAAAAAGAAGGCAAAATAAGTAAATTACGAAACCCATATGTAAATTCATATAAAGAGCTTTCTTCAGATGATGATAATTTTAGAATAAAAGGTGGATGTACAGCAGGAATTGCAGCATGTAGTATATTAGCTAATGGTGATGTTATACCATGTCCATTTTTTAGAGAAGTATGTGGAAATGTAAATGAAAATAAATTAGAAGATATTTGGTTTAATTCTGAAATGTTAAAAGAGCTTAGATATAGAAAAAAGTACGAAACCTGTGGTGATTGCAAATACCTAGCTTATTGTGGTGGATGCAGAAAATCTGCATACGAAACATCTCATAAGTTAAATGGATTTGATAAAAATTGTATTATGATAGGGAGGTGATATCATGGAAGAATGGCAAATGGATATTGAGGAATACAACGAATGTGGATGTGCAATAAACGGAGATTAAAAATCTAATAATCAATTTATTAAAATTTAAAGAAAGCAGATAAAATTATTCTGCTTTCTTTTACTTGAATTATAATAAAGTTTTTATAAATTATAATAATGTTTTTATGTGTCTCTATTCTTATCTATTTCATTTTTACAAAATATAAGCAAGAATCAATCCGCTTCTATACTATACTAATATAATAATAATTAATCATTTTCTTGATTTTTTTGATTACCACTTTTGTTACCATTTTTATTTCCTTTTTTCTTCTTATCTGCCATAAAAAAACACCTCCGTTCATAAAAATAGTGTGTACATAAATTTATAAAGTATGCATTTAAATAAAAAAATCTGTAACCAAATAACTTGAAAAAGAATATATGTATGGTATAATCCATAATGGGAAAACAATAATACCAGTTATTAATACATACGATTATTGGGAAAGGAATGATAAAATATGAATTACACTTATATAAATAGAAAGTTAGAAGAATTTAATGCATACATATCAAATAAAAAAATTGCAATAATAGGAATTGGAGTTAGCAATATTCCTTTATTAGATTATTTCTATAAAAATAATGCTAAAGTAACAATATTTGATAAAAAAACTTTAGATAAATTAGATGACAAAGTGATAGAAAAGATAAGTAAATATAATATAGATTATTCATTAGGAGAAAATTATTTAAGTAAATTAATAGGATTTGATGTTATTTTTAGATCACCAAGTTGTAGACCAGATACAAAAGAATTAGTAGAAGAAGCTAAACGTGGTGCATTAATAACATCAGAAATAGAAATGCTTATAAAATTATGCCCAGGTAAAGTAATAGGTATAACAGGTAGTGATGGTAAAACAACAACAACTAGTCTTACATATGCTATATTAAAAGAAAAAGGATATGACTGTTATTTAGGTGGAAATATAGGAATACCACTTTTCACAAAATTAAATGAAATGACTCCTGAATCAATAGTAGTATTAGAGCTAAGTAGCTTTCAATTAATGAATATGGAGATTAGCCCTAATATATCTGTTATTACTAATATATCTCCAAATCATTTAGATATTCATAAATCATATGAAGAATATATAGAATGTAAAAAGAATATATTTACACATCAATCTTCTGATGGAATAGTGGTATTAAATGCAGATAATGAGATAACAAATAAAATGAAGTCAGAAGCAAATGGAAAAGTAATAATGTTTAGTAGTAAACAAAGATTAGATAATGGAGTTATATATGATAATAAAACTATAAAATCATGTGAAGATGGATTAAGAAGACATGTAATAGATGTTAAAAATGTAAAATTAAGGGGAATCCACAATTACGAGAACATTTGTGCGGCTATTGCAGCAACATCATCTTTAGTAGATATAGATACACAAATAAAAGCAATAACAAAGTTTTCAGGGGTAGAACATAGGTTAGAGTTTATAAGAGAAATAAATGGTGTAAAATGGTATAATGATTCTATAGGAACAAGTCCATCAAGAACAATAGCTGGTTTAAATTCTTTTGATGAAAAAATAGTATTAATAGCAGGAGGATATGACAAACATTTAGATTATACACCAATAGCTAAACCTATAGTAGAAAATGTATCTGCTTTAGTATTAGTAGGAGCAACTACAGAAAAAATATACGAAGCGGTAACAAAAGAGCTTAAAACACAAAACAAAGATATGCCAATAGTCAAATGTACTACATTAGAAGAAACAATATCTATAGCTAATAAAATAGCTAAACCTGGAGAGGTAGTATTATTTTCACCAGCAAGCGCAAGTTTTGATATGTTTAAAAACTTCATGGAAAGAGGAGATTTGTTTAAGGAATTAGTAAATAATATATAACCAAATGCAATTCATTAAACAATGTGATTTGTCAATAAATTGTATTTTTTATAAAAGACTATCTGAAATATAATTTTAGATAGTCTTTTATTATATATTCAAATTTATAATGCATGATTGACAATATTAAGATTATAATTGTGTATACATTTTTTACATATATCTTTTATATATTAAAAAATTCGCCTAAGTCACTATTTTTTAGAATATTCATATATTAATATAAGGAGGTATAAAGCATATGTATAACAATGAATATGAAGATTATATGAGAAGTATTTTAGGTTATCCTATTCAAAATGAGATGAATACATATAGAGATAACAATTTATTTTTTCCATACAGAAGCGGAATTGCTTATACAAATGAAAACAATTACGAAAGTTTATATCCAGAAATTTACAAAATTTTAAAACCTATGGTTAGAAAAGTATGTAACAATCCAAGATATGGTAGTATTTCAAATGATACTTTAGAAATTATGGCAAATGAAATATATAATAATATAGAATCAGATATTGATGTTATAAATGTTAATATTAACACAAAAGAAGCGGAAACATCAGGAAATCTTGCAAGAACAGACATGAAAGTTAGCCAAAGCAAAATAAAAGATGAAGAATCAAGAATTTGTTGCGGTAATCCTACATTAAAAGATTTAATAAAAATTATGATAATAAAACAATTAATAGAAAATAATGGAAATAGACCTCCAATTAGACCAAGACCACAATTCCCAATGCCTCCACATAGAGAGCTTGAAAATCCAGCAATATATAACAGTGACTATACTGCAAATCAACCATTTCAATTTTATAATTAAATATTTAGTTAAAATTCAGTGCCTTAAAATAAGCCATTTCAAGTGAGGTGGGTTCTATGGTTCCCAAACTGCGCATTACTGCATTTTTACAATATAATTCCTTTGGAACTACTATATATATTTATTTGAACTAAAAAATTATGAAAATACTTTAAAATTGAATTTTTAGATATACAAAATTTAGATTGTATATCTTTTTTATTATTACACAAAATAAAATAAATAAACTGAAAATGTTTATTTTAAAAATAAACTATTGAGAACGAGATTTCTTTTATTTCAAACGAATCATATCTTCGTTCTAATAGTTTTAATGAAAGGATGGTATTTTTTTATGAAAGTAAAAGATTGTATGTGTAATAATGTAGTTTGGTTAGAGCCAGAGACAAGTGTTTGCGATTGTGCAAAATTAATGTGTAAACAACATATAGGATGTATACCTGTATGTGATAAAAATCAAAATGTTGTTGGTTTTGTAACAGACAGAGACATTTTATTAAGAACAGTAGCTTGTAATAAAGATATTAACACAACAAAAATAAGTGATATAATGACAACAAATGTTTGTTGTTGTGATATTAATAATGATGTAGAGCATGCTACAAAATTAATGTCTGAAAATCAAATAAGAAGAATACCAGTAGTAGAAAATAATAAAATAGTAGGAATATTAACATTAGGAGATTTAGCTAAAAATGAAGATATCAGCAATAGGGAAGTAGCAGAAACTTTTGAAAATATTTGTAATTGCAACCATAAAAATGCAGAATAAGGTAGGACTAAAATAAAAACATCATAAAAATTACTAGGGGACGAGTTAGAAATTATACGAGTTTCACTAACAATGTTGCTAAGCTAAGATTTTTGTACTCTACAATGTTACCGAGAGAAACGTAACATATATTACGTTTCTCTCTAGTTTAGCGAATATTTTTAGAATAGATTTCTTAAGTTGGCAGTAGTGCTCCCTCTATGGGAGAGGAAGTTTAAATGAATAAAATTTTAAAATAAGAATACAATATTACTGGTGATTTACATATGATTGTGAATGTTATGGATTTTAAAAAAGTAATTAAAAAGATATTAATATTAGTATTTTCAATAATACTAATATGTTTAGGCTTTAAACTTGCCATTTTTTATATGCCATTTTTAATAGCTTTTGCACTATATTTATTAATAGAGCCAGTTATTAGGTTTTGTATGAATAAATTTAATATGAAAAGAAAAACAAGTGCTTTGCTAATCTTAATTGTTGTACTAGCTATTATTATTGGTCTGTTAGTATGGGGAATAATGACAATAATATCAGAAGCTTCTAATTTGCTAAGTAATTTAAATGAATATGTAAATGTTATATATTCATTTATACAAGAAAAAACATCATCATTTGATTTCAGCAAAATACAACTTTCTCCAGAGCTAAATGGAATACTAAATAATTCAACAGAAAATTTATTGATACATGTTTCAGAAATTGTAAAGAATTTTTTTACTGGCTTATTAAATAACCTAACATCATTACCAACAGTTGGTTTTTATATTGTAATAACTATAATGTCATTATATTTTATAAGTACAGACAAAATATATATGATAGATCAACTAGAGCATCATTTTCCAAGAAGTTGGGTAAAAAAATTAGCATTGCATGTACATGGAATTGCTGAATCATTAGGAGGTTATTTAAAAGCTCAGGCTATCCTTATATTAGTATCATTCGTAATTTCACTAGTAGGATTATATATATATTCACTAGTAGGTTTCAATATAAAATATCCGCTTCTAGTAGCTTTAGGAATAGGATTTATCGATGCTCTTCCAATATTAGGCTCTGGGACAGTAATGGTACCATGGGCTATAATTGCAGCTTGTAAAGGTGATTTAAACTTAGGAATAGCAATACTTGTGTTATGGTTAATTATGTCAGTAGTAAGACAAATAATAGAACCTAAAATAGTAAGCGGACAACTAGGAATACATCCAATTTTTACATTAGTTGCCATGTACACAGGATTTAAATTTTGTGGAGTAATTGGACTTTTTGTAGGACCTATTATTTTAATTGTTTTAAAGAATATTTTTGAAAATAGGATAGATAAAGGATTGGTTAAATCAATTATTGAGTAGTTGGGGACGGAGCAAAAAATCAAAGAGGCTTGACCTCAAGTTGGGGACGGAGCAAAAAATCAAAGTTGTCATAATTGAACTTGTGAATTGTAGTAAGAAATGTTACATTTTATAATATCAATTATGACAACTTTGATTTTTTGCTCCGTCCCCAACTTGAGGTCAAGCCTCTTTGATTTTTTGCCCCGTCCCCAATTTAAAGTTTTTCAGTCTCAACATATCCCTCGTCAGGAGGATATACATATGGATTTTCAGGAGCACTAGTTTCATTAATCTTAGTAATTTCAAGCACTGGAATTTCAGAATGATAATATCCTTTTGTTATAGTTCCTTCAATTTCAACCCAAGTACCATCAGCAAATTTACTACTTCCTGCAGAATTACATAAAAAACCAACTACAACAGCTTGTGCTTGTGTTTTTGATGTTTGCGAAGCTATCATTTCTCTTCCTAATACAAATTGATTTTCATTAAAATCATAAAGTCTATAAACAAATCCAGAAAATTTAATTTTTTTGCCTAAATATAAATCTATATTTTCATGACAGCTTTTTAAAACATTAGTATAATTTTGAGCAGAAATTTCGGTTACATCAGCACTTTTTACCTCACAATCATCAACAAAATTTTTCTTAGAATTATTTACTAATGAATAAATTCCAAATATTGCAGAAATAATAGTAACAGTAATTACTATATATATAATGATTTTAAAAATTTTAGATTTATTTAAACTAACATTGCAAATAAACATATAAATACCTCTTTCAACCTTGGCAAAATAAAATTTTTGTGACACACTGCATCATAAAAATTCAATTTTAGTACCTAATTTTTAATAAATTTTATGTTTAAATTAAAAAAAATATGATTTTTGTTGCGAAAAAATACATTTAGTGATATAGTACTAAAAGAAAAAAACTTAAGACACATAAGACGTAAAGGAGAAAAAAATAATGGGTATAATCAAAAAATTATTTAACTATAGTGAAAAAGAAGTAAAAAGAGTTATGCCATTGGTAGAAAAAATAAATGGTTTAGAAGACTCTATGAAAAAATTAACAGATTCAGAATTAAGACAAAAAACAGAAGAATTCAAAAAAAGACTAACTGAAGGAGAAACTTTAGACGATTTATTACCAGAAGCATTTGCAGTAGTAAGAGAAGCAGCAGTTAGAGTTTTAGGTATGAGACCATTCGATGTTCAATTAATAGGTGGTATTATATTACATCAAGGTAGAATTGCCGAAATGAAAACAGGTGAAGGAAAAACATTAGTTGCAACACTTCCAGCATACTTAAATGCATTAACAGGTGAAGGTGTTCACGTAATTACAGTTAACGATTACTTAGCAAAATACCAAGGAGAAATGATGGGTAACCTATACAAATTCCTTGGATTAACAGTAGGAATAATTGTAAATGGAATGAAACCAAATGAAAAAAAAGCAGCTTATGATTGTGACATAACATATGGAACAAATAATGAATATGGATTTGATTATCTAAGAGATAACATGGTAATATACAAAGACCAATTAGTTCAAAGAAAACTAAAATATGCTATTGTCGATGAAATCGATAGTATTTTAATAGATGAAGCTCGTACACCACTTATTATTTCAGGTAGAGCAAATAAATCTTCTAACTTATACTCAAAAGCAGATTCATTTGTAAGAAAACTAACACCAAAAGTTATAGTAGAAGAAGATGTAAAAAATGTAGAACAAGCTGAAGATAATGAAAATTATGATTATATAGTAGACTTAAAAGCTAAATCTGCAACACTAACAGACAAAGGTATAAAAAAGGCAGAAGCAGAATTTGGATTAGAAAATTTCAACGATTTAGATAACTCAGAATTAGTTCATAATGTAAACCAAGCACTAAGAGCCCATGGAGTTATGAAAAAAGATACTGACTATATCGTAAAAAATGGCGAAGTTTTAATTGTAGATGAATTTACAGGTCGTATCATGTATGGAAGAAGATACAACAATGGATTACATCAAGCAATTGAAGCTAAAGAGCATGTTAAAATAGCAGATGAATCAAAAACACTTGCTACAATAACATTCCAAAACTACTTCAGAATGTATGAAAAATTATCAGGTATGACAGGTACTGCAAAAACAGAAGATGCAGAGTTCCAAGAAATATATAAATTAGATGTTATCGAAATTCCTACAAATAAACCAATGATTAGAAAAGATAACAATGATGTTATATACAAAAATGAAGCTGGTAAATTTAGAGCAGTAGTACAAGAAGTAAAAGAAAGCCATGAAAAAGGACAACCAGTTCTAATAGGTACTGTTTCAATTGAAAAATCAGAAAAATTAAGCAAAATGCTTCAAAAAGAAGGAATTAAACATGAAGTATTAAATGCTAAACAACACGAAAAAGAAGCTGAAATTATTGCTCAAGCTGGTAAATATGGTGCTGTTACAATAGCAACAAACATGGCTGGTCGTGGTACTGATATCATGCTTGGAGGAAACAGTGAATACTTAGCAAAACAACAACTAAGAATGGAAAAATACACACCAGAGCAAGTTGAAGAAGCAACAACATACTACGAAACAGATGATGAGCAAATCAAAAAAGAAAGAGCTCATTACAAAGAGCTAAAAGATAAATTTGAAGAAAAAATCAAAGAAGAAAAAGAAAAAGTTGTAGCTGCAGGTGGATTAAAAATAATAGGTACAGAAAGACATGAATCTCGAAGAATTGATAACCAGTTACGTGGACGTAGTGGTCGTCAAGGAGATCCAGGTGAATCAAGATTTTATATATCTTTAGATGATGATTTAATGAAAATCTTCGGAGGAGACAAAATAGTAAAAGTATATGAAAAACTTGGTGCAGATGAAGATATGCCAATAAATTCAAAAATAATCTCAAATGCAGTAGAATCAGCTCAAAAAAGAGTAGAAGGTAAAAACTTTAGCATTAGAAAACATGTACTTCAATATGATGATGTTATGAATTCTCAAAGAGAAATCATATATGCTCAAAGAAAACAAGTTCTAGATGGTGACAACTTAAAAGATAATGTATTAAAAATGATAGATGATTCAATAGAAAGATTAGTAAATAGCTATGTATCAGAAGAAAAACTTACAAACTCTGAATCATTACTACAAGATATAGAAGTTTCTTTCGGAATAAAAGAAGTAGAATCAATAAAAAAAGAAAATACTACAGCAGAAGATGTAATTAATGAATTAAAAGAAAAAACACATAAAATTTATGAAGATAAAGAAACAGAATTTGGCACAGAAAATATGAGAGAACTTGAAAGAGTTGTTATGTTAAAAGTTGTAGACCAAAAATGGATGGATCATATAGATGACATGGATGAACTAAAAAACGGTATTGGACTTCGTGCATACGGACAAAAAGATCCAGTTGTACAATACAGACTTGAAGGTGCAGACATGTTTGATGATATGATAGAATCATTAAAAGATGATGTATCAAAAATAATGTTAAATATCCAAAAGAAAGAAGAAAATGTACAAAGAAAAGAAACAGCAGAAATAACAGGAGCAGGATTAGAAGACACAGCTATCAATTTAGTTGATGGTACTGTTAAACCTAAAGAAGGTGGACTTAATAAAACTATAGTAAAAACTGAACCAAAAGTTGGAAGAAATGATCCTTGTCCATGTGGAAGTGGGAAGAAATACAAAAATTGTTGTGGTAAAAATCAGTAATTTCAAGGGTTACAGAGTTTTTGACAAATTGACATAAATGTGGAAATTGAGCTTTTGTCGCCAATTTGTCGCCAAACAAATAAAATCTGTCGCCAAAATTCCTTAAAAATGCTTATTTATCAATGAATACAGACTCGGCGACAAAAATAAAATATTAAAAAAGTTTAATATTGACTGACATTGTAAAAGATGCCAGTCTTTTTTCGTTCAATCGTTATTTGCAGATTGGAGGTAAAAAATAAAATGGTAAATGTAAGAAAGAGAGGAAATGTTTATGAGTACAATTTTGATGTTGCTAAAATTGAGAGGAAAAGAAAACGAATTACAAAATCAGGTTTTAAAACAAAAGCAGAAGCACTAAAACAAGGAACAATAGCTTATAATGAATAATTAAATACTGGTAGGAAATTTGTAGCACATATATTTACATAAGTCAAATTGCAAAAAAATATAATATTTTATTTCATACAGATAGTGTACAAGCAATAGGAAATGTAAAGATAGATATTCAAAACATGAATATAGACTCACTTTCCTTATCAGCACATAAATTTTATGGACCTAAGGGAATAGGAGTATTATATTTAAGAGATGGAGTAAAATTCAGAAAATATTTAAATGGTGGACATCAAGAGAGAAACAGAAGAGCAGGGACAGAAAATGTTGCTGGTATTGTTGGATTAGCAAAAGCATTAACCATAGCCTATGAAAACTTAGAAGAAAATAATAATAGAACAATTGAGTTGAGAAATTATTTTATAAATGAAATTAAAAAAATATAGGTTGATGTTGTTGATAAATTAAGGAAATTATCTCCATTATATTGCTACTTCCTGAACTGTAACTATATGCAGGATTATTTATTAAAATTTAATAAATTTAATTGAATTTACATTTATCATATGATAAACTAAAACTATCAAGGAAGGAAGTGTTAAAATGATTGAATTAGAAGAAAATTCAAAAACTTTACAATCAATAAAATTAAAATTAGAAAGTATAGGTGAATCTCTTTGACATACCTAAGCTAGAAGATGAATTAAAAAAATTAGAGGAACAAACACTTGAACAAGAATTTTGGAATGATAGCAAAAAATCTGGTAAAGTATTACAAGAAATTAAAATAATAAAAAACAAAAAAGATAAATATACAAAGTTAAAATCAGAGCTATTAAATTTAATAGAAATGAACGAATTATTACAAATAGATGAAGACGAATCAATTGCAAAAGAATTGCTACAAAACACGTCATCTTTAGAAAAAGATATAGAAAATTTAGAAATCGAAACATTGCTTTCAGGAAAATATGATATAAATAATGCAATAGTAACAATTCATCCAGGAGCAGGTGGAACAGAATCGCAAGACTGGGCAGAAATGTTATACAGAATGTATACAAGATGGGCAAATGATAATGGATATACTATTAAGGAATTAGACTATTTAGATGGTGATGAGGCAGGTTTAAAAAGTGTAACATTCTTAATCTCTGGTGATTATGCATATGGATATATGAAATCAGAAAAAGGAGTACATAGATTAGTAAGAATATCACCATTTGATGCAGGAGGAAGGAGACATACATCATTTGCATCTGTTGAAATATTACCCGAAATTACAGAAGATATAGAAATAGACATTAATCCAGATGACTTAAGAATAGATACATATCGTGCCTCTGGAGCAGGTGGTCAACATATAAATAAAACTTCTTCAGCAGTAAGAATAACACACATTCCAACAAATACTGTAGTGGCATGTCAAACAGAAAGATCTCAAATTCAAAATAGAGAAACAGCAATGAAAATGTTAAAGTCTAAGTTATTGAATTTAAAGGAGCAGGAGCATAAAGAAAAGATAGAAGACTTAAAAGGTGAACAAAAAGATATAGCATGGGGAAGTCAAATACGTTCATATGTATTTTGCCCATATACCTTAGTAAAAGACCATAGAACAAATTATGAAGTAGGAAATGTCCAAAGTGTAATGGATGGAGACTTAAATGAATTTATGAAAAGCTATTTAAAATCATTACAAACTAAATAATAATAATAATAATACAAAGGAGAACTATTATGAAACTTAAAGAAATATATTTAGAAAATCAGGTTCGTAGATATAGCAGTATAAATAAAATAAAAAAAGAAAATATCAAATTGGATATAGACCCAATAAAAAAAATAAAAAACAACTGGATTATACTACTAGCTATGTTTGTTATTATAATAGCTATGTTATTATTAAATTTTAATCTTTCATATTTTATAGTTTCAATAGGTTTAATATTTACATTAGTAATTGTGTTTATATTTGGAAATAAATCGACTTTATTATGTGATAAAAATACATTAAACGTAAAACAAGGATTTCAAAATATAAATATACCATATAATCGCTTAAAAAATGTATATATAGGAAAAGTTAGTGGAGTATTATTTTTTCTTCCAGCAATGACTTATAATATTATAATTAGATACGAAGATAATTTTTCTTTTCTTAGAGAATTAGAATTTTCACTATTTTGTGCAGATACAAAAGAAGTAAATGATTTTATAAACAACTTTTTAATTGAAGAAAAAGTAGAAGAAAGATATGTTAGATATGAAAAAAGAAAAATTTTCAGAAGATTGTTAAGTACTCTAATAACTGTAATACTTGCTGTCGGATTGCTCATATATTTTTTGCCAAAATGTGGCATAAATTTGCTTCCATAATATAATATAGTATAGTCTACAAAATATTGTAGACTAAATTTTTTATATAAAGGATGCAGATATAATGAATACTATAGTTTTAAAATTTGGTGGCACTTCTGTAGCAGATAACGAAAAACTAAACATCGTAGCAAATAAAATTACTACATTATATGATGAAGGATATGATATAGTAGTTGTTGTTTCAGCGCAAGGAAAAAAGACAGATTCATTATTAAATGAAGCATATGAACTATCAAAAAATCCAATAGACAGAGAGCTAGATGTTTTACTTAGTACTGGCGAACAGGCATCAATTTCAAAATTAAGTATATTATTAAATGAATTGGGATATAAATCAATTTCTTTAACAGGTTGGCAGGCAGGCATATACACAAATAATATTAATCAAAATGCTATTATAGAGCATATAGATACAAAAAGAATAAATTCTGAACTTTCTGATGGAAAAATTGTTATAATAGCTGGATTTCAAGGAATAAATGAAAATTTAGATATAACAACATTAGGAAGAGGTGGATCAGACACCACAGCAGTATCTGTTGCAGCAGCTTTAAATGCAACAGAATGTTATATATACTCAGATGTAGAAGGAGTATTTACATCTGATCCAAAAAAAGTAGCTAATGCTAAAAAACTAAAAGAAGTTTCATATGATGAAATGTTAGATATTTCAAACGAAGGTGCAAAAGTACTTCATAACAGATGTGTTGAAATAGGGAAGAAGTTTAATATACCTATAATAGCGAAATCTACATTTAAAGAAGATAATGGAACTATTATAAATAATAAAATAGAATCACAAAAAATAAAAAGTTTAGTAAAAAATGATGAGTTATTATCGATACAAATAATTGGAAAAAAAATAGACTTTATAAGAATATATGATTTATTTGTAAAAAATGAAATTATGCCAATTGAATTTATTAATAATACTAATGAGATAAAAGCTTTATTTAAATCAAGTCAATTAAATAAAATAAACTTTATAATAAAAGAAGAGCTTAATAATTTTGATGTTTTAATGCATAATATATCTAGAATATCAATAATTGGTTATGGAATTGCAAATGATAATAATATATTAAAACAAATAATAGCAATCTTAGATAAAGAAAAATTCGATATTCAAAAAATAGATATAAATAATGGAAAAATTAGAATTACATTTAAAACAACAGTGCCAAATGCGATACTCGAAACACTTCATAGCGAGTTAATAAAGACAGTATAAAAGCTGTCTTTATTTAGTTTCATCTAAAAAGCGGACAGAGCATAAAACATTATATTTAATGTTTTATGCTCTGTCCGCTTTTTTGGTATAATTTTATATTATATGAATATATTTTACAAAAGGAGAGTGGAAAAGCTATGAATATTGAGGAGAGAAAAAATAATTCTGCATCAAAATCAAATATTATTCAAAATTTAATATTGGAAAGTAGAGAAAAATTAAATATATCAGGTGCATTAGATGTGCTTAGTTTTGATGATCAAATAGTTATACTTGAAACACATTTAGGGTTATTAACAGTAAAAGGTGAAGATTTGAGAATTAATAAATTAAATATAGAATCAGAAGAAGTAATTGTTGATGGAAATATTTCAAGTTTATGCTATAGTGATAAAAGCTTTGAAAAAAGGGAAAATAATTTTTTAAGTAAAATTTTTAAATAGGAGTTAAAACTTTTGAATGAATTGATATATCAGCAAATTAAGATATTAATTATATTTATTTTAACAGGTATGTGTATAAGTTTATTATTTGATTTTTTTAGAATTCAGCGAAAAGTTTTTAAAACATTTGATCTTATTACATATATTCAAGATGTTTTATTTTGGATTCTTTCAGGAATAATTTTAATAATTGTTATAATGAAATATACTAATGGTGAAATTAGAATATATATGATATCTGGGATGGCTTTAGGAATAATAATATATTTAAGGCTAATTAGTAAATATATTATTAAAATAAATACTTCAATTTTAAGATTTATAATAAAATTTATTAAATTAATATTAGTACCTTTAAAAAAATTTTGTGAAATACTAAAAAAAAGCTGGAAAAAGAAGAATAATATGTTATAATATAGAAGTATATAATAATTATTAGTATTGGAGAAAAACATATGAAAAAGAAATTAAAAATTAATAGATTTATTATAATCGCAGTAATAATATACTTTATATATACAATTATTTCTCAGCAACATACTTTAAATTCATATGAAAAAGAAGCAACAGTTTATAAAAGTCAAATAAATCAAGCTAAAGAAGAAACAACAGAATTAAAAGATATAAAAAATAATATCAACTCAACAGAATATATCGAAAATATAGCAAGAGAAAAACTAGGAATGTATTTACCAAATGAACGAGTATACATTGATATTACTAATTAGAGGCAAAATGGCTCTGCCTCTAATTCATCATTACACTAATTAATTTTATGTCAAACATTATTCTTTTAATATCTTAAAAATTCCAAAAACAAATTAATATTTAGGGGGCAAAATTTATGAATTTTGAAAATTGTACTTTAGTAGAATTAAGACAACTAGCTAAAGAAAAAGGCATTACAAATGTGTCAAAATTAAAGAAAGATGAACTTATTATTATTCTTTCAAAAAATGAAGAAGATAATCAAAAAAAACAGCAGAACGAAACAATTGAAGTTGGACAAGCTAATTTAATAAAAAATGAAATTAATGAACAATCTAATAACAACGGATATAAAGTAACAAATGCAGAAGATCAAATCATCGAAGGAATTTTAGAAGTATTACCAGATGGTTATGGATTTTTAAGAGGAGAAAATTACTTATCTACACCAAAAGATGTATATGTTTCTCCTGTTCAAATAAGACGTTTTAAATTAGATAAAGGAGATAAAGTAAAAGGTATTTCTAGACCTCCAAAAGAGGGAGAAAAATTTCCTGCTTTAATTTATGTAGGAGAAGTAAATGGTGAAGCACCAGAAAAAGCATATAGAAGAACAAAATTTGATGACCTTATTCCAATATACCCTACTGAAAAATTAAAGCTAGAAACTAAACCTAATGAATATGCTATGAGACTAATCGATTTATTATCACCTGTAGGTAAAGGTCAAAGAGGTATGATTGTAGCTCCTCCAAAAGTTGGAAAAACTACATTACTAAAAAAGATTGCAAATAGTATTTCTTCAAACAATCCAGAAGTAGAATTAATAGTACTTTTAATAGATGAACGTCCAGAAGAAGTTACAGATATGAAACGATCTATAAAAGGTGAAGTTATTTATTCTACATTTGATGAATTACCAGAACATCATGTAAAAGTTGCAGAAATGGTATTAGAAAGAGGAAAAAGACTAGTTGAACAAAAAAAGGATGTAGTAATTTTATTAGATAGTATAACAAGACTTGCCAGAGCATATAACTTAGTAATTCCATCATCAGGAAGAACACTTTCAGGAGGGTTTGATCCTGCAGCATTACATAAACCAAAAAAATTCTTCGGAGCAGCAAGAAATATAGAAAATGGGGGAAGCTTAACAATACTTGCAACTTCATTAGTAGAAACAGGAAGCAGAATGGATGAGGTTATATTTGAAGAATTTAAAGGAACTGGTAATATGGAAGTTGTATTAGACAGAAAATTATCAGAAAAACGTATATTCCCAGCAATAGATATAAATAAATCTGGTACAAGAAGGGAAGATTTATTATTAACAGCCAAAGAATTAGAAACTGTATATGCATTAAGAAAAGCCTTAAATGCTATGCAAACTTCTGAAGTTACAGAACAAGTATTATCACAAATGGTTCAAACTAAAAATAATGATGAATTTATTGAAACAATGGATTCATATTTAAAGAGATTTAAATAAAAATTATAATATAACATAGTAGTTCAGAGCAGTTTCTCCCTGCTCTGTTTCTTTTTTGAGCATAAAAAAAGATATGTGTTCTCCTCACATATCTAGTGTGTTGTTAAAAAGCCCAAAATCAGCTTTACAATTGCTACAGTACATGTTCCTCGGTATGGCGAAGTGATTGCTTCAGAGAAAAGAGCTTTGCCAAGACTGCAAAAAGAGCTTGATGAAGCTAACAGGTTAAAGCAAAATAGTACTGTAACAATGAGGAGCAAACGTCATAAACTTAAGTGAGGTGTTTGACATGAGCAACAAGCCCCAAAAAATAGTTCGGAATCCTTGTTTAGATGAGCCAATGCAGTCTAAACCAAAAGCCATACGCAAAATGGTAAATGAAAAATATATGTGAAACTTACCAATCGTGCGCCGAAACATTGAACGTGGCAAACTGGAATCCGCAAAGGCAGCTAAAGAACTTGCCAAGTATATCATTAAGTAAAAAATTACTGACCAAATAAACAAGACTTTCAAACCAAAATTGAGAGTCTTGTTTATTATTTATAATACATTTGAAGAAGAACAAGGATGAATTTTAAGCCATTTTTATAAAAAAGACATATAACTTGTTGTGTTGCAAATTTTATAATTTTAACGAATTTGAGAAGTAGGGGAGAAAAATAACAATTTTTAGTATAATGATTAATGTTTTATAAATTAAAATAAAATTTATAAAACATTTTTTTTAAAGTAAAAACAAATTTGGAAAAGAAAATCTAATATAGAAAATATAATAAGAAAAAAATAAAATACTAATTATAAGATAAATAAAATTTAATTTAAGTAACTACATATAAGAATCTAAAAAGTAATAGAAGAGAGGTAGGAAAAATTTTTAAATTATCTCTATATAGGGTATCAAAAACCGAAATATAACATTGCACAAAATCAAAGAAATCGGACATTTTATAATACAAAAAAATATAACTAAAATCGCTGAAAAGTGCTAAAACAAGCGACTAAACAGAAAAAAGAGAAAAGCTACATAATGCGGCACTTTGGAATATAATATAGTTATTGAAATAGTATCCCTGTTACTGCAATGTTTATTGGAAAAGATGATTCTGGTAGATACAATTTTGCAGATAAGGGCTTATTTACGTTGTCAAAAGAGTTTATTGAAAGAGGAAAAGTATCTATTGATAAAGAATTCAATGGAGATGAAGCATTTGAAATTTATTCAAAAGTTAGACCAGTATTCAAAAGTACATGTTGAAATATAAATTGAACCGCCGTATGCCGAACGGCAAGTGCAGTGCTGCGAGAGGAAATAAATTAAATAATTATTTATTCTCTAATGGATTTATACTTGACAATTAACAAATTTGATAGTATACTAATATACTATAAGAGTATACCAGTATACAAAGGAGATGAAATTATGAAGAAAAAACAAATAATTGAAGCTGCAAGAAAACTATTTAATAAATATGGGTTTAAAAAAGTTACAATGGATGAAATTGCAAGAGGGGCTAATGTAACTAAAAAAACAGTTTATACGTATTTTTCTAGTAAAGAGGAATTATTTAAATATTTCATAAATGAAGAATTGGAAAATATGAAAAAAATTGTTGAAGAGGTTGAAACTGAAAACACAGATTTTTATGAAACTGTTCATCAAGGAATTTATAAGTTATTAAAATATACTAATCAAAAGAAGTTTCTAAAGAATCTTGTAAATGAAGCAGAAATTCTGAAAAATCCTGTGATAATTGAGAATTTAAAGGTTTTTGATGCCGAAATACAAAATTATATTAAACAAAAATTATTAATTGCAATTGATAAAGGTCATATAAAAGTAAAAGATGTTGATATTGTTACTTTTTTAATCTATAAAATGTATATTGCTTTAATGTTTGATTGGAATGAAAGCAATAAGAAATTAGATGAAAATATTATTGCAGACAATATTATTGGATTTTTAAAAAATGGTTTAAGTAGCTAATAGGTGTTTTTTTGTGATTTTATAAATAATCTCAAAAGCACCAAAAATACACTAATAAATTTATATAAAGAAAGGATATTTAAAATGAATACTAAAAAAATTATAAAAATAGTTATTTTTACAGTTGTAATGTTAATCCCAATTATTTATAGTTTCTTCTATTTAAAATCATATTGGGATCCATATGGTAACTTAAAAGATATGAAGGTTGCTATGGTTAATTTAGACAAAGGTGATAATGGGGAAAACGAAGGACAAAGAGTGATTGATAGTTTAAAAGAAAAGAATGTTGTTGATATTTGTGAGGTAAGTGAAAGTGATGCTGAAGATGGTTTGAAAAATCAAAAGTATTATGCAGTAATTATTATTCCAGAGAATTTTACTAAAGATTTAAGAAGTGCAGGTGAAGTAAATAAAAAAGTTGTTAAAATTACATATGCACCAAATCAAAAGATGAATTATTTGGCTTCTCAAATTATTAATAAAATTGTACTTGCAACAGAAAACCAAATTAAGAGCGAAATTTCTAGTAAAACTGTTGAAACACTTGCTGAAAGTATTAAAGATGTTCCAGATAGTTTAAAAGAAATTTCAGATGGTTCAGTTAAAATATTAGAAGGAACACAAAGTTTATCAAATGGATTAAATCAATTAAATACTGGTGTTAATACTTTAAAAAATAGCTATTCTGAATTTGATAATGGTGTTGAAAGGGTTACTAATGGAAGCAAAGAATTAACTAATGGAATTAATCAAATTGATGATGGGGCTAAAGAGTTATCAAACGGTGGTAAGACTTTAGATTCTGCTATTATGCAAATTAATCAAGGTGCTGATACTTTATTACAATCTGGAAATAGTGGAATAGAGCAATTACAAAGTGGAATTAATCAAATTAGTGCAGGAAGCAGTAATTTAAATGATGGTGTTAAGAAATATGTTGATAGTACTGATTATTTAGGAACAAATACTCAGGCTTATATTGATGGTGCTAATGGATTAAATGAAAATACTAAAGCGTTATTAACAGCGGTAGCTCAGTATGGAAAGGTTAGTCAAGATCCAAATGTTATAGGATTATCTCAAAAAGCTGAGGCTATTTTAAATAGTGGAGCTTATGATAAGGTTGAACAAAGTGGCAATTTAATAAAAGGTGGAATTCAAGAATTAATGAAATCAAGCGGTACTTTAAAACAAGGTGCACAGAATTTATCAGACGGAACTGCTAAATTAAGTAATAGTACGGCAGGTTTAAATCAATTAACTTTGGGAATGTCTGAACTAAAAAATGCTTTATCACAAGTTCAAAATGGAACATCTAATCTAAATAATGGAATTTCTTCATTAGAAAATGGAACTAATAGTATTAAATCAGGAAGTACTGCATTAACAAATGGTTTAGAAACTTTGAAATCAAATTCTGAGAAAATAAAACTTGGTTTAAATACTTTAAGTGAAGGAACAGATAGTGCTTATAATGGAAGTATTGAATTACAAAATGGTGTTGAAACTTTAAAAAATGGTGTTGATGAAGGTATTGAAACTGCTAATAATGAAATTAAAAAATTAGATGGATTAAGCGATCATGTTTCTAATTCAGTAGAACTTGTTGAAAAAGATTATGGTGAAGTTAGTTCATATGGTATAGCGTTTACACCATTATTTTTATCAATTGGTTTATGGGTTGGTGCTTTGATGTGTTATGTTGTTTTATATTATGACCAAAAACATAGATTTGGAATTTTTGATAGTGAGTATAAGAATAAATTAAAACAAGATTTAGCTTATTTAGGAATTGGAGTGGTTCAAGGTTTATTAACTGCATTTTTATTAAAATTATCATTGGGATATAATGTGGATAATACTTTTGTATATTATATGGTAAGTGCATTGATGGGAGTATGTTTTACAAGTATAATTCAGTTTTTAATAAGAACTTTTGGAGATGTTGGTAAATTTTTAGCATTAATTATTTTGGTTTTACAATTAGCAGCGTCTGGAGGTACTTTCCCTGTTGATATTATTGATAAATGTTTTAGATGGTTGAATCCATTATTACCTATGACATATACAATTAAAGTTTTAAAAGATTGCTTGATTTCAACAGAAACAAATTTTGTTGCACATAATTGCTTGATTATTTTTGGTTATGTGTTAGTATCAGTTGTATTAACTGTTGTTGTTGAGATATTTAGAAAAAAGAAGAAAATAAAAAATTAATATATTTAAATAAAATCAGGTTATAAGTACAATATTTCGACCTAGTAAAAGCAGAAGAGAGGTAGAAAATTTTTCAAAATTAGCTCCATATAGGGTATCAAAAACCGAAATATTACATTGCACAAAATGAAAGTAGTCGGACATTTTTTAATGGAAAAATAATAAGCACAAAATTGCTGAAAAATAGCTATATTACAGTACTTATCTCGAAAATAACAAAGTTACATAATTCAAAGAAATTAATAACATAATTTAAATTAAAATAGTTATCGAAATCCTACCTTTTTTCGACATTTTTTTCAAGAAATAAATTACAGAATTCATAGAATAGTCATTGTATTTGAGTCAATTTTACGATATAATTAAAGAGTCCATGTATTTGGACAATCCCTGCAGAAGGGAGGTGCAAAAGGAATGACATCCTATGAGCTAATCTGGCGATTAATTGTCTTATTGCTTTTAAGTAATAATGATAATGAAAACCAAGGCACAAACAAAGAATAATCTTTGAAGGCGGACGACGACCGCCTTTTTCTTTTGAATTAAAATAAAAAAAGAGATATGCGACGAACATATCTCGATGCAAATCTTGTGACATCCTATGATTTGCTTAAGCTATAATTATTATAGCATCATTCTTATTATATGTCAAATAAAATTTTTCATACATTATTTATGCGTATCTAATATTTTTATAAAAAAGAGATATGTGTCATCACACACATATCAAGCATTACTATAAATCGGTTACACTACAATGCTAATATTATTATAACACCATTTAATTATATGTCAAATCATATAAATTGACATTTTACATAAAAGATGATAATATAAATCCATAAATTCCAGGCACTTAGCCTGTTTATATAGTCCAGGTTAGTGGAATAATGCAGAATTTGCATATATTCGTGTTCAGCACTGACAAAGACATAGCAAGTAAGAAGGTCAGCTTACTTGTACAAACTAAATTTAGGAGGAAATATGACATGAAGCTTATTGATTCTAAAGAAATTGAAAGAGTAAAGACAGAATTAGCTGTAAAACGGAATGAATTCGAACAGATAAACTTCAATAGCTTAGATGAAAAACTCAAATGGATTGAAGATTTTTTCAATAGCTACGTTCCAATGTTAGAAGAGAGGTATCTTTCTAAAGAAGAGCGTAAGGGCTCGATATTTTTGCCAAATGAGCTGAGAATACACTTTTATATGTATTTTCCAGAACATGGTTTAAACCAGGCAAATAATTGTCAGGAGCTTGCAGGTGAATTAGCAAAAATTGCTAATAGTAGATCATATGCAAATAGATTTGCTTTCAGTCATTGGGATTAATTTTTAATATTGAAGGGAGTTATCTATGTCTATAGTGATTCGTTGGCTTATTATTTTTTCAATAATTGCAATTTGGTTTGCAGTAGGCATTAAAATTTGCAGATCAAATTCAAACGTGAAAAAAATGAAACTGGTAAATACAAGAGAGTTGAACATGAAAGAACTCAGCAGTTCGAAACATTTATTCATTCTAATGGTTATAAAAGAATTATGAGCCTTGAACCAATTCCGTATTCTCTTGAACCATATGATTCTGATTGTGGTGGAGAAGATGGTTATTGAATCAAAAAAGAGTACTTACTTATTGTAGGTACTCTTTTTTCGATAGTCTATTTTTTTATACGTTTTGATAAAAACGAAAATGGATTTTAAGCCATTTTTATAAAAAAGATATATAACTTTTATAATTATTTCAAAATTTAACAAAGCTGAATTTAACAAATCTGAGAAGTAGGGGAGAAAAATAATAATTTTTAGTATAAAGATTAATTTTTTATAAATTAAAAATATACTTTATAAAAATAATTTTTAAAAAGTAAAAATAAGTTTGGAAAAGAAAATCTAATATAGAAAATATAATTAGAAAAAAATAATAAATATAAGATAAACAAAATTTAATTTAAGTAACTACATGTAAGAATCTAAAAGAGTAGCAGAAGAGAGCTAGGAAATTTTTCAAAATTAGCTCCATATAGGGAATCAAAAACCGGAATATAACATTGCACAAAATGAAAGTAATATGACTATTTTCTATGAGGTAAATTTAATATATTAGTTTAGAAAAAGAGCAAAAGAGAAAATGACGAGAAACCGCTATAAATAAATGAAAACTATAATTTCGCCAAAATATTTATATTCTAAAATCCCAAAAATGTCGCAGTTTAATATAACTATCATTTTCCGCTTCTTATTTCCATACTAGAAAAATATAAAACTTAAAAACTATATAAAGTTTATATATTTATATTTATTTTTTGACAAAATATGATATAATCAGTAACGATTTAACACAAAAATAGAGAGGAGAAAGAAAATGTCAAAAAATAAGAAAATAATATTATCTGCAATGTTGCTTGCACTACTTATAGTACTATCAAGATTTCTATCTATAGAAACTCAATTTTTAGTATTAAGTTTTAGTTTTATTCCAATTATGATGTCAGCTATTTGGCTTGGACCTAAGTATAGTATGATGATTGCAGCTTTAGGTGATTTGATTGGTGCTTTACTATTTCCATTTGGAGCATATTTTCCAGGATTTACATTAAGTGCTGCAATATCAGGCTTGATTTATGGTTTATTCTTATACAACAAGAACAACGCTTCAATTAGTAATATAAAATTTTTATTAAAACTCATAATAAGCAGTATTCTTGTTTTAGGTTTAGTAAATATATTTATTACATCTTTTTGGCTACATATGTTATATGGAAAAGCATACTTAGTTATTATAAGTACAAGAGCTGTATCTCAATTAATAATGTTACCAATTCAAGTTACAATAATATATATTTTAAATAAAGTTTTAAATCCAATATTTGATAAATATTTAATGCAGGATTAGGAGGTTTAATAATGATTGATGTAGATGTAAATGAATATTTAAAAAATTTTTATAAAGGTACAAAAAATCCTTCACTAAAAGCTATGCAATACTTTATGAATAAATATGATAATTTCGAAAAACAAATGAAATTCATACATATTGCAGGAACAAACGGAAAAGGAAGTTGTACAGAAATAACCGCTAATATTTTACAAAAACAAGGTTATAAGGTAGGTAAATTCTTATCCCCACATTTAATTAGATACAATGAAAGAATAAGTATTAATGGAAAAGAAATATCTGATGAAGAAATGTTAAAACTGATAGAAGAATTAAAACCATTAATAGATGAGTATAATAAAATTGAAGAAGTTAATATCACTTTATTTGAACTGGAAACAACAATGGCTTTACTATATTTTTACAAAAACAATGTTGATTTTGTTGTTCTTGAAACAGGCCTTGGTGGTTTATATGATTGTACAAATATAATCACAAAACCATTAGTATCAATTATAACATCAATAGGATATGATCATATGCATATATTAGGTAATACATTAGCTGAAATAGCATATCAAAAAGCAGGAATTATAAAAGATAATTCAAATACTGTAATTTTTCAAAGTATACCTGAAGTTGATAATGTGTTTATTAAACAATGTGAGAATAAGAATAATATTTTACATATAGTAAAAGAATCTGACGTAACAAATTACAAATTTGATAATAATTATCAATATTTTGATTATAAGGATATAACAGATTTAAGAATAAATTTAAAAGGAAAAATTCAAATTCAAAATGCAAGTCTATGTATAGAAGCAATGCAAATATTAAATGAATTAGGATACGAAGTTACAAGTCAAAGTATAAGATCTGGCTTAGAAACAGTAATTCATAAAGGTAGAATGGAACAATTGAATGATAATCCAATAATAGTATTTGACGGTGCACATAATGAACCTGCAATAAATAATTTACAAAATATGGTACACATGTATTATAGTAATTATAAAAGAGTTTATATTATTTCGATCCTTAAGAGAAAAGATTATGATAAGATGTTAAAATTATTATCAGAAGATAAAGAAGCTTTATTTGTATTAACATCAGGAAATAATTCTGATAGTTATGCAACAAGTGATGAATTATATGAATATATGAAGAAATATACATCTGAAAAAAATATACTTATGAAGAACATAGAAAACGCTATAGAAGATGCTATGAACAATAATATAGATACAGTAAACTTTGTTGTAGGTAGTTTTTATACATATGGTACAGTTGTAAGTAAAATAAAGGAACTAAAAAATGATAGAAATAGAAAATCTTAGTTTTAAATATAAGAATGGAAAACAAATACTAAATGACATTAATTTTACAATTAGAGATGGTGAAGTAATAAGTATAATAGGTAATAATGGAGTAGGAAAATCAACATTTCTAAAAATAATTTCAGGAATCTTAAAACCTACTAAAGGAAATGTAAAAATAGATAATATAGATGCATATCAAAGAAAAAACATGGAATTAATAAGAAAAAAAGTAGGAATAGTTTTTCAAAATCCAGATAACCAAATTTTATTTAATAATGTATATAATGACGTTGACTTTGCGTTAAAAAACTTAAATTTAGATAATAGTGATAAAAGAGTTAAAGAAGCATTAAATATGGTAGGAATGGCTGAACATATAAATGAAAATACATTTAAATTGTCTTTAGGACAAAAGCAGAGAGTTAATATTGCAAGCTGTTTAGCAATTCAGCCAAAGTATCTTATGTTAGATGAACCTACTACTATGATAGATTCTTATGGTAAATTGCAAATATATGATATTATAAAAAAGTTAAAAGAAAATAATCAAACTATAGTATTTATAACAAATAACATTAATGAGATATTGTTTTCTGATAGAATAATGGTTTTGGAAGAAGGAAAAATTAAACAGGTATTTAGTAAAGAAGAAATATTTGATGATATTTCACTACTAGAAAAAAATAATATTTATATTCCAGATTTTTTAAGATTAATAATATTGTTAAATAGAAGCGGGTTAAATATAAAAATTAAAGATTATTCAGTAGAAGAATTATCAAATAGCATTTTAAAGGAAATACGAAAATGAAAAATATATTAAAATTTCTAATACTAATATTCTATTTAATATCTATTTTTTATATTAACAATATTATCGTTTTAATAATGCTTATATTAATGAATCTTTTAATTATGATATTTAATAAAATAAGTTTAAAGGGATTTTTTAAAAATATAGCATTATTATTGCCATTTGTTATTTTTACTGTTTTAATAAACTGTTTTATAATAGATTATAAATATGCAGTATTTATTGGTATAAGGCTAATATTGGCATATATGATTTCATATCTATTATCTAAGATGTTAACTATAAAAGATGTAGCTATAGTTATACAAAGACTGCTAATACCTTTAAAAATATTTAAAATTGATAATAAGAAAATTGGATTGATTATTTTTATTGCATTAAGCATAATACCAAATGTTTTAAATGAATTGCAACAAAGGAAATATTCAATAAAATCAAAATCTACAAATATAAATTTGAAAAACCTTTTTTTAATTGTTAAATCAGTACTAGTTTCGATGTTGATAAAGGTAAATGAATATGAAAATGCTTTAGTATCTAAGGGATATTCTGGTGAATAATTGACAAATTATGTAAAGTGTGCTAAAATATTCTTGTACGCGACTTAAAGTCATCAAACCATATCCGTATATTACGAAAGGAGTTTTTACTATGGAAGAGCGGACATTTCATGCTTTGATGCGCGAAGTTTGTGCTGAAATGGGAATCAAAATGGAGGATCTTTCTTTTGGCTGGATTCTGCAGCTGTCTAAGGATGGCAAGGTAAGGCACATTACAGGCAGAAGATTTGATCTTAATCCCGAAGCAACTGGAGACATCGCATGTGACAAGTATGCTACCTATGAGGTTCTTAACTCTCAGAGTGTACCTGTAATCAAACATACGATGATCTTCAACCCTGCAACCAGAGCTTCTCTTATCGGAGATGATGGCATTTGGCTCACAGTCACTTCTGAATTTCTGAAGTATGGTTGTTTAGTTGTAAAACCGAACAATGGCTGCGAGGGCAATGGTGTATCCTTATGCCATTCTTTAAAAGAAGTAGAGGGTGCTGTCCAGAAACTCTTTAAATCCCAGAACTCTGTAAGTATCTGTCCTTATTATGATATTAGGACAGAATACAGAACATTCTATCTTGACGGCAAAGTTCATCTCATTTATGGAAAAACCAAACCTTATGTCACAGGTAATGGTAAGTCCACAATCGCTGAACTGATTGAAGAGTTAAATCTTCCGGATAAGAGTGTGGTGCAGGAAAACCTTAAGGAACTGGATTTAACCTATGTTCCTGCTGTGGACGAAAAAGTTAATATTTCATGGAAACACAACCTTAGCGGAGGTGCTACGCCGACAATTTTAGCTAAAGGCGAACTTTATGATAAGATTGAGAAGCTTGCAATTGATGCTGGTAAGGCTATGAATATCAACTTTGCAACCATTGACATCATTGAAACGACAGACGACAAGTTATATGTGCTTGAAATTAATTCCGGAATTGGAGCTACAATTTTTGTGGAATCAGTTGATGGAGGATATGAAATTATCAAGGACATATACAGACAGGCTATTAAGAAACTGTTTCAGTAACAAGCGAGAAGTGGAATCTTTTTGATTCCACTTCTTTTACGTAGTTATCAAAAGGAGGTTTTTTTATTAATACCTTTAAAAATTTTGAAAAGTATATGTATGCAGTAAAAAACTTATCAGATAAGTATATAGAGCAAGTACTTAATACTATAGGAAAATTTATAACATTTTTAAAATGCTATAAATTTAATTGGTATGATGAAAATGAATTCAATATAAATTTTGAGATGATAAATGCAAGTGATATATATTTTTATCTTTTTTTCTTACAGAAAATGGTTACAGCAAGAATATGAGAAATAAGCAGATAATACATTTAAGATTATTTTTTAGGTATTTATATATGATAAACAAAGTATCCAGAAATATTGCTACAACAGTAACCACTGAAAAAACATATAAGCAAGAATCAGCATATTTAACAATTGAAAATGCGAAAAAATTATTACAATATTTGAAAAAGAAAGGAACGGAAAATGGGGAAAAGAGCAATATATAATTTAATGGAATTTAAAATTTTTAATATGTTTTTTACAATTGGACAATTAGACATGTTAATGATAATATAAGAATGTACAAAAAATCAAATTTAAAAATGTACAATTTTATGCATTAATAAATTTGAAAAATTGTACATTTTTGTATTGACATTAATAAGACATCATTCTAGAAGCTTTAATGTTATATAAAAACACATTAGAACACGTAATGAGAGAATTTAAACTTGAAAATGAAGAAAAAAATAATAAAATAAGCCAAATAATATTTATTTATGAACAAATTCAAGCATTAATAACTGTAAAATTATAAATATATAATTATTAAAATTAAAATAAAAAATTAGAATTAGGGAAATTAAAAATAAAAATATAATAAATTATTTTATAAAGTAATAGATAAGTAATAGATAAATATATTAAATGTAAGAAAAACAATTGTTAGGTTGAATTTCTTGTAAAAGGGAAGCATACAATGGATGGAGGGTATGCTATATTTTGTCATATAAAACTTTGCACAAAATCAAAGTTTTGTGCAAATAGGAGTAGGAATAATTGTCCTGAAACCTCAATAAGACCCCTCCCACCAGTTTTTATGCTTATTTGAGCCTTATAGCTGTTTAGTATTTTTTATTCAATAATTTATATTATTCTATTATTTTTACTTCTTATACTTAATTCTTACGAGCTTACTATTTAAGCCACTTTTCAGACTTTTTCTTATAATTTATCTTTGTCCATTTTTTTTGCGTGTATTTTTAAAAAAAACTGGACCATAAAATTTTTAATTCATTTTTAGTCCTACCTTGAAATTTTCCTAAAAAGCCCCAAAACCGCATAAAGCCTAGAATAGCCGTATTTTACCGACAACAAACTATATTACCTTTTTATAAAAATGGCTTAAAATCGATTCTCGTGCGTCGCTATTTTAGGGCTTTTTCAGCTATTTGGGTATTACTATAAATTTATAGATCTGATGGCTTAAAATTACTCAAAATCGTCAAAGCCTCAGAATGACCGTATTTTACAGACAACAAGTTATATTACCTTTAAATAAAAACGCCTTAAAATCAATTCTCGTAAGCCGTTATTTTAGGCGTTTTTGAGCATTTTTTGTAGTTACAATATTAGTACAAATTTTAACTAATTTAATAGATGAATTTTAAGTGAGTTTATAAGTACAGATGAATAATTTATCATATAAAATAAAAAAACGTCTTAAATTTGATTTTAAGACGTCAAATAAGTAGATTGTTAGCGAGTGTATACGAGCGCTACAAGAAACTTATGCAAAGCTAATATGATTACTAATTAGGATTCATTATACAAAAATCCATGACTAATATAAGTCAATTGTTGGCGAATGAAATGAGCTTTACAAGTGACTTATGCATAGCTATCATATATAAATTTATTATATATGTAATTAAATTCTAAAACTAATAATTTATAAAATTAAAATCTAAGTTTAAACCTAATTTAAAACAATATTTAAAATTATAAATGAATAACTTGTTAGGTTCAAATATAAAATGTCTTAAAATTGATTTTCAGACTTAATAATTATAAATTAAATTTACAAACTGGAATTAAAAATCTGCAATTTAAACCAAACAAAATTTATTTAACAAATGTTCGTTTTATAAAAAAACACAAAATTTTAAAACTTTGCACAAAATTCGATTTTGTAAATCTGTAAATCAAATTTCATAAATTTAGTTAAAAATCTAAAATTTTAATAATTTATAAATTTATTAATTTTATTTTATATTTTTTCTTAATTATATTTTATTCTAAGTTTATCTTCAGTAATTTTTTGGTACTACCTATCTCCCACTTCTGCTCTATTTTTTTATAATAAAAAAATAGTAAAAAATCACTTATTCAAAAAAAGCCTACACCCCTACTCCCTCTTGATTTTGTCCCCAAAGCTAAAAATTAGCCTACATTTGTACTTTTTTGTATTTTTCAAAAAATATAATGCTTCAAAGCCTTTATTTTCCACAGCATTTAGCTTTAGTTTCTTTCAATCAATATAGTTAATTGAAACTACTTGTAAAGCAATTTTTTATGATATTTCTATATTTTATTGCTGCTTTTGTTACTCCATATTTATATGAAAATTTTACTATTGACTCTTTATATTTTAACTTTAATGTGATATTATTACCCATAGAGAGTACCTCCGATATGTTTATTTTTTCGTCACTTAAACAATATCATTTTTGGTGCTCTCTTTCAACATTTTATTTTCAATTATACTGTGACATATCTATTTTAAACCTATATTTTGTAAACTTATCTTATATAGATATCTTAATTAAATTATTCTGATATTTATTTTTGAGCAATTATATTAAAGAAATGCCAATGTTTTTGATTTCCTAGTGCAGTTGGTTTATCAACTTCTATTTCATTAAATTCAAAAATCTTAAAATCCCCAAAAAGATTTTCCACTTGTTTTTTTGTAAAAAACGTCATTTCTGATTTTGTTTTGTTCCAAGAATCTCTATCTCCTATGAAATTTCCAACAAAATAGCCTCCCGTTCTTATTGAATCTTTAATAATCTTCCAAGTATCCCTAAATCTATTGTTATTACAAAAAGAAAGACTAAAATTTGCAATAATCAAATCTGTCTTCTTTATTTTTAGATTTTCAAAGTCTTGTATTTCAAATCTAAATGATGATTGTTGTTCTTCACTCAAACGCTTTCTAATTCTTCCTTCAACATCTTCTCTGTCAATCCCCAATACTTTCCACCCTTTTTTTATTAAATAAAGTGTGTCATTTCCTTGACCACAGCCTAAATCAATTGCATCTGTTTTTTTTAAATTTATGTTTTCTATAAAATACTTTACATTTTTGTTTGGTCTATCATTTTGAGTCTTTTCATAATATTTATCGATATCTCTCATAATAACTCCTTCCATTAATTATACGTATAAGAGTATATCAACTTTTTTTTCTATTATCAACACTGTCTTGACTTTATTTTTTACATATTCATACTTAATTATGTTATCAATTACCTCATATTTCATTACACTATCAAATACTTCTGAAATTATTCTAAAAAAATTGCTTATTTTGTGACTTTTTTGAACTTCAAAACTATCACATTTTTTATTACTGATTGCCCTCAAAGTACTGAAAAACTTGGATTCTTATGGGGGGTGTCATCAAAGTTTTGTGCAAAAAGGAATAGGAGTAAAAATATAGACCTCACATTTAGGTCCTACCCAGTACTTTCTAGGCTTTCCAGCCATTAGTACTTATATTGTTACTATTATTATCTTATTATATAACTTTGCATCTTCTTATTATCTAATGTTATCCAACATCTTATATTACTTTATATTTATGACCTCTTAAAATCCATTTTAAGCTTCTTAAATATTTTATCTATAAATTTGATATTCAATTATTTTTAATCTTTAAATTTTAATTTATAACTTAATAATTTTTAGTAATTTCTGTTTCTATCTTATAATTTTATCAAAATTGCTCAAAATGCCTAAATCTCCATATTAGCCGTATTTTACCGACAACAAACTATATGGCTAAATTATAAACAACGCTTAAAAGCGATTCTCGTAAGCCGTTATTTTAGCAGTTTTCAGAGATTTCTATATATAATGATAACTATATTAATTTAATCATAAATTATAAATATAAGTTACTAATATTAAATTTAAAACGCTTAAAATCAATTCATAAAGTCTTAAATGAATAATTATTAGTTAATAATTAAAATTGCTTAAAATTGATTTTCAGGCTTAATTAATATGTTTATAATCTAAAATTGTAATTTAATTCTACAATTATATTTATTATAATCAAATGTTCGGTTTAAGAATTTTTAACCAAACAAAATTTAAAAATCTTAAATTTGAAATTTATAAAAATTTTAATTTAAAATTCAAAATTTAAATTATTAAAAATTATTTTATTAAATTATAAA
>JAGBDU010000001.1 GCA_017937285.1 Clostridia bacterium
ACTTAGTTTTTGGCGTAAAAAAATAATAAATTAGCTTTTATGTTGTTCGTTTTGCTTTATTGTTTTTACTAATTTACATATCAAATATTTATTGTATATTTATATGTTTTTTATCTCTTGCTGAGTACTTTTTTATCATACCATCTTGTTTTGAGTTTGTCAACATATTTTTTCGATTTTTTTAATCTTTTTTCGACACAATTTTTGAAAAATTTAATATAATCAGCAATTTAACTTTTACTCTACTCATCTTGTTAGAATCTACTAATTATATTGTCAAATTTTAATATGTTTTTGCATTACTCCTTGGTACTCGATTATGATACCATACAAGGCGCTCAAAGTCAATATATTTTTTTAGTTTTTTATAGAATTTTTTATATGTTACAATTCACAGCCATTTTTAGAGTAGTGGAAAAGGGATTATATTATAAAAAAATGTAATAACTTAGCTCGTTAGAAAGCTATATCACCTTATAGCTAGTCCAAATTTTAAAGTATAAAGTTATATGTTTTTCGTACTTTCACCTGCAAACCATGAAGAAAAGCGATGCATAATCTAAATAATAATATTCTTTCTTATTATAGTAAAACTTTATAAATCAGTATTCATTTTGTATATTTTAATTTATATATCTACTAATATAATATCGTCTCCAATACACTTTATCCTTTCCCATTCGATTACAATATCATCTTCTTTTGCAAACATGCTCATCAATTTTTTACTTCCTGGTACTATTATTGATGTAATCCTTCCTGTTTCTAAATTAGCACATACATCTTGAACAAACCCTAATCTTTTTCCATTGTTAATATTAACAACTTCTTTATGTCTAAAATCCATTCCAGTTTCTTTTATCATATACATACCTCCATCTATATATTATATATTAATTTATAGTGTTTTATGTTTTAATAATGATTTATTTTTTTCTGTGATTAGAGCAAAATTGTAGTAAATCAAAAGTGTTTATTTTTAAATATAAAAATATTGAATTTAAGAAAATTAAGAAGTTCTTATATTATTAATAAGAAATTGGGATATTTTATTAATTTTATCTATTAACACAAAATATTCTTTTACAAATTTTTTCATTTGTAACTTCATAGAAAAACTTTATTCTGATATTAAATATAGTAACATATCTAAATATATTTTTATACTTGAAGTAAATTGTCCTTCATCTATCAATTTCTTTATTTCATCTACAGTTGCCCATTTTACATTTGAAACTTCTTCCTCTTGCATTACAACATCATCAATATTAACATTTTGCATTACAAGATAAACATCTGCAAAAGTATGTCTTCTTTTAATGCTCAGCATAAAGTTAACTTTATCTGGATTTATATCAACACCTAGCTCCTCTTTTGCTTCTCTAATTACAGTTTCGTAACTACGCTCTCCTGCTTCAACTCCACCACCAGTTATTGACCATAATCCTGGATTGGTTTTCTTATTATCAGATCTTTTTTGTATTAAAAATTCGCCTTTATCATTCATAATCCATAGATGCATACTTTGTCTGTATTCACCTTCAATAACTTCAAAGCGTTCTGTTACCTTATTTAAAGGTGCTCTTCTATTATCAAATTTATCAACTAATTCCATATTTATATCTCCTTGTATAACATTTATTAATCTATTACTTATCTGATTTTTTTATATTTTATTTATATTATTTTTTCTATAAATACTAATCTTTATAATTATAACAAAAAAGTCAAACAACTTTCAACTACTTATTTGACTTTTTGTCATTCTCACTTATTTTAAGGCAGTAAACTGTAACTTTTAATGCACTAAACTGTAATATTTTAATTTTACTATACAGATTCTATATTATTTGTATATTCTCTTTATATGATCTATAGCATTTTTTTCTAATCTAGATACTTGTGCTTGTGATATTCCAATTTCATTTGCAACTTCCATTTGAGTTCTTCCTTCAAAAAATCTTTTTTGAACTATATTTTTTTCCTTAGCATTTAGTTTTTTCATTGCTTCGGCTATTGTTATATTTTCTGTCCAATACTCATCAGTATTTTTTTTATCTTTTACTTGATCCATTAAATATATACTTTCACTTCCATCTCCATATACAGGCTCTTGTAATGATACTGGTGTTTGTATTGCATCTAGACACATTATTACCTCTCCAACTTCTACTTCAAGTTTTTTAGCAATTTCTTCTACTGTTAGCTCTTTTAATCCTTCCTTATTGTATTTTTCTTTTAATGCTAAAACTTTATATGCTAAATCTCTTATTGACCTACTTACTCTTATCGAATTATTGTCTCTTAAATATCTTCTTACTTCACCTATAATCATCGGCACTGCATATGTGCTAAATTGTACATTTTGTGATAAATCAAAATTATCTATCGATTTTATTAACCCTATACATCCTACTTGAAATAAGTCATCTGGATTTTCACCTCTATTTGAAAATCTTTGTATCACACTTAATACCAATCTTAAATTTCCATTAATAAATTCTTCTCTTGCCGCTTCATCTCCATTTTTTATTTTAATTAATAGTTCAGTTTTTTGTTCATTTGATAATACTGGTAACTTTGATGTGTTTACTCCACAAATTTCTACCTTTCTAATCAAATAAAAAACCTCCTTTGGATTTACTATAGTTACATTATTTCCAAAAAGAGGCTTTTCATTCATTTTGTTCTTTAAAAAAACTATTAAATTAATTTTATAAATTGTCTTAACACTTACATTAATAAGATTATCTAATATATAATTAACATATCTGCATATACTAGCTGATTTTAAATTACAAAGTTTTATAGTGATAAGTAATTTTTTATTTTTGTATTCCTTTTGGCAACTTATTTTAAGTTTGCTAAAGTTTAACGAATTTTTAATTCAAATAACATATAGCTTATATTTTGATACCTATAATGTTAAATTTTAACTTAAATAAATGTTTATCCAGTCTTGCTTTTAATCTCTTTTCTCATTTTAGATATAATCTTTTTTTCTAACCTAGAAATATAACTTTGAGAAATTCCAAGCATATCAGCCACTTCCTTTTGAGTTTTTTCTTCATCTGTTCCAAATCCAAATCTAAGTTCCATTATGTTTTTTTCTCTCTTGCTTAGCTTAGTAATCGATTCTTTTAAAAGTTTTTTATCAACTTCATCTTCTATTCTTCTTGATGTTATATCACTTTCTGTTCCTAATATATCTGAAAGCAATAATTCATTTCCATCACCATCTTGATTTAATGGTTCATCTATAGATATCTCTCCTTTAATTTTATTGCTTTTTCGTAAATACATTAATATCTCATTTTCAATACAACGAGATGCATATGTAGCAAGTTTAATATTCTTATCTGTATTAAAAGTATTAATAGCTTTCATAAGACCTATTGTTCCAATTGAAATTAAGTCTTCAATTCCAACACCCGTGTTTTCAAATTTTTTCGCTATGTACACAACTAATCTTAAATTTCTTTCAACTAGTGTCTTTTTTATATCTTCATCTCCATTTGCCAGTTTTTTTAAAGCTTCTTCTTCTTCAGCAGGCTCAAGTGGAGGTGGTAATGTTTGACTTCCTGCAATATAGTATATTGGTAATTCTTCAATTTGATCTTTATTTAAATATTTAGCATACACTATATTTACCTTGGTTTTTAATATCTGTATTATATTCATTTTTAATTTTACTCCTTTCTAATATTTGCAAACCTATTAAAGCAGAATATTTATTATTTTTAGTAAGAGTATCATTATAAATTCCAATAAGTACATTTTCTAATTCATTTATTTCATCTTGATATTCAACTTTTACATAATCAACTTTGTATGCAATCATTATTCCATTTTTATTTCCTACAGAAATATATGGAATAACTCTTATTCTTGCATTAAAAGTATCTCTTTGTAACTTTTCATCACCTCCTAACAAATTTTCTATTTTATCCATTTCATTTTCTGGAATTAAGCTAGTTAATTTTTCTTTTTCTACTATTATTACAGGCTCCTTGCTAATAGGGTCTGTTAACAAATTGCCTGTATCTAGTAGTGCTTCTATTTTTATACTATTGTTTCTTAACCCTAGCTCTATTTTACAAATCATATCATTTTTAGTTAACTTTTGCTTTAATTTTATTAGTTTCATACTTGCTTTTATTAATAAAAAACTTATAATTGCAGATATTATAACTAATTCGAAAATATATTCACCACCTATTATTATTCCATTTACTATATAAATAACTTTTGGTTTCATAAAATGTATAAAGCCAAGAGCACAACCAGAGTATACGAAAGAAACCATTAAAAATACTATTATTTCTTTTAGAATGTTTTTTATCTTATTTGAATTAAAACCTATTTTTACTAATAATAAAGCAACTAATATTTTAGAAACATTTACTACATACTTTGGTAAATCTATATATAAAGAAAAAACATATACGGCTCCTAGTATGCTAGCTATTAATATTCTTATTTTTTTAATATTTCTATTTAATAACTTACCTGCTGTATATAAGATTAAATAATTCATACATATATTTTCTAAAATAATTAAATCTAAATAAGCAACCATAAAAAACCCTTTCTGCTTGTTAATCACAATTCTATAAATCTCTAATTCTGTTATTGTAGAGCAATCTGAATAATATAGATATATGTTCTTTTCAAATATTCTATCACTACTATTTCAAAAAAGCTGTCACATCTTGAAGCAGAAAAAAAGAAATAATCTACAACTATAGATTATTTCTTTTATATTTACAATATATTTGACAAATTATTGTTTATTATTTGATTTTTTTCTTAAGAATGAAGGAATATCTAAATCACTATTATTTACTGGCTCTGATTGTGTTGGTATTGAATTTATTTTTTTATCCCATGCTTTATTTACAATTTCATTAACAGGTACATTTCCTATAGTAGGTTTTGTTTCTGTATCAAATCCAGTTGCAATTACAGTAATTACTATATCTTCGTCAAGGCTTTCGTCTATAACAGCACCAAAGATTATATTTGCCTCTGGATCTGCACTGCGTTGAACTATTTCGGCAGCAGTATTAACTTCATGTAATCCTAAATTAGCTCCACCTGTAATATTAATAATAACTCCTCTTGCACCTTCAATTGAACTTTCTAATAATGGATTTTGTATAGCTTGTTTTGCTGCATCTTCTGCTCTTGATTCTCCAGAAGCTCTACCAATTCCCATATGAGCTATACCTGTATTTAACATTATAGTTTTAACATCTGCGAAGTCTAAGTTTACAAGACCTGGAATTGCAATTAAGTCTGATATACCTTGTACACCTTGTCTTAATACATCATCTGCCATTTTAAAAGCTTCTACTATTGATGTTTTTCTATCTATTATTTGTAATAATTTATCGTTTGGAATAACAACTAAAGTATCAACTTTGCTTTTTAAGCTTTCTATTCCTCTATCAGCTTGTGATAATCTTTTTTTACCTTCAAATGTAAATGGTTTTGTTACAACACCTATTGTTAATATTCCCATTTCTTTTGCACATGATGCTACTATTGGAGCTGCACCAGTTCCAGTTCCGTCCACCCATTCCAGCTGTAACGAACACCATATCTGCGCCTCTTAAAGCTTCTGTTATTTCAGATTTACTTTCTTCTGCTGCTTGTGCACCTATATCTGGATTTGCACCTGCTCCTAATCCTCTTGTTATTTTTTCACCAATTTGAATTTTTGATGCTGCTTTTGATAATAACAATGCTTGTCTATCTGTGTTTACGGCTACAAATTCTACTCCTCTTATTCCTGAATCAACCATTCTGTTTACAGCGTTTGTTCCGCCTCCACCTACACCAATTACTTTTATTGTAGCTGTTCCATCTATCATTATTCCACTCTCTTCTGCGCTATCCATTATCATACTGTTCTTCCTCCCTATTTATAAATTAAAATTAAAAACATCCTTTTTTTGAGTATTTAATACTCTTCTATATTTTATGAATAGAAAAAATCTTTTATTTTTTCTAATATAACTTTTATTATACTTTTTTCAGAATGTGTATCTATGTTACTAGAAACATTTTTTGCATATTGTCTTGATGCTACATATCTTACTAAAGCATATGCAGTTCTGTATCCTGGTCTTATAGTACTTACCATTCTTCCTGTTGAAATTTTTACTGGTATATTTAAAATCACTTTTCCAGCTACATCACTTTTACTAATATTTACAATTCCTTGGCCTGTTAATACTACATTATTTATTCTTTGTTTTATTCCTTGCTCTGTTATGTCTTCATTTATTAATTTAAATATTTCTTCTACTCTTGCTTCTATTATTTCAATTAGTTCAGAACTTTTTATTATTTTGTTTTTTGTATTATCTTTACATGTGTTTAGCATAATTTCATTATCATTGTCAATATATGATTTCATTGCTAATCCATATTGCCTTTTTAATTTGTCGGCTTCTTCAACGCTTATATTTAAAACTAAGGCAATATCATTTGTTATATTATCTCCTCCTAAAGGAATTGTATTTGTGTATATATATTCAGAACCTTCAAAAACGCCAATTTCTGTATTTCCTGCTCCTATATCTAAAATCATTACATTATCATTTATTTCGTTAGTATCTAATACTACATTTTTTTCTGCTAATGTTATTGGCACGATTCCGTCTATTTCTAAATCTGATTTTCTAAAAATATTATGAATTTGTCTTATATATTCTTTATTTGCTAAAACTATTTGTGCTTTCAAAGTAAATGAAGAGCAAAAACTTCCAACTGGATCTGTTATTGTTTTTCCGTCATCTAATATAAATTTTTCTGCAACAATATCTATTATAGTTTTCCCCTCTGGAATATCTATATCCTTTGCTTGCATAATTGCTGATGATATATCTTTTGCAGATATACCAGAATATCTGTCTTTTACTTCTTTTGTTATACTATTTTGAACAATTGTTACATCTTTACCATGTATTGTTATGTAAGCTGAATTGATTTTTAAGCCTGAATCTGCTTCTGCATCTTCAATTGTTTTAATAACAGTTCTTATAACTTCTTCTTCATTTACTATTTTTCCTTTTTTTATTCCATTGCATATGTTACTTGCACTACAGATAGTCTCTATTTGTCCAAAATTGTTTACTTCTCCTATAACAAGACTAACCTTTGAAGTGCCAATATCCATACCTACAATTATATCTCCAACAGCCAAGGTTAACTCCTCCATCTACAACTCTTTTTATATATCCATAAGAATATTATATTTCCGCCAAAATGTCAATACCCATTGTTATATTTTTGTAATATTACCGTAACATTTTTGTAATAATGTCTATGTTACTAATTTTTAATTTCTTTTTTCGCTTTTTTGTCTTTTTTTGACTTGATATAATTTGTACATTTTTCTAAATAATACCTACGTATTACTCCTAAATTGAAAAATATTCTTCCTACAAAAACAAATATTGCTGCTAAATATATATCTACATTTAATCTTGAACCTAAATATGTTAACAATATTGATAACAGTGCATTACCTAAGAAACCAGATATAAATACTCCCATATTAAAGTTCTTTTTTATTGATGCAACTATTCCTCCAAATATTGTATCTAATGCTGCAACAATAGCAATAGCTAGGTATTCTGAATATGTATATGATATTATAGGTGCAAAATTTCCTATAATAGCCCCAATTATACATCCCAATAAAATTGCTATATATACCATTAATTATCTTCTCCTTCTTTTATATATTCTAAATTAATATCTTTATTGTATTTATAAATTGTAATATTGCTATTTTCTTCAAGTTTTATATCATATTCTGCACTTTTGTATAAATCTATGTATCCTTCATCTTTCAAATTTAATGTTTCTAACATCTTTTGTTTATCACCAATTGCTTTTATTACATATGGTGAAGATATTCTTTGATCTCCATTTAGTAAAATATATTTTTTTGAAATTTCAACAATCTCTGTTGTATTTATAATTCTGTTATCATTTATAGAAATTGCTGTTGCTCCTGCATATTTTAATTCATTTACAAAATCGATTAAATTGCTTGGTCTATATGATCTTATATCTGTATCTGTTAATGTCAATATAATGCCTTCTCCTGATACATCTGTTAATCCAATTAATTCTTCATATTCTCTCAATTCGCTATCTAATAATTCAGATGCTTTTTGATTATTATTTAAAGTTTCTTCATATTCTTTTATTTTTTCTTCATTTTCATTTATTTTATTTTCAATTTCTGCATTTTTTTCTTTTAACTGTAATATTTCATTTCTTAATTCTTCTTCTTGCATACTTTCTAGAGTAGTGATATCTGTCTGATTTATAGTTTTGAATTGAATACTCATTATTGCAACAATAAATATAGAAATAATTCCAAAAACTATAGAAATTCCTACTTTATTTTTATTCATTGTAAAATCATTCCTTTCGGTAATATTTACTTTATATTTTATACATTATAAAATATAATTTTTCAAGTTTTTTATTGAATATTATTAAAGTTACTTTTAATAGTGTTACTACTCACACTCATTTTTTAGAGTAGTGAAAAAGGGATTATATTATAAAAAATGCAATGACTTAGCTCGTTTGGGAGCCATAGAACCTCACTGCCAGCCAATATTTTAAAGCACATACTTATTCATGTATTAAAACTTTAGCCTGCCGACCAGTAAGGAATGGAATTTTTTATAATATAATCCCTTTGGAACGGCTCACTTTTAGCTGTGAATTATAACATAATAATTTTCTTATATTTTCTTTGATATTGAAACATTATCAACTTTCTTTATATTTGTTAATACTCCATATTTTTTTAGTTTATATAAAGTTCCTCCATTTTTACTTAGCTCCCCGTATAATAAATCTTTAGAGCCAATTGCTTTTATTTCAAATGGACTTCCTACTTTTTCTCCGTTTATTTGTATTACATTTCCTGCACAAGTTATATTTGTTGAAAAAACAATTCTTTGACCATTTATTGATATTGCTTCTGCTCCTGCTGCTTTTAATTCATTTATTATTGCAACTAAATTTCCATCATGAACGATATAATCAGAGTTATTTATACTAGAAAAAGAATCACTTGGTTTTATTTTATCATTATCTGCTACTGTAATTATTACGCCTTCACCTTCTATATCAGTCATTCCTAATATATCTTCGTATTTTTGTATCTTTTTTTTAGTTTCTGAATCAGATTCCAAATTTGTTACACTATTTCTTAGCTTTATTAACTTTTCGTCTGTATCTTCTAATTTTTTATTTGAATCTTCATATTTAGATTTCCATTGTAGTAGTGATTTTTTTAAATTACTATCTGTTAGCTGAATTGTTCCACTTATATCTGCAGCATTAATTGTTTTTAATTGAACACATATACCAATTGTTAAAACCATTCCTAAAATTCCTAATGTTAATGCGGGCTTTATCTTTTTCATATACTATACTCCTTTCTTCAAAGTTTATTTTATCGTGTATTCAGAAAACTTATTTATTTTTATATTATCTTTTACTTTTATGTTGATTTTAACACCAGTACTTCTTATATTTTCTATTGTTCCTCCTGGTCTAATTAAACCATTATTTATCATTTCCGAATTTCCTATTACATCAATTACATATGGCGATGTAATTTTAACAGAGTTAATTTCTATTTTATTTTTTACCATTTCTATTGATGATGTATTTATTAATCTTTGTCCGTTTATTGAAATTGCTTCTATTCCTGCATTTTTTAATTCATTGACAATATCTCTTAAATCTGTTGCTATATCTGCTTCATATTGATCTTGTGTTGGAATATATTCTATACTAACTCCTTCACCATACACATCTGTATATCCTATTACAGTAATATATTTTTTTATTAATTTACTTTTTTCTATACTTGATGAATCGTTTTCTGCCGCTTCGTCTCTGATTTTTTCCAAATTATTCGTAGTATTTTGCAATTTACTTGTTAATTTTTTATTTTCGTCATTTAAAATAATAATTTCATCTTTTAATTTGTCTACAATTTTAGCCTTTGACGAAGTTGATTCACTTGTATTTGTAACTTTTAATTGAACTGTAATTGCAAAAGATAATATTAAACATAATATACCAAATATTATTGGTGTACTTATTTTTTTCATATAAAAATCACATTCCTTTCTTGCTTCGTTCAAAGGCACACATAGTTTTTAATAATTTTCTTAAAACTAACACCTTATACTTTTTCTCTAAAATGTGGATATTCTCCGTTATTTAGATTAACATTAACGAAAATTTCACCTTCATAATTGCTTTCTATTTCTAGTATTTTCTTTATATATGTCATTTTATCATTAATTGATGTTATATCTCCTAAATGAGCCATTTTTCCTAGTCCATCAAAATATATTTTATAATCATCTTTATCTTCAATATTTATTTTAGTAATTTCATTTTTTATACCATTATTTTCTGCTTCCTGTATTATCTGTATTACTGCAGATAGCTTTTCTAAGTCTTCATTATTTAACTTTTTTCCATCTTCTAAATCTGTTGTAGAATATCCAGTTATAAGAATTTTGTCTTTTTGCTCTGAAGATTTTTCTAAAATATAACCTTGATTATCTATATATATGTATTGTCCGTTATAATCTAGGTTGAACTTTACAGTTCTTTCTTTAATTTCTATTTTTAGAATATTCGGCAAGACTCTTTTTATTTTCACATCTCCTACGTATGGTTCACATTTTATGCATTCTACTATTTTTCTTTTGTTAATGGAATACATGTTTTGTCCTAAATTTATTGCTGACAGCTCTTTTATTTGAGATTCTGTTAATATTTTATTATTTTCAATCTTTACATTTATTTCTTTTATATTAAATAAAGATGATTTTAATAAAACAATTAATCCTATTATTAATAATATCATTATAAAAGATACTTTTATTATCTTTAGTATTTTTTTTCTTTTTTGCGGATTTATAGATTTTTTTTCTTTATTTTGTACTGATTTATTTTTTGAAGATTTATTTTTTGATTTTTTGTTTTTATTACTTTTTATTGGCTTATTATTTTTTGTTTTTATTGGTTTATTATTTGGTACTTTTGACATTCCTATTATTACTTCATCATTTAAATTTATTTGATTTTCTCTTATTTTTGAATTTTCCTCTGCTCTCTTTTTATTTTCCTTTACATTTGAATATATAATAGCTCTTTTCTTCGCACCTTTATACATATAGCACTTCATTCCTTCCTCAGTATAAATTATAATAGTGGACTGATTACAGCTCTTTTATTTAATTACATTCAGTCCACATAAAAATAGCTTCACTTCTCTTCTATTATTTTTACTTTAGCTCCTAAACTATTTAGTTTGGCATCTATATTTTCATATCCTCTTAATATATAATCTATGTCTTCTATCTTTGTCTTTCCTTTTGCCATAATTCCAGCTATAACTAAAGCTGCTCCTCCTCTTAAATCTGTACATACTGTCGTAGCAGAATTTAGCTTTCTTACTCCTGATATTATTGCTGTTTTTCCTTCTGTAGTAATTTTCGCTCCCATTTTTCTTAACTCAGCCAAGTGTTTATATCTGTTTTCAAAAATATTTTCTATTATTATTGAAGTACCATTTGCTTTAGTTAGCATTGCAGAAAATATTTGCTGCAAATCTGTTGGAAATCCTGGATATGGCATGGTTTTAATTTCTAGCGGTTTTAATCTTTTAGGTGCTTTAAGAAATATAGTCTTATTAGTAATTTCTATTTCGCATCCACATTCTTCTAACTTATTTATAACTGCACTCAGATGATTTGGATTTACATCATTTAAAGTAACACTTCCTCCACTACCTGCAACTGCACATAATAATGTTCCCGCTTCTATCCTGTCTGGCATTATATTGTAGCTTGCTCCAGATAATTTTTTTACACCTTTAATTGTAATACTTATAGTTCCTGCACCTTCAATTTTCGCTCCCATTTTTTTTAGATAATTAGCTAAATCTACTATTTCTGGCTCCATTGCCGCATTATTTATTACAGTAGTTCCTTCTGATAAAACTGTTGCTAATATTATATTTTCTGTAGCTCCTACACTTGGGAAATCTAAATCGATATTCGTTCCAATTATTTTATTCGCTTTACATTTAATAAATCCTGCTTCTTCTGTTATTTCTACTCCTAGTTTTTTAAATGCGTTTAAATGCAAATCAATTGGTCTTGAACCAATATCACATCCTCCTGGATATGAAAATGTTACTTCTTTGAAACGCCCTAATAGTGCTCCTGCTAGTATTACAGTTGATCTCATTTTTCTCATTAAATGATCAACGATTTCTGTTTTTGTTATATTCTTTGAATTAATCTCTATTTTACCACTATTTCGCTTAATCTTGCAACCTAAAAGTTTTAAAATTTCTAAAGTTATTTTTGTGTCTCTTATATCTGGAACATTATACAATCTATTTGAATTTCCATTAAGTATTGTAGCTGCTAATATTGGTAGTGATGCATTCTTTGATCCGCTTACTTTTACAGTTCCTTCTAGTCTTTTTCCTCCTTCTATTATGTATGACTTCATCATTGTCACTCCTTCCATAAAGTTTTATGGTATATATTATGTAATTTTTATGTTTTGTGTTCGGAGGTTTGTGGTGTATTTTAATAATAAAAATATTATAAATTCATAGTCTAAAAAACTTTTTATAATTGTTTTTTTTCATAATAATTTATATCTTTACTAAATTATAGTTTTGACTTTTTTTCATATAATAATCCATTCCTTTCTTCTCTCGAAGGCACGCATAGTTATAAAAAAATGTAATATTTTTTCAAACTAAACACCTTTAATTCACACTTTGGACAAAATTCATTGTTATATTATCTATAATGTTAGTAACAAATATTACTCCAGTTACTAACAATACAACATCCCCTTTTATTTTCAGAAAAAAGTGCTTATTAGAAGCACTTTTTTGTTGTTATATATTAAACTTTCAAACTTTCTTATTAGTTCACTTTCATATATTAAAAAATTTAATCATATACTCAAAATGAGGCAGTTCTCTTTTCCAACTATAGTAAATTTTACAATTAGCATTTTCAAAAAATATAAAAAGAGTTCACTCTACATTGCAAAATCCCCGCTTCTTGCTTATATGGAGGATACTATGAAAAATTTTAATGTTTTTATGAAAAATGGATTAATTTTAACATTTTCATCTTTAGTTTTAAGATTTATTGCTGTAGTATTCAATATATTTTTATCTAATAAAATACCTATCAGTATATTAGGTATTTGGGGAATTGTTATGTCTGTATTTTCTTTTTTACTAACCATAGCTTTGTCTCGGAATTAACTTATCTTCTACTAGATTAATTTCAGAAGAAAATTCTTCTGGATTTTTAGGAAATATTCCTTATATTATGCGTGATTGTTTTAAATACTCACTTTTTTTTAGCTCATTATCAATACTAGTACTATTTTTGTTTACATCATATATTTCGGATGTAATCCTTGGTAATATGATTTCTATATATTTATTATATTTTTTAGCTATTGCTTTACCTATTTGTTCATTATCATCTTGCTTAAATGGTTATTTTATGGCAACAAAAAAAATAGGTATAGTTGTAGTTTCACAAGTTTTAGAAGTAGTTATTCAAATTGTAATTGTTTTTATTTTTTATGCACTGAACATATTTTATAGTACAGAAACTATTTGCTTTGCACTTATACTTGGACTCATAATATCTGATATATGCTCTTTCCTATATCTTATTTATAAATATTTCATTGATTGCAAAGTTTATACTAATTTAACTCATACCCAATATAATTTTAAGAATAAAATTTATAGGATTTCTATACCAGTTGCATTTACTACATATATAAAATCTGGACTTTCAACTCTAAAAAACTCATTGATTCCAATTGCATTTGTAAGTTATGGTTTATCATATAATGAATCTTTATCATATTATGGAATAATTTCTGGTACAGTTATGACACTACTTTTGTTTCCATTCACATTTATTCAATCTTATAGTAGTCTACTAATTCCGGAACTTTCAACATATAACATAAAAAAAGACAAGAAAAAAATTATTCGCATTTCCAAAAAAAGCTTATTCTTAACTTGTATCTTTTCTATTTTTATAGTACTTATTTTGATTATATTTTCACATTGGATAGATGAATATTTATATAAAACTATGTCTATTGAATTTTATATAAGATTACTAGCTCCAATTATAATATATATATATTTGGATAATGTTATAGATAGCTTGCTAAAAAGTCTAGATTTACAAGTTTACGTTATGTTGATAAATATTTTAGATTTAATAATTAGCATTTTATTAATTAAATTTTTAATACCTATATTTGGCATAAATGGATATATATTTATTTTATATTTAAGTGAAATATTCAATTTTCTTCTTAGTTTATTTGTATTACGAAAAAAGATAGGAGCTACATAGCTGCTATCTTTTTAAAATTATTTGCTCTTTTTAACAGTTTTGTTTTATTGTTTTTTGATAATTTAAATTTTTTTCTTGTTTTTTTGCGATTTGTTTTTACAGATTTTTTTGAAATAACTTTATACTTTTCTAATATTTTTGCTAATTCTTGCGAATCTTTTTTGAAATTTTCTATATTTTCTAAATATTCATAACTACTATATTTTTTATGTAATAAATTAATTGTATCAAATATATCATCAAATTTATCTTTCATTTTTAAGTCCTTTTTTCTTTCTGCTATATAAAATTACATATTTTCTAAAGTTTCTTTTAGCTTATTTATTTCATCTTCTGTAAGTGTAATACCTTTACCCATTCTTGTGTGATCTTCATTCCAATCTCTAAGATCATATTTTGGAGCAAAATCATTCCATTTAACTAAATTTAGCTCTTTTTTCCAGCCTTTATCTGATTCTGATAATACTCCTATTTTTTTAATAATTTCATATTTTAAATCAGCCATATGTTCAACCTCCGCTTTTGTTTTTTTTTATTATATTATTAAAAATTTTATTTGTCTATATTTTTATAATAAAAATATTATATTCCCTTTGAACGGAGGTTACAGCTCAATAAACATATAGAGTAGTGTAAAAGGAATTATATTATAAAAAATGCAGTAACGCGCAGTTTGGGAGCCATAGAACCTCACTGCCAGCCAATATTTTAAAGCACATACTTATTCATATATTAAAACTTTAGCCTGCCGACCAGTAAGGAACGGAATTTTTTATAATATAATTCCTTTGGAACGGCTTATTTTAAGGCACCTGAACTGTAACTTTTCATAATTTCAGTTATAGCTCTATCCGATAATTTTTCATATCTCAATTTTTTATCTCTTATTTTTTCTTCTAATGGTGGTAAAATTCCAAAGTTAGCATTCATCGGTTGAAATTTTTCATTTTCTGTTGATATATACTTAGCTAAAGCTCCTATCATTGTTAATTGTCCAAAAGTTACTTTTTCATTGTTTCCCTTAAATTTATTTATAGCATTTAATCCAGCAACTAATCCTGATGAAATAGATTCTACATATCCTTCAACTCCTGTAATTTGCCCTGCAAAGAATATATTTGAATATTTTTTGAGATTATATGTATTATCAAGCAATTTTGTTGAATTTATATATGTATTCCTATGCATTACTCCATATTTTTGAAACTCTGCATTTTCTAATCCTGGTATTAATTTAAAAACTCTTTTTTGCTCTCCAAATTTTAAATTTGTTTGAAATCCTACTAAATTATATATAGTTCCTTCTGTATTGTCTTGTCTTAATTGTACTACAGCATATGGTCTATATCCTGTTCGTGGATCTGTAAATCCTACTGGTTTTAGAGGTCCAAATCTTAATGTATCAATTCCTCTTTTTGCCATAACCTCTATTGGCATACAACCTTCAAAAATCTCTCTTTTTTCAAATTCATGGAGTTCTACAACCTCTGCTTTTACAAGCTCATTCCAAAATTTTTCGTATTCTTCTTTATTCATTGGAAGATTTATATAATTTGCATCATTCATTTTACATATTCTATTTTGCCAATCAGTAATCTCTTCATCTTTTCCTCTTTCTTGGTCATATCTATCTCCCCAAAAAGCTATATTCATATCTATTGAATCTTTTGAAATTATTGGAGCTGCAGCATCATAAAAATGCAAATCTATATCACCTGTTAGTTCTAAAATTTCTTTTGATAAAAAATCTGAAGTTAATGGTCCTGTAGCAATTATAACAATTCCTTCCTTTGCTAAATCTTTTAGATGAATTTTATCACCAATTTCTTCATTAACTATTTCTATATTTGGCATATTTTTAATTTTTTCAGTAACTTTTTCAGAAAATATCTCTCTATCCACTGCTAATGCTTGACCGGCAGGAACTGAGGTTTCATCTGCTATTTTTATTAATAATGAATCTAAAATTCTTAGCTCTTCTTTTAATAAGCCACATGCATTTGTATGCAAATTTGATTTAAAAGAATTGCTACATACTATTTCTGCTAAATTATTATTTGAATGTGCTGGCGAAAATTTTTTAGGTTTCATTTCATACAACTTTACATTTATTCCTGATTTTGCAATTTGGTAAGCCGCTTCTGAACCAGCTAATCCTCCGCCTATTATTGTTATATAATCGTTCATTTAACTTTCCTCTCTGGACAAATATATGGCACTTTTGTCCAATTTTATTTTTTACCTAGAATATGACATAAAATAATTTATAATCTTTAAAAAAACTGATAACAATACTTTAAATAAATATTTTCTCATTTGGATTGTAATGATAGATTTATTTTCATATTATCAATTTTTAAAATTGTCATAATTTATTATATCACGCAATATTAATTATTCAAGGGTTGATTTGTTTTTTTGATAATATAATCCCTTTGGAACGGCTCACTTTTAGCTGTGAATTGTAACACTTTCAAATCACATTTCGACATTTTTTTCAAAAAAATGTTGCTAAAAAAAATAATTTAATATATCCTATTTATAATGGAGGTAAAAAAAGATGAATGTATCAGATTACAAATGTATATCATGTAGTGCAAACCTGCGCTTTAACCCACAAACTCAAAAATGGGTTTGTGATTACTGTGGTGCTTCTTATACAAAAAAAGACTTAGAAAAGGCTTATGGCACAGATGATAATTTAAAAAATGAAAATGAAATAAAATTAGATGCAAACTATGGTTGTTATAATTGCCCTAACTGCGGGGCAGAAATAATAATGGATGACACTACAACAGCAACTTTTTGTGTATATTGTGGTAGTAATGCCATAGTAAAAAATAAATTAAAAGGTGAATTCAACCCTAGCAAAATAATACCTTTTAAAACTACAAAAGATGACGCAATTGCAGCTTTTAAACAATATAAAAAAGGTAAATTATTTATTCCAAATGAGTTTACTAATCCACAAAATATTGAAAAAATTAGTGGAATATACATACCATTTTTTATATATGACTGTGATGTAGAATCAGACTTACATATTAAAGCTACACGAACTACACATTGGAGTGACTTTTCTTATAATTACACAAAAACGGACTATTATAATTTACATAGAAATGCATCTACACACTTTGAAAATATTCCTGTTGATGGAGCAACAAAATTTCCTGATGATATAATGAATTCTATAGAGCCATTTAATTATAAAGATTTACAAGATTTTTCACCATCATATTTATCTGGATTTCTATCAGAAAGATATAATGTTGATATAAATGAACTCTTTGAAATTGCAAAAAAACGTGCAATAAAAACATCAGAAGATGAAATAATTTCTACAATAACATCATACGGCACAAAAACAATTACGAACAAAAATCATAATGTCAAAAAAAATGACACATCAGAATATGTTTTGCTACCAGTATGGATGCTTAATGTAAAATTTAATGATAATATATATACATTTGCAATGAATGGACAAACAGGAAAATTTGTAGGTAATGTTCCTATTGATAAGAAAAAATTTTGGAAATATTGGATTGGAATATTTTCAGGCTCTCTTATAATTACTTCATTGTTAGTTATATTATTTAATTTATTATAGGAGGTTTGTATGAAAAGAAAATTAATTTGTTTGTTAATACTTTTATCAATTTTTATTTGTAATATACAAGTTGCACTTGCAGTAGATACACGAATAAGTAGTAATTCAACTTCAAACTATTTAAACAAAACATATACAAGTAGTTATTATAATTCTACATATACTCCCCAAGTAGATGCAAGCAAGAAAGTGTATGATTATGCTAACTTACTAAGCGATAATGAAGAAAAAGAATTATTTAATAAAATACAAGAATTTATTAACGAATATAACATGGATATGGTAATTGTTACAATAAATGATAATAATAAAGGATCTTCAATGGCATATGCTGATGACTTTTATGATTATAATGATTTTGGAATAGGTGATAAAAATGATGGGATTTTATTTTTAATAGATATGGATTATAGAAAAATGTGGATATCTACTACTGGTAATGCAATAAATATTTATGATTCATATATTGACCCAATTCTTGATGATTGTTATGACTATATAGCAAATAAAGAATATTATGAATGTGCTATGTCATTTATAAATTCATCTGCAGATTCGTACAAAAAGCATGAACGTGCTGGATGGATATCTGGTTTTGTATTGGCAGGTATTGTATCATTGATAATTCCTACGGTATTTTGCTTGTATAAGAAATCAAAACATAAGGCTATAAAATTATCTACTGATGCTGATACATACTTAGTAAAATCAAGTTTTCATATGAATAAATCAGAAGATCATTTTTCTCATTCGCACACATCTAAGGTAGCAAAATCAACAAGCTCTGGTTCTTCTGGAGGATCTCATAGAGGTAGTAGTGGAGTTAGCCATGGCGGTGGCGGACGTAGCTTTTAGAAAAAAAGGAAAAGAAACTAGTTTCTTTTCCTTTTTTCTTTCTTATAATTCTTTCTCTTTCATGTTTTCAAAAGCTTTTTTTAAATTGTTTGCTTGTTTTTTATTAGAAGATATCTTTGATTTTAATATTAGTAAATATATAATTGTCCATGCTGTAAATACTGTAAATGTTATAATCCCTAATAACTCATCCCCTTCAGATGTATTTCTGCTATTATCTACTAACATCGCTATCCCTAGTATAGCTACTACTCCTATACCATAAACTACCATAATCTTTTTCATAGCATTGAATTTACTTGGTATACTATCAACAACGGTTTTAGAATATCCTATTCCAATTCCTATAAATACCGAAATTACAAGTGCATACGCCATTGTTTTTATAGTAGATTTTTGTCCCTCTAATAAAATGGAATACATTATCTTTCCTTCTCTTAATAATCTTTCATCACCTTGTAACCCCTCATTATCTAGTTCATCTTCAAAATTTTTACTAAAATTTATATATGTATCTTTCATGTATTCATCTGATTCAATAAAATAATCATTTGCATATATTAATACAACTTGATAAATTAATACAAAAATTATAACAATAAAGCTTGTAAAAACTACTGACTTTCCAATATTTTTTAATAATCTTTTCATAACAATCTACCCTCTTTCCTTCAAAAATTTCATAACTTGTGAAACTCTTCTTCTAGAAACATATTGTGTAGAATTGTCTACGAATTTAACTAGTATACTTCCAACAATTCCAACATCAAAACATTCTACATATTGAATATTTATTATTGCTGAATTTGAAATTCTTATAAAATTCTTTTTTGGTAATTTTTCTTCTAATTCATACAACTTATCTTTAATTTTGAAAATTCCTTTTGATGTTTTGCAATAATTATTTTGCTCTTCACTATAAACGTACATAATATCATCTACATTTATAATAGATATTTCATTCCCGTTTTTTCCTAAAATTGTATCTATTTCACAATTAGTTATAGTGTTAATTAAATCTATTAAATTACCTATTTCTTTAGTATACTCAGAGGCATTTATAATTACTTCTATATCATCACCATGGTTTTCTGATATATTAGTTTGAACATTTATCTTCATTTTATCCCCTCCTTTAATTTATTATAAATTAATTTTTGGGGGTAAGCAATAATATTTTTGTTTTTTGAGATAAATGGTATTTTTTATTAAATATATGGTGAATAGTGTCATTGGGGACGGAGATTTTTGTTAAAGTTCAGTGCCTTAAAATAAACCGACTATATAGTACTAGGTTATATTATGTGCTCTAAATTAGCCGTCCGAGAAGTTAGTATATATTATTTTTTCAAATATTACTGGCTCATTCCATAGTTTAAGAAATTCTAAGCTCAATTCCGGGTGCCCCTTTCTGTGCTCTTTTCTCCAAAGTCGAAAAGCCACGAACATCCCCCCAAAATCTCGCTAAGA
>JAGBDU010000030.1 GCA_017937285.1 Clostridia bacterium
ATTTCATATGGTGCGTCAAGCAATGCCTTTGAGTTGCATCCCCTGTTTGCACATGTTCCCCCATATAGACTTTCTTCCACAATCAGTATCTTAAGGCCTGCTTTTCTTAAAAAGCGTCCTCCTTGCCATGCGGCATTACCGCTTCCAATATAAATAACATCATAATCCCTAATATTGCCTCAATAAATTACTTAAATATTTGTTTAAATTTATATAAAGTTTTAACTAAATGAGAACCATTGCCCTATCATCATTATTTTAAAGTTTAAACTAAATTTTCTGATTAAATCTCTACAAATAACTTTAGGGGCCTGAATTTTTTAGTTCTCAGATAATTGTTGTATGGCCGTTTTTGAGTAGTATCCTTGTGATATGATTAGGGCTCCTAAAAATACATTTAGATATACGGTTTTTGCAACTGATTTTGGTGTGTATTTGTGTATTTCTCTCATGTTGAGTCCTTGTTTGAGTAATTTGAAAAAATCTTCTATTTTTCCTCTAATTGGTTTGAATTTCTTCCAATCATCTAGTTTTTTAAATAATTCGTGTTTTAAATTATCGTAGAATCTTTTTTCTGATATAATTTTCTTTGTTTTCTTAAATGCTTTCAAAGGATAAGATAATTGGTCATTGAGTTTATTTCTTTTGAAATTGTCTCTTGGAAAAATGAAAGGAACGATTTTATATTTGCTAATTCCAATTTGATAGTTTTCATAGCTGTAATAACCTTTATCAAAAATTAATGTGTCTCCTTTTTCAATAATACGTCTTTTTTGTAGGTTTTCCATAATTTCGTCAAAAAGTTTTGCATCACCCGGAGCTCCAGAATGGATTAAAATACAAACAGGATTCATACTATCAAAATCAAGGACAACAGTTGCTTTAAATCCTATATAAAATCCTTTGGAGGAAGAATAACTCCATTTTAAATTCAATGTTTTGAGATATTCTTTTGTCTTTTTATTTCTATTAAAATTAAAATCCAAGTCCACTGGTGTCGCATCAACAATAAAAGTCTTTTTTCCTCTTCTTTTAACGCGATTTCTTGAATTTAAAATACGATTTAATGCTCTCATGAGCTTTTCTGAATCTTGGAGTGATAAAGTTTTATAAACTTGATCTGCACTCCAAACTTTAGAAATATTAAAGTATTTACAAAGCTTTTCTTTTGATTCAAGTTCATTTAGGATGAATGGAATGTCTAAACCAAAGAACATACTGATAAATATGATTTTAAAAGTAAATTTTTGTTTTTTCAAGCTTTTAAAGCCAAATGAGGTTAAAATTTCAGAAGTTTCTCTGGAATCCATAATTTTAAATATTTCTTTCAACAAAGTATAATTTGGGTCTTTAATATCTAAATTTAATCTGTGTTTCATTTTTATCTCCAAATAAATATATGTAACACATAATATTTAAATTTATGGGTATTAAGACCTTTTTTAATAAAATAAAAAATTATCCTAATGTATTTTTATAAACCATCAAAAAATAATATGAAAAATAAGAAAAAGAAAATGAATCTGGTCGAATTTTAACAAAAAAAA
>JAGBDU010000002.1 GCA_017937285.1 Clostridia bacterium
AAAAATAAATAAATAAATTAAAATAAAAAATAGATTAGAAATTCTAATCTATTTTGGTAATTCATATTTACTATTTTTTTGTTTTTGTTTAAATAGTGTAATTTTATTTCCTATTGTTTGAACTAATGTAGAATTAGTTTTTTCAGAAATTTCAATTGCTATATCTTTTGTTGTATCGGGAGCAGTTTCTAAAACTGTTATTTTTATTAATTCCCTAGCTTCTAAAGCATCTGATAATTGATTTATTAAATTTTCTGATATTCCCATTTTACCTATTTGAAATATAGGTTCTAATTTATTAGCTAAACTTCTTAAATAAGCTCTTTGTTTACTTGTCATAATTATGTTCCTTTCTATTATTATAATATTGTTATTGTATACTAAATATCTATAAAAATCAACTATTGAAAACTATTACTGTGAATTTTATGTGAAGAATTAGTGAAAGCGTAGATTTTATGAGGATAAAATGGTATATTATTATAAAATAAAATTAGGGAGGGATTGATTTGATTGAGCTAAAAAATGTTACCAAAAAGTATGGTAAATATACTGCAATAGAAAATATGAGCTTTAAAATCGAAAAAGGTGAAATTGTTGGTTTTTTAGGGCAAAATGGAGCAGGTAAAACAACTACTATGAAGTTAATTACCGGATTAATAGATGCTACAGAAGGAGAGATTTATATTAATGATAATAAAATCTCCACAAAAAGCAAAAAAATGATTGGGTATATGCCAGAAAATACACCTCTATATCAGGATTTAACCGTAAGAGAATTTATTGATTATATTGCAGAATTAAAACGTCTAAAAAAAGAGGAACGTAAAAAAGAAGTAGAAAAGTTAATAAAAGAACTTGGGTTAGAAACAGTTGAAAATAAATTAATTAAAAATATTTCTAGAGGATATAAGCAAAGAGTTAGTTTAGCAGGTGCACTTGCTGGAAATCCTGAAATTTTAATTTTAGATGAGCCAACAGTAGGATTAGATCCAAAGCAAGTAGTAGAAATACGTAATTTAATAAAATCATTGCGAAAAAGCCATACAGTATTGCTTAGCTCTCATATTTTATCTGAAGTCACACAAATGTGTCAAAAAGTAATTATAATAAATAATGGAAAAATAATTGCAATTGATACACCAAAAAATTTAGAAGATAGAATTAATAAAAATATTATAATTGTTAATATAGAAGATCCAAATAATAATATTAATAATATTAAAAATGATATCCCTGAAATTGATAATATTAAATTTAAAAGAGATATTGATAATAATACAAAGCAATATGAGATATTTATAAAAGAGGAATATGATATAAGAAAAAAATTATTTGAAATTTTACCAAAACACAATATAACAATAATTGAATTAAAAACTGCCGAAACTACCTTAGAAGAGGCTTTTATAAATTTAATCGATTCAGAAGGAGGAAATGAAGATGTGGGCAATAATAAAGAAGGAATTTAAGAGCACTTTTTTTTCACCAATAGGATATATAGTTGTTGCAATGTTTTTAATAATTTTTAGTACTTTATTTTATATATTTTCTATAAATAGTAGGAGTATAGATTTAAGTTCGATATATTACGGAACTGCATTATATGGATTACCAATAATTACTGCAGTAATAACAATGAAATCATTTTCAGAAGAAAGAAGTAAAGATACAGAACAATTATTATTCATGTCACCAAGAAGTACATTATCTATAGTTATGGGAAAGTTTTTGGCAATAGTAAGTGTTATAGTAGTAACCTTAATTATATCATTTATGTATTATCTAGTATTATTACAATGTGGAGTGCCTGATATAAGGCTAATATTAGTAACAATGCTTGGTTTTTTATTATTAAGCATGGCATATATTTCGTTTGGACTACTTGCATCAAGTATTACTGAAAGTCAGGTCGTATCTGCAATAATAACATTAATATTTTTAATGTCACCATTATTTGCATCATACGGAAATGGTATATTTTCATATTTATCATTAATAAATCTATTTACAAAATTTTCGTTAGGTGTTATTTCGGCAAAAGAAGTTGTTGGTTTAATATCTTTTTCCGTAATGTGTATATCACTTGTGGTAATTGGATTTAAAAAAAGACTTAAATAGGGGGGATAGTTGTGAAAAATATACTTAAAAAAGTGAATAAAAAGTGGTTAAAGCAAATCTCTTTTACAATATTATTAGTTGCAAGTATAATTGCTATATATTTTGAAATTAATGTGTTAGTAGAAAAGTTAAATATTCCTGATATAGATATGACAAAATCTAAATTATTTTCTTTAACAGAATTATCTAAAGAAAAAATAAAAGAAATAAATGAAAAGTTAGAAATTCAATTAGTTAATTTTGATGAATATTTATATTTATCAAATGTTTCAAATTCAGTAAATGTGATAAAAGAATATGCTAAAGTTAATAATAATATAACTGTAGAACAAGTGAATAATTCAGATGTAGAATCACCATTAATTTATTTGAAATATAAAGATAAAACAAAAGAATTAAGTATTGATGATTTATATACATATGAATTTTCAACAGAAACATATATTAATGAAAATCTAGATTTAACAGAAGAAACTATAACAAATGCAATTATATCAATAACTACAGAAAATACAAAAAAAATATATTTATATATAAATCATAGTACATATAAAGATTATCCAGAAGCATATTTTTCAACATTAATAAGTAAATTGGAAGGAAAAGTGAACGAAATTAATTATTTAGATTTATCAACAGAAGAAAATATTCCTGATGATTGCAATTGTTTAGTTATACCTACTTTGGGTGAAGATATTTCTGAAAAAGAAAGAGATATATTAATAAATTATATAAATAATGGTGGAAATATACTTATATTGCAAGAGTCATACGCAATTATAAATACAGATTTACCTAATTTTAAATCAGTTATTGATTTATATGGAATTAGTTTTTCAGATGGAATTGTAATGGAAGGCAACACCGAAAATATGTTAAATAATATACCAGAGTTTATTGTTGAAAAAATAAATACAGATAGTACAATTGGCAAAAATTTGAATAAAAACTCTAAAATATTATTAGTAGATTCTGGAAAAATAGATTTTAAAGATGAGGAAACACTAAAATCTTTGAATGTATCTTATGAAGTAATTGCACAAGCTAGTGATTCAGCTTTTTTAAGAAAAGATTTAAGCAATACAGAGTATACACGATTAGATTCAGATGAAGACGCATCAAATGCAATATTATCGGCATTAGTTACAAAAAAAGTAGAAGGTAATAAAAATTCAAAACTAATTGTTTTTTCGAATTCAATTTTTGCAACAGATTCTACTGCTATTCCGATTAAAGACATATTAACTGGTCAGAGCAAAAAGGGAAAGGCTATATATATTAATAATAATGAAGAAGTTTTAGAAAAATCTATTAAATATTTATCAAATAATACAGAGTCTTTAATATTAAGAAAAAAATATTACGATAATATTCCAACAATAAAATTAATTCAAAGTGGAACTATAGTGCAAATATTATATGGAGTACCAATGCTTGTAATATTAATAGGATATATAGTATGGAGAATAAGAAAAAATAAAAGATAAAATGAATATAAAAAAAGCTCTATTCATAAATTTTATGAGGGGGCTTTTTTTGAGTGAAATAATAAAAGCTATAAGTACTATAATTGGAACTTTTATAGGTGCAGGATTTGCATCTGGAAAAGAAATATATTTATTTTTTTACAAATATGGAATATTGGGAATAATGGGGATTATTATTTCAAGTATTTCTGTAGGATATATAATTTATAAAGTTATATATATATCAAAAAAGAATCATATAGATAATTATAATGATTTTATAAATTATATTGTAAAAAATAAAATTATAAAAATAATATTAAATAATATAGTAGAGCTATTTTTAATTATATCTTTTTGTGTCATGATATCGGGATTTTGTGCATTTTTAAATCAAGAATTTAACATCAAAATAATAATTAGTTATATATTTATTCTAATATTATGTTTTTTTATATTAAGAAAAAATATTAATGGAATTGCAAAAATAAATAATATAGTAATTCCAATTATTATTTTTACAATAATATATATATCATTAAAAAAAATGCCTGCTTCATATACAGTTTTACTAAAAAGTGTAAATAATAATGAATTTAATTTTAGATTTATTATTGATAGTATTCTTTATGCAAATTATAATTTATTGACTATAGTTCCAATATTAATAACTATAAAAAAGTTTGTATCAAAAAAAAGAAATATAAAGTATGTTGGTATAATATGTACATTAATAATTTTTATATTATCTTTATCTATTTTTTCATTACTTGCGCAAGGTGATTCTAATGTAAAAAATGTTGAAATGCCAATTGTTTTTATAGTAGGAAAATATGGCTTAATATATAAATATATATATTGTTTAATAATTGGAATTGCAATATTTACTACTGCAATTTCTGCCGGATATGGGTATTTACAAAAATATGAAAAAAATAAAGTGATTTATAATAAAAAAATGTTTTTTTTAATGGTAAGTACGATAATCTCCATTTCAATTGGATTTTCAAAACTAATTGCAATATTATACCCGGTATTTGGAATTATTGGAGTAATACAGAGTTATTATATTATAAAAGCACACTAATTGTTAGAATTCACAGCTAAAAGTGAGCCGTTCTAAAGGGATTATATTATAAAAAATTCCATTCCTTACTGGTCGGCAGGCTAAAGTTTTAATACATTAATAAGTATGTGCTTTAAAATATTGGCTGGCAGTGAGGTTCTATGGCTCCCAAACTGCGCGTCATTGCATTTTTTATAATATAATCCCTTTTCCACTACTCTAAAAAAATGACTGTAAACAGTAACCATTAATTGAATAAATTTAATATATATTTCGTATAATATATTGAAATAGATACAAGAATATGATGAAAATTATGAAAATTAGGAATATGACTCCAAATTTGCATAAAGCACCTCTTATAATAGATGAATTATAAAAAAACTTACTAGAATAATTGCTAGTAAGTTTTTTATACGATTTCATACGATTTTGTATAATCATATCATGGTGAGCCAGGAGGGATTCGAACCCCCGACCCACGGCTTAGAAGGCCGTTGCTCTATCCAACTGAGCTACTGACTCATAACATAATTAGTATATTATCATAAGATGAAAATTTTGTCAACTAGAAAATATAAAAATGTATAAAAATTTACAATTAATAATAAATTGTTATATAGGAAAAGAAAGGAGAAATAATTAAATTACTATAATAAATAATTTAATTATGTGTATAACAATATGGAAGATATTATAAAAACATCATTATTAGGTTTATTTTTTGGAACGTTTGGAACGACTCTAGGAGGAATAATAGGTATTACTATAAAAAATCCTTCAAATAAATTATTAAGTTTTATATTATCATTAGCATCAGGATTAATGATAGCTGTAGTATGTTTTGAATTAGTACCAGAGGCATCAGAAATAAGTAGTATTGGAAATACAATTATAGGAATTATGATTGGTATATTAATAATGATTTTCTGTGACATAATTGTTAAATCTAAATTTGAAAATAAAAAAATAAAAAGTAATGCTTTATTAAAAACTGGAATAGTTGTAAGTATAGGATTAGCTATTCATAATATACCAGAGGGGTTAGCAATAGGTACTGGATTTGAATCATCTATTAAATTAGGGTATTCATTAGCAATTGCAATTGCTATACATGATATACCAGAAGGAATATCAATGGCAGCACCAATGAAAAAAGGTGGATTAAAATCATGGAAAATACTTTTATATGTAATTTTATCAGGAATTACAACTGGAGTGGGGGCTTTTATTGGAGCAATAGTGGGAAATATTTCTGTAAAAATAATAGCAATATGTTTATCTTTTGCAGCAGGTGCGATGTTGTATATAGTATCTGGTGAATTAACACCAGAATCAAATAAATTATATAGTGGTAAAATGTCGTCTGTAGGTAATATGTTGGGATTTATATTAGGGTATGTAGCAACTCAAATATGAAGATGATGTAAATAAAATGAAACAAAAATGTAATTAAAATGTAATAAATTCGAATAATATTGAAAAAATCGCATTTCCGTAAATAAAATAGAAATTTAATGAAAAAATCTAAATTTGCAAAAATATTAGTTATTTTCTAGAATAAGATAATAAGATAAATCTAGGAGGTAAAATAATGAAAAGGAGAAAAGTATTATTAACAATTATAGTTATTGGCATTATATGCTTTGTTGCAGGTAGTGGTTCTATTATGAAAAATGTTTTTTTGCTACAAAAACAAGCACCAGCCAAAGCGTATAATAGTAGCCAAGAGCTAATTGGAAGCTATGAAGAAGCAGTAACAGAAACTGCAACAGATTCCAATGGAAATGAAATAGAAAATTTAGAAATGAACGTATATTTTCTTGACGAGCAAGGCAACAAAAAAAGAGGAAAATATCAAACATTTACAGTTAATGAAAAAGGAACAGAATCTCCTGAAACTGCAACTTTGTATGTTGATTTAGGGTTAAGTCAGAATAATGTTTCGATAATTAATGGTAAAATAAAATTAAATTACTATAATGCAACGATTATCCCAACATTATCTGAAGGAGGAATAATAAAAAAGATAAATAGTGTTGATGATATTGATTTAAATGAAATTGTTGCAGGAAACTCTGTGCACTTAAGTTTTTTAATGAAACAAAATGTATATTGGGATAATGGTCAAACAGCAAGGTATGCTTATCTAAATCCAAACAGCTTAACAAATGCAACAATAGAAGGTGATTATGTTGATGAAGGAGGAAATACAAGGCATTTTAAAAAAATTATAAAATGGAAAATCGATTGGGATGCAAATACAGAGATAGAAAATGTAAATATAGATAATAAACTAGCAGAAAATGGAAACTTGATTCATTTAGAAGATGATAGAATAGTAGCCTTGTTTGAAGTTACAAGTAAAAACAAAGCAGGGGGAGCAATACCTGGAGTTGGTGAATATAAAATGAGCGGATTTAAAATAAATGGTATTGCCCCAGAGATTACTGTTTCTGATGTAACTGTTCCATATAATAGTTATACTATGGAAGATGTTAATTATGATTCAGCATCAGATACTCTTACATGGAAATCTGTTCGTGTAGGAGCTGATGAAGGAACAAATGGACCAATTGTAAATTGGGGATTCCATTCATATGTAACAGCTGTATATCCAAGCTCGTTATATAACAATTATTTAAAAAATCAAACAAATACAGTTACAACACAATTATCGGTAGCATCTAAAAATATGGCATATGTAAATCCAAAAATTCAACATACTGAAACAAGTTTATTGGCACCTGGAACATCCCCAGAGCTAGGTACAAGATATACTGGACAAGCAAATGCAAGTTTAACCCTTAGATTTGATACTTATAACGGAGAAATATATAGTTATAAAACAGGGATATCAGATCAAAGTAAAGTAAATTCGGAGCTAATATATTATGGTGTAAATACGTCAGCGGGCTATAAAGAAGATTGTAATGTAAATGTTAATGTGGGTGGCGGAATAGTAAATGGAGTAAAAATAGATTGGAAAAACAATAACCCTGCTGAGCATTCATTTATGGATAATAACGAAAATCTTTATTCACATGAAGATTTTAAATATTATACAGGAATAATAATTACTGAAAAAGCTATAACGACATTAGGAGGCAATGGATGGATAAAGGTTTATGATGATGAAACAAACTCTTTAATTGGAACATATACAGCAGAAGGAAATTACAAATATGATGAGAAACACAAAAAAGTAAGAATAGAAACTTCTGAGGTAGTTAATCCTGGTGAGATAAATTTGACAAATTTAGTAGAGCTAGACAATGTGGCATTAAAAGCGAAATATCCAAATTTAAGTACGTTTGAAACATTTACAAAATTGGCATCTTCATCAAATGCCTATATAAAGATAAAGGGAAATACAAGTTATTCTACACCTTATAGTAACTATGCAAGAGCAGATTATGATGCAGGAACTTTAAGATTGGCTAGTACTGATCCAATTACAGCAGATACATATGAATCAACTAAAATTAAATATTCAGAAACACTTATGTTAGCAGATTACTTACAATCTAATTCACAAAGTAATATAACATATTATAAAAACCCAAAAGTTTTAGTTGAGTTTCCAAGTACAGTTAAATCTAATAATACTAAATATGTAAGAGACTCATTAAACGTTACATCTGGAGATCAAACAATGGAAGCTACAATATCAAGTAGATGTACAGAGAATGGAAAGGATTACTTTATAATAAGTATAACTGGTGAAACTAATAATTCAATAGATATTAGTGCAGAATTTGAGATAGTTCCACAAACAACCAAAATTAAAAGTTCCACAGATATAAAAGACAGACAAATAAGAACTTTTGCAAACACTACTTATAACGGCACAAAGATAATAGGTAATATAAAAGGTGCTTGGTGGAATGCAACAGATGGACCCGATACATATGACTGGAATGGAAATGGAATAACTTCAGATGGGGATTATTTTTATCAAAATACAGAAATAATATTTACAGAGCCGGTAGGAGTAAGAACAGTAACATCTTTACAATTAGAAGGAAGTGCAGAGGAAGTTTTATGCCCAGACATTATGGAATTAGATAAAAATCAAGATGCTGGAAAAACAGTTACTGTAAATAACTATTTATATAATTATTCAGAGGGAACATTAAAAAAATTAAAGCTTGTAGGTAGAATTCCATTTAAAGGAAATAAATTTATAAAAAGTGGAGATAAAATGGGATCTACATTTGATACAGTAATGACATCTGGAATAAATATACCAAGTGAACTTACTGGAAAAGTTACTGTAAAATATTCAACTCAAGAGGTTAGTCTATTAAATAATTCGTCAGTTTCAAATGTTATTAATAACTTTAACTGGACGAGTACATTTACTAGTGATGCAAAATCATATATGATAGATTTTGGAAACACAGATATTGATAAAGGAAGTACATATAATTTTACATACACAATAAAATTGCCAAATACTTTAAATTATGGATTAGCATCATTTACATCAGATGCGATAGCATTTAATACAGTAGAAAATGGACAAGAAGTATTTGCAATACCAGTAGAATCACCAAAAGTAGGAATCTCTATAGAATCATTACATACATTTAATTTAAATTTTATAAAAGTAGATAAAGATGATAATACTAAAAAGTTAACAGGAGCGAAATATAAACTTACAAGAGTTGATGGAGAGCTAATAAAACAAGGTGAAGATTGGCTTGAATATATAGACCTTGGATCTGATACACAATCAACATTCTCTGTTACAGGATTATATCCTGAAGTTGAGTATAAATTACAAGAAATTCAGGCACCAACAAATTATAAAATGCAAGATATTGTCTTTAAAATACTAGATAACAATGGAACTGTATCTATTGAAGTAGTTTCAGGAGAGCTAGGAACACCAAGACATATTAGTACAAAAAATAATATAATGACATATCAAATATATATACCAGAAGAGCTAAAGGAGGCAGATTATAACACAGAGTACTATTATCAAAATATTGATGGAACATATGCACAAAAATCAACAAGACAAGCTGTGACAAAACAAGCAAAAATTGGGACAAGTGTAGAAGTGACAACAGATGATATGGATCCTAAAGATTCAAGTTATATACTGTCTAATAATAATTCAAGCGAGAGAAGAGGAACTGTTAAAGCAGATGGAACGACTGTATTAAAAGTATATTTTGACTTAAATACTGCTAATTATAAGGTTGAGTATTATTATCAAAACGTAGACGGCTCATATGCACAAAAAGCAACAAGAGGACCATCTACAAGAAATAACAAAATTGGAATAACCGTAACAGTAACAGATGATGATAAAAATCCAAAAGATTCAAATTATCAGTTATCAAGTCATAATGAAAATGAAAGAACAGCTACAGTAAAAGCAGATGGAACAACTGTATTAAAAGTATATTTTGATTTAAAAATTGTTAATTACAAAGTAGAGTATTATTATCAAGATGTAAATGGTAATTATGCTACAAAAACAACAAGACCAGCTGTTACAAGAACAGATAAGATTGGTGCGACAGTAATAGTAACAGATGATGATAAAGATCCAAAAAATTCAGATTATCAATTATCAAGGCATAATGTAAATGAAAGAACTGCTATAGTAGAAGCAAATGGTTCAACAACATTGAAAGTGTATTTTGATTTAAAAAATGTAAATTATATTGTAGAATATTATTATCAAATGACAGATGGTTCATATGTACAAAAATCACTAAGAGGACCATCAATAAGAAGTGATAAGATTGGAAAAACAGTAACAGTAACAAATGACGATATGGATCCAAAAGATTCAAATTATCAATTATCAAATCATAATGTAAATGAAAGAACAGCGACAGTAAAAGCAGATGGTACAACAACATTAAAAGTATATTTTGATTTGAAAGTTGTTAATTATAAAGTAGAGTATTATTATCAAGATGTAAATGGTAATTATGCTACAAAAACAACAAGACCAGCAGTTACAAGAACAGATAAGATTGGTGCAACAGTAACAGTAACAGATGACGATAAAAATCCAAAAGATTCAAAATATACATTATCTGGTAATAATATAGATGAAAGAACGGCAGTTGTAAAAGCAGATGGTACAACAAAAATAAAAGTATATTTTGATTTAAGAGATGTTAACTATAAAGTAGAATATTATTACCAAAATATGGATGGACAATATGCTACAAAAACAACAAGACCAGCGGTTACAAGAGCAGATAAGATTGGTAAAGTTGTAAAAGTAACAGATGAGGATAAAAAACCATTATATGATGAGTATGAATTATCAAAAACTCATGATACAAGTGAGCAATCAGGAACAGTAAAAGAAGATGGTACAACAGTATTAAAAGTATATTTTGATATAAAGAAAGTAAATTATTCTATAGAATATTATTTCTTAAATGATAACGGGATATATCCGAAAAATTATGTTTCAAAGGTAACTAGTGGACCTGTTATGGTTGGTACACAAATATTACGAAATCAAGTAAATACAGATCCAAATAGAGTAGAAAACAGACCAAATGGAAAATATCTATTAGATGATGAGGATAAAATTACTACAGAAAGAACTGATTCTAGTCTTGTTGTTACTACAGATGAAAGCAAAAATGTATTTAAGGTATATTTCACAAAAGGATATACAGTAACATATAGAACAGATGATCCTGGAACATTTGAAACAAAATCGCAATCAGACATTCCATATGGAACACTTACACCATTATTAATTAATAATAAGACAAGTAGACCAGGATATACATTTACAGGATGGTTAGAAGAAAATACTCAAACACCATTACTTCAAGATGTAACAATAAGTGGTACACCTGTAACACATGATATAACATATGTAGCACAATGGAAAGCAAATGAAAATACACCATATCAAGTATGGTTCTATTATCAAGAAAGTGGATCATATCCAAATGAGCCATTTGCGAAAGTTGCTAGAACAGCAACAACAGATACTACTGTTAACTTAACTGTACCAAGTAAAGTAAATGATTTAACAGTTAAAGTAACAGATAGTAAAGCAACAAATGAGGATATTTCTAGACCAAAAGCAGGAGGAAATTATATATATGATACAAATGCTTCGAATGTAATTACTCATAATGTTGATGGAGATGGAAGTACTGTACTAAAAGTTTACTTTAAGCAAATTCCAGTAAATTACAATTTTGATGCTATATTAAAAGATACAAGTGACAAAACATTAACTAGAAACCAATTTACAATTACAAGAGCTGGAACAAGCAGTAGTGAAAGTGTATTATGGAATAAAAAAGCAATTTCTGAAAGTATAGAAATTAATGAAAAAGATTTAACAATAGGAAATTATACATATAAGATTACAGAAAACGAAACTCCAAATGAGAAATATGTGAATGTACTATATGGAAAGTATATTTCTGTAGTAGTAGCTATATCTAATGACGGAAAACCAAGTGTTTCTTCATGGAAAGTACACAACAATGATGGGACAGAGGTAGATAGTAATGATTCAGTTTATTCGTATGTAAATGTATATATGGGTAAAGTAGATAATGTGGATACAATAATAGTAAAAGTTATTAACCCAGTAAGATTTACTTTTGAATTAGAAAAAATAGATTCAGAAGGAAACAGTTTAGAAAATACAGGCATTTCAATTAAAAGTGATATAATTGATGGACAAAATGCTGCTCATAGAACAGAAATCGAAACAGAGTCAAAAAACGGATTACAAATAACAGATTCTGGAGTAATAACTGGCGAAACAAATGAAAATGGAGTAATTAAATATGAAGAAACATGGGTTAATGCTAATGAGTATACATATGAAATAACTGAAACTTCAACATCTGGAAATCAATATGTAAATATATTAGATGGATACAAAGTAGTTGTAAGAGTAAAAGTTAACTCAGACGGAACCCTAGAAATTATAAAAAATGGAAATAGAAACTATACAATAGTTGCAACAGAAACTGGAAAAACAGTAACAGATGATTTATATAATTATGTAAAAATAACAGTGTCAAGTAATTCGCTAAAAGCAATAATTGATAATACTGGACATATAAATGTAGAAGTTACAAACCCAGTAAAATTCAATATAAATTTAATTAAAAAAGATTCAACAGGAATAGATTTAGCAGGAACAAGATTTTCTGTAAACAAGGAAGGACAAACAACACCAGTATTTGATAACAAAGAGGTAACAACTGGGGTAGAAATTGAAGAAGGTCCTGTAAATGCGGGAACATATACTTACTATATTAGAGAAAATAGCACAAAAACTTCAAAATATACAAATATTTTAGATAATAAATATATTAAATTAGTATTAAGAGTAAATGGAAATGGAAAAGTTGAAATTTTAAATCAAGATGGAGATGAATTTAAAGTTTTCACAGAAAATGGAAATGAAGTTTTAGACTATGATAATGTAATTAAATTTATAAAAGTATATCCTGTTGTAAATAATGACATCTATACAATAAATGTAAAAGTAATAAATCCAGTAAAATATGATGTTGATATAAAAACACTAGATACAGCTAATAACTTTTTAGATAAAACAAATGTAACAATCTTAAAAGAAAATGAAATTATATATGGTGGAGATGCTACAACTAATGTAGAAGTTAATGAATTATCAGTAGAAGCAGGAATATATAACTACTATATAAAACAAAATACAGTAAAAGACAATAAATTTATTAATCCATTAGATGGAAGATTTATAAAAGCAGAAGTAGAAGTTGCTCCTGACGGTACATTAACAGTAAATAAAGTTGAGCTTTATGAAGGTGTTATTGGATATGCAAAAATAATTACTTCAAGTGAGATATTAAAATATTTATCTGTAACAGCAGATAATAGTGGAGAGATTTCAACACTTAATATATCAATAAAAGACCCAGTAAGATTTACGGTAGAGCTTAAAAAAGTAGATACTGAAGGTAATGGAGTTCAAGATACAGGTATTACAATTAAGAGCCCGATAGTAGATGAACAAAATGCTTTTCATAAAAATGAAATTTATACAGAATCTAAAGAGGGATTAGAAATAGCAGATTCTGGAGAAATTTCTGGCCAAACTAATAATAGTGGTACTGTAAAATATGAGGAAACATGGGTTGATGCTAAAGAATATACATTTGAAATAACAGAGAATGAGGCAGCTGGAAATCAATACGTAAATATTTTAGATGGATATAAAGTAATAGTAAAAGTAAGAGTTTCTGCAGATGGAACTTTAACAATTGTTAAAAATGGAAATAAAAATTATACAATAGTTGCAACAGAACAAGGAAAAACTGTAACAGATAATATGTATGAATATGTATCTGTAAACGTAGAAAATAATTCACTAAATGCAGTAATCAATCAAACAGGAAAATTAAATGTAGAAATTACAAATCCAGTAAGATTTAATATTGACTTAATTAAAAAAGATACAGAAGGAAATGATTTAAGTGGAAGCAAATTTACTGTGATAAGAGATGAAAAAACTATATTTGATAATAAAGATGTAACAACAGATATTGAAGTAAAAGAAGATCCTATTAATAGTGGAACATATACATATACAATCACAGAAAATAATGCTCCTAATGAAAGATACACAAACATTTTAAATAATAGAAAGATCAAATTAAATGTTAAAGTAAACGGAAATGGACATATTGATATATTAAATCAAGATGGAAGCAATTTCAAAGTTTATGAAAATAGTGGAGAAGAAGTTAGAAATGAAGAAGATGTTTTACAATTTATTAAAGTATGGACTGAAGTTGCAGAAAGTGGAGAACAAGCAGGAGTGTCAACAATAAATGTTAAAGTAGTAAATCCTGTAAATTATAAAGTAGATATAGCAACAGCAACAACAGCATATGGAGAGGATAAAAACATTGATGAATATTTCTTAGATAAAACAGATGTTAAAGTTTATAGAAAAATAAAAGATGGAATAAACAAAGATATATATACAGGACAGCCAATTAAAGAAGCTGAACTTACTGAAACACCAATGAAAGCTGGAACTTATGAATACTACTTTACACAAACTTCAACAAAAGATAATAAATTTATAAATCCATTAGAAGGTAAATTTGTAAAAGTACTAGTAACAGTATCAAAAAGTGGTATGCTATCTGTTGGAGCTCCAGAATTATTCGAGGGAACAATTGGTGACCAATATGTTAAAAGAATAACTAATGATGAAACTATGAAATATATTAAAGTAATAGCAGATAATAGCTCTGATATTTCAACACTTAAAATTGTTATTATCGACCCAGTAAGATTTACTGTGGAAGTTAAGAAACTAGATACAGAAGATAATCCAAATGAAATTGAAAGCACAGAAATTACAATTAATAGTTCAGTAGTTGATGAACAAAATGCAGTTCATAGCGAAGAAGTAAAAGAAACTTCAGAATCTAAAGATGGATTAGAAATTAATGAAGATGGAAAAGTTTTTGGAGTAACAAATAGTGAAGGTAAAGTTAAATACGAAGAAACATGGGTTAACTCAAATGAGTCACCAGAGCTATCTAATGAAAACAAGAAATTTTATACATATGAAATAACTGAAGATAAAACAGCAGGAAATCAATATGTAAATGTGTTAGAAGGTTATAAAGTAATAGTAAGAGTTCATGTTGCACCAGATGGAGTATTAACTTTAGTTGATGAAAATGGAAATGCTTACAAATCAACTGAAAAAAATAAATTTGTAATAGTAAATGCTCAAACAGGAGAAAAGATAGCTACAAATGATATTGCGTACAATTATGTAAGAATTTCTGTAGAAAATAATTCATTAAATGCAATAATAAGTAAAACTGGAAAATTAAATGTGGATATTACAAACCCAGTAAGATTTAATATTGACTTAATTAAAAAGGATACAGCAAATAATTTATTACAAGGAACAAAATTTTCTGTAACAAAAGAAGGTAGTGATACACCATTATTTGATAATGCAGAAGTAACAGACAACATAGAAGTAAGAGAAGATCCAATAAATGCAGGTGTATATACATATTACATTAAAGAAAATGAAACAAATAAAGATTTTGGAAATAGATATGTGAATGTATTAGAAGGAAAATATATTAAAATAAAAGTTAAAGTAAACGGAAATGGTATGATTGATATATTAGATGACGAAAATGAAATAAATAATGATTACTATGAAGTTTATGATGAAGGTAAAAAACAAAAATTAACAGATAATAATATATTAAAATATATTAAAGTAAAATCACATGATGTAGATGGTGATGGTGTATATACAATAGATGTTCAAGTTATAAATCCAGTAAGATATGAAATTGATATTATTACATTAGATACTTTAGGAGGATTTTTAGATGGAACAAATGTAACGTTATATAAAGATGAATCTGACGAAAGAAAAGAATTATTTAAAGGAAATGCGACAGACGTAAACCAAATAAACAAAGTTGAAAAACTTGAAGTACCAGCAGATGCTGGAACATATACATATTATCTAAAAGAAAATTATGCTAAAAATGAAAGATATGTAAATATAATAGATGGAAGATATATTAAAATTCAATTAACTGTAGCTCCTAATGGTATGCTGTCAGTTACACAAGAATTATATGAAGGCGAGATAGGACAAGGCACAAAAGTAGAAAATGGTTCAGTATTTAATTACTATTCTGTAACTGAAGATAATTCTAAAGATGTATCTAGAATAAATATTACATTAATAAATCCAGTAAAATTTGTTATGGAAGTTGATAAGTATGATACAGCTGAAAATCCTTTAACTGGAACAACTTTTGAAATTGAAAGCCCAATAATTGGAACTCAAAAATATGAACATAATAATGAAATAATTAGTGGAATTGCAGATGGAGGAATTACAGAAAATGGTATAGTAACTGGTATAACAGATAATGCAATTGAAAAATCACCAGATGGTAGTATGCAAAGAGCAAGAATTAGTTATGAGGAAACATGGGTAAATGCAAACCAATCTGATAATGAGTATTATACATATATTATAAAAGAAACTAAAACATCTGGAGCTCAATATGTAAATATACTAGAAGGATATCAAATTGTACTTAAAGTAAATGTAGATGCCGAAGGTAATTTAAATCTTAAAGAAACAAACGGAAGAAATTATGAAATAGTTAAAGTAGATGCAAATGCAGAAGATATAACAGATGAAGTATATGAATATGTAAAAATCAATGTATATAACAATAAAATTTTAGCTACACTAAATACAGAAGTTATTAATCCTGTAAGATACAATATAGCAGTATATGAAACAATATATGGTGCTGAAGAAGTTCCATTAAGAAATATACCAGTTGAAATTCAAAGTGAATTTAGTGGAGCAACAACATTAGTAACAAATGAAAATGGATATACGTCAATGGAAGAAAAAGCAGTATGGGCAGATACATATAAATATAAAATATTCCAATTAGATGAATTTAGAGGAGTAAAAGTAGAAGATGAATTTACAAATATGCTTGACGGATATTATATTGATGTTGACTTAAATGTTCATGCTGATGGAGTTATTAAAACAATGTCTGCTGACGGAGATGAAACAACAGTTTCATATAAATTATACAAAAAACAAGAAGACGGAAGCTATCAAGAAATTAACTTTAATGACACGATAGTAGATGATTTTGTTAAAGTTAAAGTAACAACAAGTCAAGATAATGTATGTACATTAAATGTATATATAGTAACACCAGAAAAATATGACTTTAAGCTAATGAAAACAGATATTGATATTTTAAAATCTAAGATAAATTTTGAAGAAAAATATGAAGATGTATCTGAAAATATGAATGACGTTGAATTTAGTGTAGTAGTTAAAGATGAAAATGGTGAGCTTGTATTAAAAGATACAACAAGTGGTAGAGATGCAAAAACTGAGTTTGAAACAATAAACACAAAAGACCAAAAAACATCAGCAATAGATGGTACAGATGGATTAATATTATTCGATAATATTTTAATTGAAAAAATAGGAACATATACATTTGAAATTACTGAAGTAACACCAGTTGTAGAAGGAATGATTTATAAAGATAAATCAGAAAGTATAATTATAACAGCTGATATAGTAGTTGAAGATGGAAAATATGTATTAACAAATATGCAAATACCTCAAGCTGAAAGATATACAATATCTGACAATACAAAATTAACAGGAACAGAAACACAAACAGTAGATGTTAATGTTTTAAATGAAAGAATTAAAGGTAAATATGATTTAACATTGAATAAAGTAAGCAAACTAACTGGAAAACCTTTAGATGGAGCTGTTTATAAAGTAACAGTTGAACAAGAAGGTCAAGATGATAAAGTATTATACATTTCAGATGAAGATGTTTTGTCAAAGAATATTATTATTCCTTATGTTGGAGATGAAAATCAAGATATAACAGGAACGGCTGTAACAGCATTTAATGATATTAGGATTGAAATTCCAGAGACATACACAATAAAAATTGAAGAAATAAAAGCACCAGATACATATACGAAATTAGATGATATAATAGAATTAGAAATAACAACTGGAATTGAAGGAGAATATGATGATGCTCATTATGTATTAAAAGAAATTAAGTTAAAGGATGGAAATCATAATTTAATTTCTGAAACACATAGCAAACCTGAGGATGAAAAACAACAAATTAATGTACAAATAAAAAATGAATTCTTTGATTTAGCATTAAGACAATATGTAACCAATGTAAATGGAACAGAAATAGAATCTAGAAAGCCAGTAGTAACTGTAACAAAAGACTTTAACGAAGAAAATGTAACAACAGCAAAATACGAACAATTAAAAGATATTCAAAGAGCATATGCAGGTCAAGAAGTTATATACACAATTGAAGTATTCAATGAAGGTATAATAGATGGATATGCTGAAAAGATAGTAGAACATTTACCAAAAGGATTAGAATTTGTTGATGATGAATTTAATCAATTAAATGGATGGAAATATGATAAATCTAATAATCAAGTTATAACAAATATACTATCTAAAGAGGTAGGCGAAGATAATTTTATTCCAGCTTACAATAAAGAAAAACAAATTATTTCATCAAAGAAAATTCAATTAAAATTAAAAGTATCTGATAATGTTAAATTAAAAACAAAATTAACAACAATAGCCGAAATAACAAATAGTTTAGCAAAAGATAGAAAAGAAAATTTAGATAGAGATTCAAATGACTTGGTAACAATGCCAGAATCTGATAAATTAGCTGAATATACAGAAAATCAAGAAGACGATGATGATTTTGAAAAATTAATAATAGAAGAATTTGATTTAGCACCTGTAAAATATATTAAATCTGTAAATGGAAAAGACTGTGATGAAAGATTTGCAAAATTAAAATTAGATTCAGAAAGAGCAGGAGAATACAAAAATGGTGTATTTAACGGATTTAAATATAAATCAGATGAAGAAATGTTAAAATTAAAACAAAATGATATTGTTGTATATGGAATTAATGTTTATAACGAAGGTTCAGTTAAGGCATATGCAAAAGAAGTAAAAGATACGATACCTAGTGGATTAGTATTTATTAAAGATAGTGAAATCAATAAAAAATATGATTGGAAAATGTTAGATTCAGAAGGTAATGTAACAGATGATGTAACTAAAGCAGTATGCGTTGTAACAGATTATTTAGCAAAAGATATAATAAATGAATTAAATGTAGAAGATGATAGAGTAAATGCTGATAGCAAAACAGTTGAGGTAGAGTTTAAAATAACAGAACCAAATACCCAAGATAGAATTATTGAAAATAAAGCCGAGGTATCAAAATTTATAGATGATCAAGGTATAAATGTAAAAGACAGAGATCCAGAAGAAAGATTACCAGAAAATATTGAAAAAGTATATGTTAAAATATTTGACTTAGAACTTGAGCAAGTAATTAGTAATATAGAATTAATAAATACAAAAACAAATGAACAAATAGAAACAGACGCAGATGGAATAAAAAAATTAGCAAAATTTGATATAGCAAAATCACAAATCAAAAATATTAATATTAAAGTTGAATACAATATAACAATTAAAAATGCTGGTGAAACAGCTGGATATGCAACAGAAATTATTGATTATATTCCAGATGGATTTACATTTGATATAAATGATAATCCAAATTGGGTACAACATGATGGATATATAACAACAAATGTACTTGCAGATGAAATAATTAATCCAGATGAAACTAAAGAAGTTAAATTAATTTTAAGATGGAGTAAATCAAGTATTGGACAAAAAACAAATATTTCAGAAATAAGCAAACATGCAGATGAGAATAAAAATAGTAATGTTATTGATATAGATTCAATACCAAATAATAAAGCAGAAAAAGAAGATGATTTAGATATTACAGATGTAATTATTACAGTTAAAACAGGATCTAAAGATCTTAGCATAATACTTACTGCATTAGGATTTATGGCAATTGTATCACTTGGAATAGTTGGATACAAAAAAATAGTAGTATAAAAAAATGAACTTTAAGGATTGTCCTTAAAGTTCATTTTTTTACTATTAATTATTGAGTGGACAGGAATAATTAGTAATCAAATATTAGTAAAATTAAAAAAAGTTGTTCCATATTTAAATAAATCCTGATATAATAAATCAAGATTTTGTGCATTACAAATTTTGGAACATTTTTAATGCCGAGGATATCTAACGTAATAAATTTTTACGTTTAATATACACAAGAATGCTAAATGTTGTTAATGTGTGAAATTAAATACATGCCAGGAGGAAAAAAATGAAAATAATGTTTATATGTACAGGAAATACTTGCAGAAGTGCAATGGCAGATGGACTGGCTAAAAAAATAGTTAAAGAAAAAAATCTTGATATTGAAGTATATTCAGCAGGGATATTTGCACAAACAGGAGAGCATGCATCTTATAATTCTATTGCAATAATGAAGGAATATGATGTGGATATTGCCCTACATAAAGCAACAAGTATTGATGAATCAAATATAAAAGAAATGGACTTAATTTTATGTGCGACTAAAAACCATAAAGCAGAATTGCAAGCAAGATATAATGATTTAAAAGATAAAATTTTTACTATGAAAGAATATGCAGGACTAGATAATGAAGGTACAGATGTGGATATAAAAGATCCATGGGGATATAACCTAAATACATTTAGAGTATGTGCCGCCGAAGTAAGTGTTTGCATAGAAAAAACAATAGAAAAGATAATGGAAAAAACGTTAAAAGAATAAAAAAATACCTCAGAAAGGATGAAGATAAATGCAAGATTTATTAAATAGTTTAAATGACAAACAAAAGGAGGCAGTTCTAGCAACAGAAGGTCCATGTTTAGTAATAGCTGGTGCTGGAAGTGGAAAAACAAAAGTATTAACACATAAGATAGCATATTTAATGGCAGAAAAATACATAAAACCATGGAACATTTTAGCAATAACTTTTACAAATAAAGCAGCTAATGAAATGAAAGAAAGAGTTCAAAATTTAGTTGGAGAAGCTGCTAATGATATGTGGATTGGAACATTCCATTCAATATGTGTAAGAATATTACGAAAATTTATAGACCGTATTGGCTTTGATAATTCTTTTATAATATTTGATACATCAGACCAAAAAACAGTTGTAAAAGAGTGTTTAAAAGAATTAAAAATAGATGATAAATTATTTACAGATAAATCAGTTATGTATGAAATAAGCAATGCAAAAAATGAAATGTTAGAGCCAAAAGCGTATGCAACAAAATATTCAGGTGAATTCAGAAAAGAAACAATAGCAAAAATATACGAATTATATCAAAAAAAATTAAAAGAAAATAATGCAATAGATTTTGATGATATAATTAATTTCACAATAAAAATTCTTACAGAAAATACAGATATATTAGAATATTATACAAATAAATTTGAATATGTTTTAGTAGACGAGTACCAAGATACAAACAAAGCGCAATTTACATTGGTTACGTTATTAGCATCAAAATATGGAAATATAACAGTAGTAGGTGATAACGACCAAGGAATATATTCTTTTAGAGGTGCAGATATTACAAATATATTAAACTTTGAAAAAGATTTTCCAGGAACAAAAATAGTAAAATTAGAGCAAAACTATAGATGTACAGGAAATATACTAAAAGCAGCAAATGCTGTAATAAAACATAATACAGTAAAATATGATAAAAAATTATGGACAGAAAATGACGAAGGAAATAAACCTTGCATATATTCTGGAGAAGATGAGTATGATGAAGCTTCATACATAGTAAATGAAATAAATCATCTAAGAAGAGAAGAATATTATAAATATTCAGATTTTGCCGTATTATACAGAATGAACTCTCAATCAAGAGCAATAGAAGATATTTTAAGAAGAGAAAATATACCATATAAAATAATAGGTGGCTTAAAATTCTATGAAAGAAAAGAAATAAAAGATATCATAGCATATTTAAGATTAATATTTAATGGTAATGATAATTTATCATTAAAAAGAATTATAAATGAACCAAAAAGGGGAATAGGTAAAACAAGCTTAGATGCTATACAAGAAGTTGCTGATAGTAATGGAATTTCAATGTACGAAGTTATAAAAAATGCTGAACAATATGGGTTAAATAGAGTATATGTGAATACTAGAGAATTTATAGAGCAAATAGAAAATTTAAAAGCTAAAAAAGATGAAATAAAAATATCAGATTTAATAAAAGAAACTTTAAGAACTACAGGATATACACAAGCTTTAAAAAATGAAAATACAATTGAAGCAGAAAGTAGAATACAAAACTTGGACGAGTTCTTAACAGTTGCAATAGAGTTCGAAGATGAATCTGCAGAAAACACATTAGGAAATTTCTTAGAAGGAATTACATTAACTACAGACTTAGATAATAGTGATACATCTGAGGATTCAGTAACACTTATGACTTTGCATAGTGCTAAGGGATTAGAATTTCCAGTAGTATTTTTAGTAGGTATGGAAGAAGGAATCTTTCCTGGATATAAATCAATAGGGGAAGAAAAAGAGCTAGAAGAAGAGCGAAGATTATTTTATGTAGGTATTACAAGAGCCAAAGAATATTTAAATTTAACATGTGCAAGAAGAAGAACAATATTTGGATCTACTAGTTATAATCAAGTTTCAAGATTTGTTAAAGAAATACCAAAAGATTTATTAGAAGGATATGATGATGTAATAGGTAATAATAAAACAGAATCATTCGGTGATACTGGATATAAATGGGAATATGGCACATCAGCATCAAATAATAGAGTAAAAACATATACAGTGGATACATACAAAATTCCAACAGCTGCAGCAAGTACAAATAATAATACAGGTTTTGCATTTAAAACTGCAGAAAGCTTTTTAAACTCACTTAACAAAAAGCAAGCAACAGTAGATATATCACAATATAAAGAAGGTCAAAGAGTATATCACAAAAAATTTGGAGAAGGTACTATTAATAAATTAGAATCTGAAGGAGATGATTATAAAGTTGATATAAGCTTTGATAAATCTGGAAATAAAAGATTGATGGCAAAATTTGCTGGTTTGCAGATAATTGAATAAAGAGGTATTAGATTGGTTATTACAAAAATCTGCAATCTTAAAATTGTTAACTTTTGAAAATATTAATTAGTTAGTATATAAAAATTATTGCACACAAATTTTATTTGATAAAATTTGTGTGCATAATTAAATGTGTAATATAAAACGTTATAAAATATAAAATGTAATTTAGTTTGATATTGTTGTTATGTAGCACTATCTTATGTTAGATGTGTTTGTATTATTCCATCCTTTTATATTGCTTCTTTTTATAGCTCCATATAAATTGGCTCTTATAGTAGGAATATCTTTTTGAAAATTTTGTATTAAATTTTTCATATCTTCTCTTTTTGAGACTCCATCCATGGGACAACATTTTGGCATTATAGTTATATTATTTCTTTTTACAAAATTTCGTATATATTTTTCTGGTGCATAAATTAAGGGTCTAATTAATGTCATTTTTGATCTATCCATATAACTAACAGGTGCAAATGTATTTATATTTCCTGCATATAATAAATTTAAAAAAAATGTTTCTAAAACATCATCTTCATTGTGCCCTAAAGCAATTTTATTGCAACCTTCTCTAATAGCTGTACTATTTAAAATTCCTCTTCTTAAATTTGCGCATAAAGAGCAGGGATTTTTTTCATTGCGAATATCAAAAACAATTTCTTTTGTGTGCGAAAATTCTTCGAAAAAGGGAACATTTAAACTTTTACATAAATCTTTTAATATAGTGGAATCGAAAAAATCAAAGCCTGGATTAATAGTGATGCCTATAATTTCAAATTTTTTCGGATAAAATCGTTGTAAGTTTTTAAAACCCATTAACATAGTAGTAGAATCTTTTCCGCCAGATAAAGCAACAGCGATTTTATCGCCATCTTCAATCATATTGTATTCATCAATTGCTTTTCGCATATATCCTAAAATTTTTTGCATAATATCCTCCAATAATTTAATGGATAGAGTATATCACATTTACATAATAGGGGTCAAGTTTAAATTTAGTCCTGTAGTTGTATTAAATCTAGTTACAGTTCAGCAAGTCGTTAAATTTTCTATTGTAGAGGAGTTCAAAGGAATATAAATAATTTTTTTATATTTATATTCCTTTGAACGGCTTATCTTAAGGCACTTGAACTGTAACAACTGTAACTGAAGTTACATATAATTTTTTAAAATGTGTTGCAACTAAATACAAAAAATGATATAAAAGTAATAGTTATTATTTTATAAAAGTAATAAACTTTCTAAAGAGGAAATAATATGAAATTAATAGAATTTAACGAATATAATAATTTAAATATAAACAATCAATTAAATAAAAAAAAATTAACAGTATTTATATTAATAATATTGATAATTGTAATAACTATATCTTTTTTCGTAATCTACATGTTCAACTCAAAATTTAGAAATTGGGCGGATATGCATATACTAATGAAAACTGTTTCAGAGGGTCAATTATCATCAATAGAAATAGAAACAGATGAAAATGCATCAATATATGCATATGATAAATATATAGCAGTGTTAAATGATAATAAATTAAATTTGTACAATTCGTCTGCGAAAAAAGTTGAAACTTTAAATATTAATATAAATAATCCTTTGTTTACATCAAACGGAAAATATATGGTTATAGCCGAAAAAGAGAAACAAAAGGTGTATTTAATATCTGGGACAAAAGTGTTATGGACAACTGATATAGACGGAATAATTTCAAGAATAAATGTAAATGAAAATGGATATGTATCGATTGTGTGTTCAGGAACAACATATAAATCTGTAATTATAGTTTTTGATCAAGATGGAAATCAATTATTTAAAATATATATACCAAATAACTCAGTTGTTGATAGTGTAATATCAAGTGATAATAAATATTTAAGTTTTGCAGAAGTAGATACAAGTGGAACGTTAATAAAATCAGTTGTAAAAACAGTTTCTATAAAAGATGCTAAAAATTCGTTAGAAAATTCAACAGCATATACATATGAAATGCCAACAAATGCTTTAATAATAAATTTAAAATATCAGGGTAGTAAAAATTTAATATGTATGTGCAATGATGGAATAAGTTTATTGTCAGATGGAAATATGCAGCAATTAATGAATTTTGAAGAAGAAGGAAAACGTTATACTTTTGCTGGAATAGATTTAATAAATAATATCTATGAAATAGAAGAAATATCAGATGGAATATCAAACCAAGTTTCTAAAATTAAGCTAATAAATACGGGAACTAAAAAAACAAATGATTATTCAATAAATAGTATAGCAAAAGGAACTTCTTCAGCAGGAGATAATATTGCAATAAATCTTGGAACAGAAATATATTTTATAAATACAAAAGGATGGCTAAAGAAAAAATATATTGCAAATGAAGAAATTAGAAATATAATTGTTTCTGATAGAATAGCAGCAATTGTTTTTAAAGATAAGATAGAAATTTTGGTTCTATAAAGAAGGATAGATATAAAAAAATTAAATTTTTATAACTATGAGTGGTTGTGAAAAGAAAGGGATGAATGTTATTATGGGAATAATAGTAGATTTAATTATAATATTAATTTTGGGTTTATGCATATTTAATGGATATAAAAAAGGACTTGCAAAATCTTTGTTAAAACTTCTTACTTCAGTAATAGCAATAATAATTGCATTAGTTTTATATAAGCCTTTTGTTAATTTTGTAACTGAAAGTACAACAATAGATGATAATATACGATTTTCATTAGAAAAAGTAATGAATCAAAATAACGATAATAATGATGAAAAAATAGTAAATGAAGATAGTGGAATACCAAAACCAATTGCTAACTATTTAAATGAGAATATTAAACAATCAGCTGAAGCTCAAAAAGAAGTTGCAATTTCAGAAACATCTAAGGCTGCTGCTAAACTTATTGTAAATGTGGCATGTATACTTATTATATATATAATTGCAAAAATCTTATTAAAAATAATAACAATATTTGTAGATATTTTTGCAAGTTTACCAGTAATAAAACAATTTAATGAACTTGGTGGTATAATTTATGGAATAATTGAAGGTATTGTAATATTACTAATAATAGTAACTTTAATTTCTGTTATAACTCCATTGATAGGTAATTATGGAATTTCTAATTTAATTTTAGAATCTCATATTGGAAAATTCTTGTATAATAATAATATATTTTTAAATTTAATCTTTTAATTATTGAAATTAAGCTGAATTATTGATATAATTCAGCTTAGTTATTTCTTAATAAAAAGAATGTCTAAAATATTTTGGCTCTTTTGATGATCTACTTTTTCTATGAAACCTATTTTTCCTTTTATTTGTGAAAATTGTAATAATAATTATTATAAGTAAAATTGCCAGTAGTATATAAAAGAAATATAACATTGTATTAGAATTGGTAGGTAAAATATCACTACTTGATAATAAATCAACATTATACAATTTTCCATCTATATTGTAAGTTATGCTTCCAACTACTGTATCTTTATAAATAGGTAATTGTAAATCGTTTTTCCATTCAATATTAGAAGTAATATTTTGATAATTAGCATTATTTACTAAAATGTTTAAATCTTCTGAAAAAACAAGATTGGCGTCTTGTAAATTAGCAGGGATGTTTGTTAAATTAGATTTATCTAAAGAAGTATTTTTGCTACAAATTGTATGATATTTAAAATTATTAAATCCATATTCAAATAATGTATGACAATCCAATTCACGTTCACTTTTTAAATCTTCTGTTTTATCCCCACCTAAAACTACACAGATTAATTCAATATCATCCTTTTTTGCTTTAGCAACTATACAAGATTTGGCTTTGTCTGTATAGCCGGTTTTTAAACCAGTTGCATATTCATAATAATATTTATTCTTAGGAGTAATTAAAGTATTTGTTGTTTTAAAAATTCTTTCTTTTCCATCAGGTAAATTTGGCAGTGAATAATTTGTTTGAGTGGCTATTTCTCTTATTTTTTCGAATGTATTAGCATATTTTCCTATTAAAGCCATATCATAGGCTGTTGAATAATGCTCATCATTATGTATTCCACTTGGATTAACAAAGTGTGTATTTTGGCATCCTATTTCTTTTGCTTTTGCATTCATCATTATAGCAAAGTCATCAATTGAACCAGCAATATGGTACGCTAATACGTTTGCTGCATCATTTGCAGATGGAATTAATAAAACGTGTAAGAGTTGCTCAACTGTTAAGGTTTCATCAGCTCTTAGTGCAGCAGTGGTATAGCTTTTTGGAATTCCATTTAAGGCTTCTTTATTTATTATAATAGAATCTGATAAATTGCAATTTTCTAAAGTTAAAATTGCTGTCATTAATTTTGTTGTACTTGCAGGATATGCTTTTTCATAAGCATTATGCTCATATAATATTTGTCCTGTTGTTGAATCAATAAGTATTGATTCATTTGAATATAATGTAATATTATTATATGAATTATTTATTTCTAAATTATTTTGTGTATCTGCATAAGAATATTTTGTAAGTATTGATAAGATAAATACAATAATTGTTAAAATATAAAAATATCTATAAAAATGTGATTTTAATTTGTTCATTTGTTAACTCCCTTTAAAAAATACTTTTTTAATATATATTAAAAATTATTTTATTTCAAGTATTATATTATAAAAAATTCCGTTCCTTACTGGTCGGCAGGCTAAAGTTTTAATACATTAGTAATTATGTGCTTTGAAATAGGCTGTTCAAAGGAAATATAAATATAAAAAATTTATCTACTTATTGAACATTAAGTATTACTTTTAGGTTCAGAGTAAAAAATAGGAGGTTTTATATGCAAAATATTAAAAAATATAAAATGATATATATTATTTTATGTATAAGTATTGTATTAATATGTGTTATTATTTGTTTTTTTATGGACAATAATAATAATACAAATGATAATTATAATTTTATTGAATTTACAGAAGAAAATAATAAAAGCGAGGATACGAATAATATGTTAGAAAGTTCAGAAGAAAATAGAATAATCTATATACATATAACAGGTGAGGTGGTGAATCCAGGAGTTTTTATGCTAAATGAGGGTGATAGAATAAAAGATGCAATTGAAAAGGCAGGAGGATTAACAAATGATGCAGATATAGAAAAGATAAATTTGGCATATCAATTATCTGATGGTCAAAAAATAAATATTCCGAATGTAAATGATAAAAACAATAATAAAGAAAACTATATTACAGAAAGTGATGGAGAAAATATAATTATAGCTGATGAAGATTATGAAAAAAAGAAAAAAATTAATATAAATACTGCTACTCAAGCAGAGCTTGAATCACTTACGGGAATAGGACCTTCGACAGCTGCTAAAATAATTGAATATAGAAAATTAAATGGAAAATTCAAAAAAATAGAAGATTTAAAAAATGTTTCTGGAATAGGAGAATCAAAATATGAAAGTATAAAAAATGATATTGTGTGTTAAAAACGTCCCAACTGAAGCACTTGACCCAATTCCAAAAATAAGTTATAATAATCGAGTATTATGAATAGGAGGAACGGAGATGTTAAATGCAATAGGAGTAACTGTAAGATTTGGTAAAAGAACATTATTTGAAGATGTTAATATTAAGTTTAACAAAGGATGTTGTTATGGAATAATTGGGGCAAATGGAGCTGGTAAGTCAACATTTTTAAAGGTTTTATCAGGCGAATTAGAGCCAAGTAAAGGCGAAGTATCTATGGAAAAAGGCGAAAGATTATCTGTTTTAAAACAAGATCACTTTGCTTATGAAGAGCATACAGTTATAGATACTGTAATAATGGGTAATCAAGAGCTATATAAAATAATGCAAGAAAAAAATGCAATATATGCGAAACCAGATTTTTCTGAAGAAGATGGAATGATAGCTGCAAAATTAGAAGAAAGATTTGCAGAGCTAGATGGATGGAATGCAGAATCAGATGCAGAAGTTTTATTAAATGATTTAGGAATAGATGGAAGTAAACATTATAAATTAATGAGTGAAATTGAAGCAAAAGAAAAAGTAAAGGTTTTACTTGCACAAGCCCTATTTGGAAATCCTGATATTTTATTATTAGATGAGCCTACAAACGACTTAGACTTAAAAAGTATAAGTTGGTTAGAAGAATTTTTAATAAATTTTGAAAATACAGTAATTGTAGTATCACATGATAGATATTTCTTAAATAAAGTATGTACACATATAGCTGATGTAGACTTTGGAAAAATAAAAGTATATCCAGGAAATTACGACTTCTGGTATGAATCAAGCCAATTAGCATTAAAACAAATGAAAGATGCAAATAAAAAGAAAGAAGAAAAAATTAAAGAGCTACAGGAATTTATTGCAAGGTTTAGTGCTAATGCTTCAAAATCTAAACAAGCTACATCAAGAAAAAAATCATTAGAAAAAATAGAATTAGATGAAATAAAACCATCAAACAGAAAATATCCATATGTAGATTTTAAACCAGATAGAGAGCCTGGAAAAGATATATTACAAGTAAAAAATATTTCAAAAACAATAAATGGAGAAAAACTTTTAAATAATGTTTCATTTACTGTTAAACAAGGTGATAAAATTGCAATATTAGCAGATAATGAAAATGCCAAAACACTATTATTTCAAATAATTGCAGGAGAAGTAGAACCAGATGAAGGTGAAGTTGTTTGGGGAACAACAATAACAAATTCATATTTCCCTAAAGACAATAGTTATTTATTTGAATCAGATGATACTATAACGGATTGGCTAAGACAATATTCAAAGGATCCAGATGAAACATATGTAAGAAGCTTTTTAGGTAGAATGTTATTTTCAGGAGAAGAAGCACTAAAAAAAGTAAATGTTTTATCTGGAGGAGAGAAAGTAAGATGTGTACTTTCTAAAATAATGTTATCAGGAGCTAATTTTTTAATATTTGATGAACCAACAAACCATTTAGATATGGAAAGTATTACATCATTAAATGATGGAATGATTAAATTTAAAGGAAATATGATATTTACATCACATGATCATCAACTAACTCAAACAGTTGCAAATAGAATAATAGATATTAAAACTGATAAAGTGGTTGATAGAGAAATAACTTATAATGAATATTTAGGAATTGAATAAACTTGGAGATTTATTATGAATAAGATAAAATTTATGCATGTACGATTAGTAGTATATATATGTACAATAATAATTTTATTTTTTGTATATATTGAAAAAATAGAGCTAAAATGTTATTTTTATCAAATGCATGGGATACTTTGTCCCACTTGTGGACTCACAAGAGCAACAATAAATATTATAAAATTGAACTTTGGAGAAGCTATAAAATACAATCAATTTTTTACATGTGTATTGATACCATTGGTCTTTATATTAATAGTTGATGATATATTTGTTATATTACGAAGATTAATATTAAAAAAGAAATCAATATCTTTAGTTGAAATATTAACAGGAGAGTGTAAAATTGAATAATATAAAAATTGTAGAAAATTGTATAACCATAATAGGAATATTAGTGGACATATATATAATATCAAAGATTGTATTAAAAAAGAGAAAAATTTTAAAAGGAAATAAATGTACAGAAAACAAAAATAATATTTACATTGTGCTAATTATGGTAAATATGATACTTTTTTTAATATGTGGTATTATAAGAAATTTTGGGTAAAAAAATAAACGTATTTGATACGTTTATTTTTTGCTCTTATTATAATAGACCTAATGTTCCAAGGGCAAGACCATAGCATATTAAATAGTAAACTCCCCATAAAGTTGCTAGTATACCACAAACTAGACCTGCTATAGCCATACCTTTTCCAGCAGCTTTCTTTACTAAAGAAGCAGCACCTAAGATTAATCCTAGTAGTCCTAAAATAAGGTTAAGAATAGGTACACAGAAAAATACTAATCCAAGTATACCTAATACCATAGAAGCTATAGATAATCCTTTTGAACCTTCTTGTGGTACATTAGTATTTTGATTTTCATCCATTAAAAACACCTCCTTTTCTATTTCAAAATAATTATAACAATATGATTTTTTAAATGCAATAATTTTGTCTAAAATAGACGAAAAAATTGTTTACAGTTCAGGTACATTAAGATAAGCCGTTCAAATGGTTATAAATATAAAAAAATTATAAAAAAGGTAAAAAAATCAATTGACAATATATATATAAATATAATATAATTAGAAATAATATTGTTTAAAAATATCTAAAGAAAAAAATCAATAAAATTAAAATTCACAAAAGGTAGTTGTCAAAAAAAATAAAAAGGCATCATACCTTTTTCTTGCACCATTTAAAACATGGTTATGTTAATTTAAAATAAGAGGAATTATTCTACAAATTTTGACATTAATAAACTTAAGAGCAGTGAGTATTATTAATATCAATAAATTTGTAACAATAAGAAGGACTTATTTTAATTTCATATATATTTTTATTCTGCTTAAATTTTTATAGGGGTGATTTGTTTTGTTAAAAGAAATAAAACATGAGAGGGCAACAAGAAAAACTTTTTCAAAAATTGGTGATTCAATCGAAATGCCAAATCTTATTCAAGTTCAAAAAGATTCTTATAATTGGTTTGTTGAAGAAGGCTTAGGAGAAGTATTAAAAGATATATCTCCAATAATCGATTATACAGGAAATTTGGTACTTGAATTTTTCGATTATTATATGGAAAAAAAGACTAAGTATACTCAAGAGGAAGCAAAAGAAAGAGATGCTACTTACTCTACAAGATTACACGTAAAAGTAAGATTAATTAACAGAGAAACTGGAGAAATAAAAGAGCAAGAAATCTACTTAGGAGATTTTCCATTAATGACAGAAAGTGGAACTTTCATAATAAATGGAGCAGAAAGAGTTGTAGTAAGTCAGTTAGTTCGTTCACCAGGATGTTACTATGCAACAGATTTTGATAAAACAGGAAAGAAAATATATACATCAACTGTAATGCCAATTCGTGGAGCATGGATTGAATATGAAACTGACTCAAATGATGTAATTAATGTTAGAGTAGACAGGACAAGAAAATTACCTGTTACATCATTATTAAGAGCTATAGGGGTAGAAACAGATCAACAAATAATAGATTTATTTGGTGAAGACGACAAAATTATAGCAACAATAAATAAAGATACTGTTAAAACTCAAGATGAAGCTTTAATAGAAATATACAAAAAATTAAGACCAGGAGAGCTTCCAACAGTAGAAGCTGCAAGAAGCCTATTTAATGGACTATTCTTTGATCATAGAAGATATGATCTAGCAAAAGTAGGAAGATTTAAATTTAATCAAAAATTAAGTTTAGCTACAAGAATTACAGGAAAAATATCTTATAACGATATAATAGATCCAACAACAGGAGAACTATTAGTAGAAAAAGATACAGAAATTTCAGCTGATGTTGCAGAAGCAATTCAAAATACAGGAATTAACATTGTAGATTTAAAAATAAATGATAAAAAAGTAAGAGTAATAGGAAATGGAACTGTAAATATTCACAACTTCGTAACAGATGTAGATATAAGTGATTTACATTTCAAAGAATATGTTAATTACGAAGTATTAAAATCAATACTTGATACAACAGAGCCAGAAAAATTACATAAAGTTCTAAAACAAAGACAAGAAGAATTAGTACCTAAACACGTAACAACAGAAGATATAATAGCTTCTATTAGTTATCTACTTGGTTTAGATTACGGATTAGGTGAAATAGATGATATAGATCACTTAGGAAACAGACGTATCAGATGTGTTGGAGAATTATTACAAAATCAATTCAGAATTGGTTTAACAAGATTAGAAAGAGCTGTTCGTGAGAGAATGACAACTCAAGATTTAGATGTAGTAACTCCACAAACATTAATTAATACAAAGCCAATCACATCATCAATTAGAGAATTTTTTGGAAGTTCTCAATTATCACAATTTATGGATCAAACAAATCCACTTTCAGAATTAACACATAAAAGAAGAATTTCAGCATTAGGACCTGGAGGTCTTACAAGAGAGAGAGCTGGTTTCGAGGTTAGAGATATTCACCATACTCACTACGGAAGATTATGTCCAGTAGAATCTCCAGAAGGACCAAACATTGGACTTATATCAGCACTTTCATGTTTTGCCATGATTAATGAATATGGATTTGTAGAAACACCATACAAAAAAGTAGACAAAGAAACAGGAAAAGTTACAGATATAATTGAATATATGTCTGCAGATGTAGAAGATAAATATGTAATTGCTCAAGCAACAGAGCCATTAGATTCAGAAGGAAGACTAGCAAACAACAGAATTAGAGCAAGATTTAAAGAAGAAATCTTAGAAGTTAACAGAGAGCAAGTTGATTACATAGATATATCTCCAAAACAACTTGTTTCCGTAGCTGCAGCAATGATACCATTCTTAGAGCATGATGACGTTAAGCGTTCACTAATGGGATCAAACATGCAACGTCAAGCAGTTCCATTATTAATGCCAGAATCACCAATAGTAGGAACAGGTATTGAATACAGAGCAGCTAAAGATTCTGGAATCACAGTAGTTGCTACAAATGACGGTATAGTTGAAAAAGTAACTGGTGATGAAGTTATTGTAAGAAATAAAAATAATGTTCTTGACAAATATAAATTACGTAAGTTCAAAAGAACAAATGGTGGAACATGTATAAACCAAAGACCAGTAGTAGCTAAAGGTGAAAAAGTAAAAGCTGGAGAAATATTAGCAGATGGACCTTCAACACAAAATGGTGAAATGGCTCTTGGTAAAAACGTATTGATCGCATTCATGACATGGGAAGGTTACAACTACGAGGATGCTGTATTAATAAGTGAAAGACTAGTAAAAGAAGATGTATATACATCAATACATATAGAAGAATATGATTGCGAATGCCGTGATACTAAATTAGGACCAGAAGAAATAACAAGAGATATTCCAAATGTTGGTGAAGATGGATTAAAAGATCTTGACGAAGATGGAATAATAAGAATTGGTGCAGAAGTAAGACCTGGAGATATTTTAGTTGGTAAAGTTACTCCAAAAGGAGAAACAGAATTAACTGCAGAAGAAAGATTACTTCGTGCAATATTCGGAGAAAAAGCTAGGGAAGTAAGAGATACATCACTTCGTGTACCACATGGAGAAGCAGGAACAATAGTAGATGTAAAAATCTTTACTAGAGAAAATTCTGACGAATTAGGACCTGGAGTTAACCAAGTAATAAGATGTTATATTGCAACAAAAAGAAAAATATCTGTTGGTGATAAAATGTCTGGACGTCATGGTAACAAAGGTGTTATTTCAAGAATATTACCAGAAGAAGATATGCCATTCTTAGAAGATGGTACACCAGTAGATATAGTATTAAATCCACAAGGTATTCCATCTCGTATGAACTTAGGACAGGTGCTTGAAGTTCACTTAGGTATGGCAGCAAAAGCCTTAGGATTTAAAGTTGAAACACCAGTATTTGATGGTGCAAAATCTGAAGAAATAGAAGATTTATTAGAGCAAGCTGGATTAGCCAAAGATGGAAAAAGATGGCTTCGTGATGGTAGAACAGGAAACTTATTTGATAACCCAATTACAGTTGGTGTAATGTATATGTTAAAACTTCACCACTTAGTTGATGATAAAATACATGCTCGTTCAACAGGACCATACTCACTTGTAACACAACAACCTTTAGGAGGTAAAGCACAATTTGGTGGTCAACGTTTCGGAGAAATGGAAGTTTGGGCACTAGAAGCATATGGTGCAGCATACACATTACAAGAAATGTTAACTGTAAAATCAGATGATGTTGTAGGAAGAGTAAAAACATATGAAGCTATTGTAAAAGGTGAAAATATACCACAACCAGGTGTTCCAGAAAGCTTTAAAGTACTTGTAAAAGAGCTTCAATCTTTAGGATTAGATATTCGTTTATATACTAAAGATGATAAAGAGCTTGAATTAAAAGAAAATATAGAAGATGGAATAGACTTTAATATAGAAGATAAAAAAGTGGTAGATGATACAATAGTAGATGAATCTGAAATAAAAGATAGCTACATAGAAGCTGATGAAGATTCAGAAAGTGATGAGATATTTACAAGTATTGATGATGACGATTCTTTTGATGAAGATTCATATGATGAAGATTCATTTGAAGAAGATGAATTATCAGATGATTTAATGATAGATGATGGCTTTGATGATGAAGAATAATAGTATAAAAATAATTGAATAATATATTTGAAGTAGTAATTTAAATTTCTTCTATGAATTGTACAGCGGTGTATATTTAAATTATGAAGGAATATATATAATAGAAAATTGTTGCACATTAGGGGGACGTTGAAATGTGCAAATAAAAAGATAGTGTTGCACATTTTAACGTCCCCAATGTGCATAAGGACAAAACAGACAGACTGTTTTGAAAGGGGGCCCCTATTATAATGGAGGAATTAGAAAATTTCGATAAAATTAAAATTGGATTAGCATCAGATGAATTAATAAGAGAATGGTCAAAAGGTGAAGTAAAAAAACCAGAGACTATAAATTATAGAACTTTAAAACCAGAAAAAGATGGTCTATTTTGCGAAAGAATATTTGGACCAACAAAAGACTGGGAATGCCATTGTGGTAAATATAAAAGAGTTAGATATAAAGGAATAGTTTGTGACAGATGTGGAGTTGAAGTTACAAAATCTAAAGTAAGAAGAGAAAGAATGGGACATATTGAGCTTGCAGCACCAGTTGCACATATTTGGTATTTTAAGGGCATACCAAGTAGAATAGCTTTAATGCTTGATATTTCTCCAAGAAACTTAGAAAAAGTTGTATATTTTGCATCATACATAGTTACAGATAAAGGAAATACAGGATTAATAAAAGCTCAAGTATTATCTGAAAAAGAATTTCATGAAGCAGAAGAAAAATACGGAAGAGGATCTTTCAAAGCTGAAATGGGAGCAGAAGCTTTATATAAATTATTAGCAGAAATAGACCTAGATAAACTATCAGAAAAATTAAAGAAAGAGCTAGAAAAAGCAAGCGAACAAAAAAAGGCTAAACTTGTAAAAAGATTAGATACAGTAGAATCATTCAGACTATCAAATAATAGACCAGAATGGATGATAATGCATGTAGTTCCTGTAATTCCACCAGAGCTTAGACCAATGGTTCAATTAGATGGTGGTAGATTTGCAACATCAGACTTAAATGATTTATATAGAAGAGTTATAAACAGAAATAACAGGTTAAAAAGATTATTAGAGCTTGGAGCACCAGAAATAATTGTAAGAAACGAAAAAAGAATGTTACAAGAATCTGTAGATGCCCTAATAGATAATGGAAGACGTGGAAGACCAGTAACAGGTGCTGGAAACAGACCATTAAAATCATTATCAGATATGTTAAAAGGAAAACAAGGTAGATTCCGTCAAAACCTACTTGGAAAACGTGTTGACTACTCAGGACGTTCAGTTATAGTTGTAGGACCAGAGCTAAAAATTTATCAATGTGGTGTTCCAAAGGAAATGGCAGTAGAGCTATTTAAACCATTTGTTATGAAAGAATTAGTTGGAAGAGGAATTGCCCACAACATAAAAAATGCAAAAAGAATGGTAGAAAGATTACATCCAGAAGTATGGGGAATATTAGAAGATGTTATAAAAGATCATCCAGTAATGTTAAACCGTGCTCCTACACTACATAGACTAGGTATTCAAGCATTCGAGCCAGTACTAGTTGAAGGTAGAGCTATTAAACTTCATCCATTAGTTTGTACAGCATTCAATGCTGACTTTGATGGTGACCAAATGGCTATACATTTACCATTATCACCAGAAGCACAAGCAGAAGCAAGATACTTAATGCTTTCTACAAACAACTTATTAAAACCACAAGATGGTAAACCAGTAACAGTTCCTACACAGGATATGATACTTGGAGCTTACTATTTAACAATGGAAGTTGAAGGAGAGCCAGGAGAAGGAAATTATTTTGCATCACCAGAAGAAGCTGTAATAGCACATGAAAATCATGACTTAGGAATGCATGCAGCTATATTTGTTAAAATGAGCAAAGTAGATGAAGATGGAACAGAAAGATTTGGAAAAGTAAAAACAACAGTTGGAAGAATTATATACAATAAAGGAATTCCACAAGACTTAGGATTTGTTGATAGAACAAATCCAGAAACAGAATTTGAACCAGAAATAAACTTTGTAGTAACAAAGAAAAATCTTGGAAAAATAATAGCAAACTCTATAAATGTACATGGATTAAGCGAAACAGCAGAATTATTAGACTACATTAAAGCTACTGGTTATAAATATTCAACACTAGGAGCTATAACAGTTTCAGTTAATGATGTTAAAGTACCAGAAGAAAAGAAAACAATTATTGAAGAAGCATATAAACAAGTTGATAATATTACAAAACAATATAAACGTGGTTTAATAACAAATGATGAGCGTTATAACGCAGTTATCAAAATCTGGAGTAAAGCAACAGATGACGTAAAAGTTGCAATGAAAAATAACTTTGAAAAATTAAACCCAGTTTATATGATGAGTGAATCTGGAGCCAGAGGTAACTTAGACCAGTTAAAACAAATCGCAGGTATGCGTGGACTTATGGCGAGTACGACTGGTAAAACTGTTGAAATTCCAATTACATCATGCTTCAGAGAGGGATTAAGCCCAATCGAATACTTCATCGCAGCACACGGTGCTCGTAAAGGACTTTCAGATACAGCTCTAAGAACAGCCGATTCTGGATACTTAACAAGAAGACTTGTTGATGTATCACAAAATATAATTGTTAGAGAAAATGATTGTGGAACACATGATGGACTTGAAATATCAACAATTAAAGATGGAAATCAAGTAGTTGAAAAATTAGAAGAAAGATTAGTTGGAAGATATGTATTAGAAGATATAGTAAATCCTGAAACTAATGAAGTAATAGTTGATACAAATACTATGATTACTGATAAAATTGCATCACAAATAGTTGCAGCAGGAATTGAAAAAGTAATGGTTCGTTCTGTAATAGGATGTAGAACAAAACATGGAGTATGTGCTAAGTGCTACGGAATGGGACTTGCAACACGTGAAAATGTAAGCATAGGCGAAGCCGTAGGTATTATAGCAGCTCAATCAATTGGTGAACCAGGTACACAGCTTACAATGAGAACAATTCACTCTGGTGGTGTTGCCGGTGTTGCAGATATTACACAAGGTCTTCCTAGAGTTGAAGAATTATTTGAAGCTAGAAAACCAAAGGGATTAGCTATAATATCTGAAATAGATGGAACTGTTAAAATAAAAGAAGAAAAGAACAAAAAAGAAGTTATCGTAACAGGAAAAGACGATTCAAAAACATATGTAATACCTTTTGGATCAAAATTACATGTTAGAGAAGATGATGAAGTTTTAGCAGGAGATCCAATAACAGAAGGTTCTATAAATCCAGCAGAAATACTTGCAATAAAAGGACCAAATGGCGTATTTAATTACTTAATTACAGAAGTTCAAAAAGTTTATAGAAACCAAGGTGTTGATATAAATGACAAACATATTGAATTAATAGCAAGACAAATGCTTAAAAAAGTAAGAGTAGAAGATAATGGTGATACAACAATGTTCTCAGGATCACTTGTAGATATGTATGACTTCGAAGAAGAAAATAACAGAGTAATAGCAGAAGGAAAAACACCTGCAACAGGTAAGAGGGTATTACTAGGTATAACTAAAGCATCCCTAGCAACAGAAAGCTTCTTATCAGCAGCATCATTCCAAGAAACAACAAAAGTATTAACTGAAGCTGCTATAAAAGGTAAGACAGATGAATTAATTGGACTTAAAGAAAATGTTATCATAGGTAAGTTAATTCCAGCTGGAACAGGAATGAAAGTATACCAAGACACACAAATAAAAACAGAACTAGATAATGAGCAAGAGCAAAATGAAGAAAATGCAGAAAGCTCAAATAACGAAGACTCATCTGAAGAATTAGTTGTAGAATAAAAAATATAAGAAAAAGGATGGATTCTTATCTTTAAAAAATTTAAAAGATAAGAAATCGTCCTTTTTTGGTTATAGGAAATTTCGTTTTTTACTAGAAAAGAAGACATAAGAAAAGAGGCTCAATAAAAAAGCCTCAAAAGCGTATTTTTTTGAAGTAATAAAAAAGGTAAATCCTCATCATTAAAATTCTAATTTTTATAGGAAAGGTAGATTTTTGAAATTTTTAGAACAATTGTAATTAAAATTCATATATTATAAAAAAGCATGGAGGTATTATGGAGTTGGATAGTGGATATTTTTATTATACAATAAAACAATATGATACAATATATAAATTAGCTAATGAGTTTGGAACAACAGTGAATAGAATTATTGTAGCAAATCCAAATATAGATATTTATAATTTGGTAATAGGACGCCAAATTATTATTCCCGTAGGAGATATTGTTAAAACTAATATAAATTATAATTCAAATATTTTACTTAAAGATGTAAATGACTTAAAAATAGTGTATCCATTTTTGGAGATAGGAGAAATAGGAAGAAGTGTTCTAGGTAAACCTCTTGTATATATAAGAATTGGTCAAGGTAATAGAGAAGTTTTTTATAATGGAGCATTTCACGCAAATGAATGGATAACAACACCAGTATTAATGAAATTTGTAGAAGAGTACTCAAGAGCATTTGTAAATAGAAGCACTATATATGGATATAATGCTAGGGCTTTATTTTATTCAACTTCATTATATATAGTACCAATGGTAAATCCAGATGGAGTAGATTTAGTAACAGGAAGTATAAAAAATGTGGAAAATGCATATAAAAAAGCCCAAGAAATTTCAAGCAATTTTCCAGATATACCATTTCCAAGTGGTTGGAAAGCAAATATTAATGGTGTGGATTTAAATTTACAATTTCCAGCTGGATGGGAAAACGCTAGGGAAATAAAGTATTCACAAGGTTTTAATAAACCAGCTCCAAGAGATTTTGTAGGATACGGACCTCTTACAGAGCCAGAATCAAAAGCAGTATACAATTTTACACTACAACATAACTTTAGACTTGTAATTGCATATCACACACAAGGTGAAGAAATATATTGGAAATTTCAAAATTTTAACCCTCCAAATTCAGAATATATAGGAAGGCAATTTGCTGCTTCAAGCGGATACTTATTAGCGGATACGCCATACAATTCAAGTTTTGCTGGATATAAGGATTGGTTTATACAAAGTTTTAATAGGCCTGGGTATACTATCGAAGCAGGAATGGGGGAGAATCCTTTGCCAATATCGCAGTTTGATAATATATATGAAAATAATATTGGAATTTTGACTTTGGGATTGGTGAATTCGTAAAAGACAAGGCGATTTTTCAAAATTAAGAAAAATCGCCGTACATTTATTGCAATAATATTGTTGTTCTCTTTCATGAATAATAATTCATGAATAATAAATTTTTTATTATAAAGTTAAACTACTATAAAGATTTATTTTAAATTACCCATCCACCATTAATAGAAATAATTTGCCCAGTGGTGTAATCATCTTCTATTAACCATTCTACGCATTTGCTTATAGATTGTGGATTTCCGATTCTTTCTAAAGGTATCTCGTGGGTTATGTTTTGCAAATCTTCTTCAGTTAAATTTTTATTCATATCTGTATTTATAATTCCAGGAGCAATGCTATTTACTCTAATATTTGAAGGTCCCAGTTCTTTTGCAAGAGATTTTGTCATAGCATCTAAACCTGCTTTCGACACAGCATAATGTACTTCACATGAAGAGCCTACTAATCCCCAAACAGATGAAATATTAATAATACATCCAGATTTATTATGTATCATACATGGTAAGGTGTCCTTAATAGTGTAGAAGGCAGATGTTAAATTAGTTTGTAGCATATGGTTCCACTCTAAATCTGAAATATCTGTAAACAACTTTGTTTGTGATATTCCAGCATTATTAATAAGTACATCTATTTTACGATATTTACTAATACAAAAATTAACCAATTTTGTGACTTCAAAATGATTAGTGATGTCAGCTTTAAATATATCAATATTTATATTTTTTTCTGCCAAATCAGATTGAATTTTTTTTGCTTCTTCCTCAGATTTATTATAATTTAAAATAATGGTATGTCCTTTTTTGGCAAGATTTTGGGCAATATTTGCTCCAATGCCTTTTGAACCACCAGTTACAAGTATTACTTTATTCATCAATTTCTCCTTTCGTATACTTTTTTCTACCACTTCTGCCATGGTTTAAATTAGCACTCTCATAAGTACTTGTTAGAGAATGGCAGTTTGGACAAAGTAATATAACAAAAAATCAGACAAGTTTAAAACAAGCCTGATTTTAAGTATTGGAGCCACTTGTCTGATTCGAACAGACGACCTACTGATTACAAGTCAGTTGCTCTACCAGCTGAGCTAAAGTGGCATATATTAAATTGGTGACCCGTACGAGAATCGAACTCATGTCTCCGCCGTGAAAGGGCGATGTCTTAACCGCTTGACCAACGGGCCAGATAAATAATATGAATATTTAGGATTTTTGCAAATCCTAAATATTTTGGTGAGCCATCGCAGACTCGAACTGCGGACAACTTGATTAAAAGTCAAGTGCTCTACCACCTGAGCTAATGACCCAAATGATTCATATTATTTATTTTTGTGCATTGCTGAATGCAAGACTTATTATAAACTTATTTGCAAATTTTGTCAATATATTTTTTAAAAAAACTTAAAAAAATTTTAAAAGCAAATCTACAAAGAATATAATAACTAATTATAGCTTTAGTTTAATTGTAAATAATGCTTAAAACTTGCAAAAAAATTATAAATGGTGCAACTGGAGGGATTCGAACCCCCGACCTTCCGGTTCGTAGCCGAACGCTCTATCCAGCTAAGCTACAGTTGCGTTACCATGTTTAAAATTTTATATCATTTTGTAAGTTATGTCAATAGATTAAAGAAAAAAAGAAATGGAATTTTTTATAAATTTATAATTTTGAAATAACGCTAGGGATATTTAAGTTTGTGAAATTTAAATTGATAAAAAAATAAAATACCTGTATATATTTCAAAAAATGCATAAAAATGTAATAAAGATGTAATATACGTCATAAAACGTGGTTTCCGTACAAATAATACAAAAAAACATCAACTTTGCGAATTTGACTATATTTTAAATAAATTTAAAATATAAGTAGCATTGTAATTTTGAAAGGAGAAACAATTATGAAAGGGAAAGCGTTAATAAAAAAAATATGTATACTTGCAATAGTTGTATTAATAATTATAGCTGGATATATTGGAATTTTTATGCAAAGCAAAATTATTAATAATAACATACAGTTAGGCGAAGATAAAGAATATTATGCAAGTAAATATTATGATAACCAAACATATCTTAATGCAAAAAATTTTGGTACCATTGAAAATGACTATATAATACCTTCATTAACTGGTGCTGATATTATAAAAGAGGCAACAAAATATTATGGTGTAAGAACATGGGAACAAGGAAAGTTGCGGGTATACTGATGCTTGGAATCCAAATATTAGTATTAGAGATAAAACTAGCACTGCGTGGTACGAAGAAAATCCTAGTTCTTTGGAATGTACGGGATTAGTTTATGGAACATTAAGACATTTAGGGATAAGATTAACTAATTTTTGTGATGGTTATTTTGAAAGAAATGGTTCAAATGTATTGATGAGAGCTGGTCCAATACCAATTGGACCAAGAGCATGGATACCATACCAAAGTGGTGCAAATAAATATCCATATGAAATTAAATGGATTAATGGTCAACCTATTGCAAAAATAACAGATTATCAAACAGACATAACTTATGCTGAATGGATTGAGCAAAATAATATTGCAGAAGGAACTGTGGTTGTTTCTCAAAATCCAGATGATGGTTTTGACCATATGTGGTTCTACATAGGAAAATATAATGATGTAAATGAAATAAAAAAGCATTTAGTTGATATTGGTGTATCACAAGATATAGTAAATACAAAATTGCAATTTGTAGTTAAAAATGATAATAGTCCATATTGGAGTATTGAGTGTAATGGGTCGAATGGAGTTTGTGTTACAAATAGAGATCCAGCTGTATCTCTTGCAGATAAAGGCGGAAAAGGTTATGTTGGTTTTACATTATATGATTCTAGTTCATACCATTTAAACATTGTAAAAAAAGATTCTAATGATAGCAATGACTCTGCAACAACAATGGAAGATAAATATAAGAATGCACTTGGCGGAGCAAAGTATGAAATAAAACAATACTTAAATGCAAGTGATACAGTAAATGGTTATGGATATACAGATACAGATCAAGGAAATAATTCAGTATCAGTTAGTAAAGAAAAAGCACTTGCTAGATTGAAATTTTCAAATAATGGTAGTGATAGTAATGGAGAAATTACTATAAAAGAATATGGCCAAGATAAATATGATTATTATACAATAAAAGAAATTGCGCCTCCAGGGGGATATAAATCTGATACAAATTGGGAAATTGGACTAAGAGTATATAAAGGTGTATACACAGATGAGAACGGAAATAATAAAGTTGGTATAAGTAAAATTCAATTTGTAAAAAATGGTTTTAATGCAAATGGAACTATTAAAGACGTAAATCAAAACTCAAGTAATACTTGGTTTAGAATAGATAAAGATGGAAATGTTACAAATGACAGTGTGAATTATAAGGTAGGATTTGAATTCAATAGAAATGCATTAACTATTTCATGGAAAAATGAATTAATTACTGGAAAATATGATGTTAAAATAAAAAAAGTAAATTTAAAAAATGAACCTTTAAGCGGAGTTAAATTTAAAGTAAATAATGAAGTTACACCAGAAACAGATAATGATGGACTAGTAACTGTAGCAACAAAAACAATTACAACAAAAGATATCTTAAATAGTGATAAATACACAATATCTGAAGTAGATTTAGGAAAAAATAACGGTTTAGTAAAACTAAAAGGTTCTATTACTATAGTAGTAAATAAGGGATTAAACGCAGATGGAAACGAATATATAGCAAGTCAAGCATATTTCGAAGATGATGCAAATAATATAGCTACAAATAATTTAGGAACAATAACTAAAAAAGCATATTTAGAAAATAATAAGGAAATATATATTCAATTAGCTATAAATAATGGCGTAGTTATAGTAACAATACCAAATCAGAATACAAAGAAAATAAAAGCTAAAGTTGTAAAAAAAGATAATCAAGGAACAATATTAGAAGGTGGAGAATTTGAAATTAATGCAGGAGGATGGGAGTATACCCAAATAGTTGCAAACCAAAAAATTGATTTACAAAATTTACCATATGGAGAGGATTTTCAACAAATATATTTAAAAGAGGTAACACCTCCAACTGGACATATTAATGTGATGGGCACAAATTGGGTAAGTGCAAGAATAAGAGTAGATGAAGATGGAAATTTTGAATTAGATAATAGCAAAAAAATTTATTCTGAAAATAAAACAAATTTAATTGATGAAAGTAATGATTTATATAATTATTTAGAAAATCCTAAAATGGAGGGCGATACTCTTGTATTTACAATAAAAAACCCACCAATTACAGGTAAATATCAATTAAATATAAAAAAGGTAGATCAAAATAAAAAGTCAATAAGTGGAGTTCAGTTTAAAATAAATGGAACAAATTCTGACCCAACAGATGATAATGGAGAAGTAGTTGTTGCAACAAAAACAATTACAAATGATAATTTAAATAATGAGGACTCATATACAATTGAGGAAGTTATACTACCAGATAATGTTGATACTGATATAAAAATAATAAAATTAGCTCAACCAATTACTATATCAGTAAGTAAAGGATTAAATGCTGAAAAAAATAAATATATAGCAACAAGTGCAAACTTTAAACTTGGAGATACTGCGTATAATAATGGAGATTCAGTAAAGCAAACAATTATATTAAGTGATGGTACAGAGAAAGAGGCAGAATTATCAGTACAAAATGGAAATGTAACATTAACAATTCCTAATAAAAGACAAAAAACTGTAAAAGTAAAAGTAGTTAAACAAGATATGGACGAAAATGAAATACTTGGTGGTGAATTTGAAATTGAGCTAGGCCAAAGCAACAAAGGCACTATAGCATCTGGAGAAACTTTAGAATTAGGTGATTTTGATTTGGGTTCTACATTAGATGGTATTTTTATTAAAGAAAAAACACCTCCAACTGGATATATAAATAAATTAGAAGACGTATGGGGAGTTGCATATACAAAAATAACAACTGATGGAAACTTTGAAATGATCGGTAATTATAATGGTAATTTATATAATTCGAATAGGACATATTTTATTGGAAAAGATGATGACAGATATAATTACTACAAAAATCCTGAAATAAAAGAAGAGGCAAAAGATACAGTAGTATTTACAATTAAAAATCCTAAAAAAGATGGAACATATAATTTTCAAATTACAAAAAATGATATTAGCGGAAAAATAATAAAAGATGAAACAACACGTTTTGATGTAAATGTTTATAGTAAAAAAACAGAGCAAAATGGTAATATTACTTTATCAGATGAAGTTGAATTAAAAGATAGTAATGGTAATATAATTGAAACAAACGATTTGGAAGCTATTACAGGTATAACAACAAAATTAAATGAAATAAAAATTCAAAGAGCAGATTTAGATAAGACATATTATTTTGTTGTTACAGAAACAAAAGCACCTGATAAATTTACAGAAATTGATTATAAGGTTGTAGTACCAGTAACATATTCAGAAGAATCATCTGGATATATTGCTACAAAAGATACTTCATTTGCATTAATTAATACAAATAATACACAAACAGGAATAAGTGGAACTAGAAAAAATTTAAGTGAAATGAGTAATAATAAAAATGAAATAGTTACCACATCACAAACTGATGTTACGATTAATGTTAAAGTTCCAAATAAACCAAAAGCAGGTACATTTAATTTTCAATTAATAAAATATATTGAGGGAACAAAAACACCATTAGCTAATGCTAAATTTAAAATTGAAATATACGAAAATAAAAATAATTCAAAAGTATATTTAAATGATGAAAATGGAAATGCAATAAATGGTTCTACAGAATATTTAACAGGAACAAATGGATATTTAATATTTGGAACTGACGAAGAAGGAAATCCAAAAGAAGAACTTTCTGGATTGCAAATAGATGCAGCAGATAAAGAATATCATGTTCATATAGTAGAAACATCAGCTCCTGAAGGCTATATTGGTGCTGGAGAAGTAGAATTTACAGCACGATCTGTTGAAACAAATGATGGATATATCTTATCTGCAGAAAATCCGGTTTTGGAAAATAAAAAAGTTAAAGCAAGTATAGATGCTGGATTAATTTCAGTTGAGTGCTATAATACAACAAAAGAAGGATCTTTTAATTTTGAACTAATTAAATATAAAGCTGAAACAACAGAACCATTAAAAGGAGCTAAATTTAAAATAAAAATTGCTGAAATAATAAATGGACAAGAGGTAATATTAAAAGATAAAAATGGAAATGCAATAGATGGTAAGAAAGAATATGAAACAGGAAGTGATGGACGATTAACTACACCAATTACAGGTCTTGCAATTGAAGGTGCTGGAAAAACATATACGATAACATTAACAGAAACACCTCCTACAGGTTATATTGGAATTGGTACAATTTCGTTTGAGGCTACTTCACGTGTAGAGGGAAATTCTTATCTATTAGTAAGTAAGGAAGAACAGATTCAAAATAAAGCGAATATTAATATAGATTCAAATTTAATAAATGTTAAGGCATATAATACACCAAAATTAGGATCATTTAACTTTAAATTAATTAAATATAAAAAGGGAACTGAAGAAAAGTTAAATGGAGCTAAGTTTACTATAAAAATTAAAAATAAACAGAATAATCAAACTGTTTTAATATATGGTAATGATGGAAAAACATTAGATGGAACAGAAGAATATGTGACTAAAAATGGTGAAATTTCATTTGATAATTTAAAAATAGAAAAAGAAGGTATAGCATATGAAGTTACAGTAACCGAAACTCAAGCACCAACAGGATATATGGAACTTTCAGCACCAATTATTTTTGAGGCTACAAGTATATGGAATGATAAAACAAAACAATATGAGTTAGAAACTAAAACAATAAACACAATAGCGAATACTAAAAAAGTTGATATAAAGCCAGGAGAAATATTAATTGAAGCTGAAAATATTCCAGTGCCAATAATACATAAAGGTGTAAAAAATATAAAAAATCAAGATTCTGGATATGATGCAAATACAGAACATGATTGGGTAATTCAATCTACAATTCCTGAACAAATTAGTGATTTAAAAAAATATATAATCACTGATATAATAGATAATAGGTTAATTTTTTCTGGAATAGATAAAATATCTGTAAAAATACTTGGAGATGAAACGTATAATGATAGGACGTTAACTCCAGGAAAGGATTATTTGCTAAGTTATATTCCTGCAGAAAGGAAATTAAAATTTTCATTTGTCAATGAAAATATAAGTGCATCAAATTTATTACGTGAAAATGCAAAATTGGAAATAAGATTTAAAACATCTTTTGCAAAAGATGATAATGGCAATATTATTGCACTAAATAAAGAAGTTCCAAACAGAGCAACTTTAACTGTTAATAATGGTGCAACAAGAGATATTTATAAATATTCTGAAACACCAGAAGTTCACACAGGTGGAATAAAAGTATTAAAATACGAAACTATAAATGACAAATTAGTTCCTCTAGAAGGTGCAACTTTCAAAATTGCAACTTCAGAAGCAAATGCGAGAAACAATAAATTTATAAAGGTTAAAGATGCAAATGGAAATGATACTACTAATGATCTTGTTGGAACGTCTGATGTAAATGGTATTGTTGAGTTTACTGGATTAGAATTTGGTGGAGATGCTAATGCTAATGAATCAAACAAAAAAACTCATAGCGAAACAAAGGCCGAAGTATATGATTATGATTTCAATACTGCTTCTTCTAGGTTTTGGATTGTTGAAACTGAAGCTCCAAAAGGTTATATAAAATACACTGAGCCTGTTGAAGTAATAATTACAAAAGATAGTTATAATACTGAAATTACAAAAATTCCTTCAGTAGAAAATACAAGAATAGAAGGTAAATATTCAATTAATTTGAAAAAAGTAAGAAAAACTAATAATTCACCAATAGGAAATGCTAAGTTTGGTATATCATCAACTATAAGGAATGCCCAAAGAACAGGTACAACAAATGTAACAAATGGTGTTTTATCTGTAACAAATGGTGAGGTATTTATTGTTAAAGATGGCGAAACAGAGCTTCAAAATAATCAAACAAGTCTAAGCAAAACAGATATATATACTATTACAGAAATGGATGTTGATGATTATTTAAAACTAAAGAATCCAATAAAATTAAGTGTTTATAAAAATGAAAATAATAGCGCTTATAATGTTTCTAAAATTGTTGTAAGCGAAGTAAATACAACTAATAAACAAGAGCTAATTGTATCTGATTCTAATAAAAGTGTTACTCTTAAAGGGGTAAAATTAGCAGATAACATAAAAACTGTAGATATAGTTGTAGCTATTGATAACAGTAATAATATCTCAGTAACAATACCAAATGATGATTTAGAAGGAAATTATAATTTTGTATTGATAAAAAGATATACCAACATTGAAAAAAATGCAGTAATAGGAAATATTCCATTTAAAATAAATGATAATGAAAATATAAAATATACAGATCAAACAACTGGTAAAATCAATGTTAGTGAAGAAAAAGAAGTAAATGGTGCAGTTAAAATTACTAAAGATAATGTTAATGTTAATGATGTATACAAAATTGAAGAATTAGAAAATGAAGATACAAAAAATATTTCAATTTTAGAAAATCCAATTACTATAACTGTATTTAAAGGTATTAATGCTGATAAAACTGCATACGTTATTAAAAAAGTTGGAATTAATTATACAAGTGTAGAAGGCAATATGTATAAGGAACTTAATGTTGATTTTGCTTCAAATAGTAATAACTTATTATTTAACGTAAAAACTAAAAATGGTAAAGATACTGTTTGTATATTAGGATTTGATACAAAAGGTATTCTTACACTAACAGTAAAAAATCCATCAAAAGAAGGAGGTTATAAATTACAACTTAATAAAGTGGTGGAAAAAAATGACGGAACTACTGTAAATAAACAAGGAGTTAGTTTTAATATAACAGATAAAAATGAAACTAACGATAGTAAAAGTATAGTATATCCAAAAACAACTGATAGTAGTGGTAATACAGAAATAATTTATAAAGCAATAACTAAAGAAACTCTAGATACTACCGATAAATTTATTATTAGTGAGGTAAGTTCAGGTGATGATAAAGTTATAAAATTAAAAAATAACTTAATTTTAGAAGTTAAAAAGAAAATAAGTGGTAATAAATATGTAATAGATAAGGTTAAATTAACAGAAGAAGGTACCAATAAAACAACAAATGAAGTAATAGTTGATGAACAAAATGGTGCTAATGTACAACTAAACGGTGTTACTTTAATTGATGGAAGAACTGTAAATATAGGACTTGTAGTTAATGCAGATAATTTAATAACTGTTAAAATAAAAAATAAAGAAATGATTGGTAAATATTCTGTGCAAATAAAGAAGGTAGATTCTGTAACTGGTAATACAATGAGTGGAGTAACATTTAAAGGAACTTATAGAAATAATGAAGAGTTTACAAAAACAACAAATGCTCAAGGTATTGCTGTTATTGCTACAAATGAACCTATAAATAATATAATTAGAGCTACATACGAAATAAATGAAATTTCTTTACCTAGTGATTTGATAGGTAAATATGTTGTACTAACAGATTATGTTATATCAGCTAGAGTAAGTACTAAAATGAATGATAGTAAAACTGCATATGTTATTGATAATGTTGAATTATCTTCAAGATGTACTAAAACTACTGATAATTATTCTGATGATCATGCAAGACAAGAAGAATTAGTAAAAAATATTACATATGAGATTAGTGGGGATAGAACAACAGTAACTGTAGTTATAGGAAATGAGCCTAAACAAAATTATAGTTTTAATGTTAAAAAAGTAGATATGGAAAATAATCCTATTAAAGATGCAAAATTTACTATCAAAGAAAATGGAAAAACTATACTAGATAATGCAAAATTAGGTGATTTAGGAGAATATTTAGTAAACAGACAAAATCAAACAATAAATACAAAATATAAATATGAAATATATGAAACAGAAGCAGCTCCAGGCTATGATAATATTTTAAATAAGATGTATATAGAATTATTAATAAATATTGATGAAAATGGCGTTGTATCTGCAAAAAGCGAATGGAAAGTTGATTATAGTAAAAACGGCTCTGTAACTGACAAAATGAAAACTATGGCAATTTTAAGTCAATATACTAAAAATACAGGTAATAAATTATTTGTAGATAATGGAAATAACTCTTATACAGTAAATATACCAAATCCAAGAAGTGCAATACCTATGAACTTTACATTAAATAAACATGAAACAAATTCAGAACAAGGTGTAACTGGTGCTGTATTTGGGGTAAGAAGATACTTTGTAGAAAAAGAAACAAATAATATCAACTTGAATGGTATAATAGATAAATTTGCATCAGGAACTGATGTAGAAACATTATCAGATATTACAACAAATGCAAATAATAAGAATTTATCAATTGATTCTGTGGAGTCAGTAAAGTTAGGTGATACATATTATTATGAAGTTAGTGAAAATACAGTACCTGCAAATTATAATTCAACATACCAAAAGGTTATTGTAAGAATACACACAAATGTTGATAGAACTATAACAGGAAGTATTATTGCAATAATGCCAAAAGATTCAGATTCATATGTACCATATGTTAACAATACACATAGCAGTGTAATTTCACTAAATACTGAAAATACAAATGTAAAATTAAATTGGGCAAATAATAAAATACCTTGTACAGTTAAATTGTATAAAAAACAATTTAAAAAAGATATTCCTAAAGATGCAAATGGAAATGTAATGTGGAGTGGTTTAGAAGGTTTACCAGGAGCTACATTCACAGTAAAACAAGTATCACCAGTTGAAGAAATAATATATGATGAGCAAATATTATCTGATTTTCAATTCTTTAACAATTTGGCAAATAGCAATACAACATATCATTATGAGATTATAGAACATTCTTCAAGAGAAGGATATACTAATATATTTGAAGGTTGCGTTGTTCATTTATATATAACAACAGACGAAATTGGATTAATAAATGATGCTCCAAATGCAACATATTTTGAAATTAAAGATCAAAATGGAAATGATATATCAAATAGTAAAAAGAAATATCTTGGAGATAAAATAGGATTACAAGTTAACGATGATAAGAATGTAATAGATTTCTATATACTAAATGAAGAAAAAACATTAAAAATAGCATTATTAAAAGTAACAGACAAAGTTGACGGCAAAGACAATCTAATTGGAATACCAGGAATTGAATTTGGAATTTTGGGACCAGATTTACTTCCAATACGTGATGAAAATGGTAATAATCTTGTTACAGATGAAAATGGATACATATATATAGACAATGTAGAGCTTACTAATGGAATACAAAATTATGTAATTAGAGAAGAAAATGTACCAACTGGAGTAACAAAATTAGAGGATACAGAGATTTTACTTAGAGTTGATACATCAGGTTTAACATCTCCTGAACAAATTACAGCAGATAGAATAACAGTTACGTTAAATCCAACTTCATCAGTAGGTGTAACTGAATTAGAAGGATTATCAACATCTGTAGAAGGTTCAACAGTTGTATTGAAAATACCAAATCCAACAGAAGTATATGCTTTTAGAATGTATAAAACTGATGAATTGGGAACACTATTACATACTGTAGATGGAGAAGGTGCACCAAACTTTATTGTAAGTAAACTTAATGAAAATGGTAAATACGAGGTTGTGCATAGGGGAGCTTTAAAGAATGTATTTGTAGAATCCGGAATTTGTGAACCTGATACTACATATCAATATAAAGTTGAGGAAGTTACACCAAAACTTGGATACATTAATATTTTACAAGGTTATGAGTTATATGTTGAAATACAAACAGATGCAAATGCAAGGGTAAAAGGTGAAGGATATACAACATTTAGACTAGAAAAGAAAGCAAATGCAGAACAATTATATACAGAAGAAGAGCTAATAAAAGGTGGATATATTAATTTAACAATAGAAAAAGATTTAATAGATTTATATATTGTAAATCCATATGGATACCAAGTTACTATTAACAAGAAAAGCAAAAATGGAGAAATTGGTGTAGATAAAGCTACAATAGCGGCTGAAAGAATCGACAATGTTAGAGCTTATGATTTAGCTATTGCTGAAAGAGATCATAATAATGATGCAATAGAAACTATTTTAAAAGAAATTGTTGATAGCAATGAAAAATCAAAAGAAGTAAAATTAGGTAAACAAACAACTGTAACTTCTGAAATATTAACAATTGGAAATAATGGTAGTATGATGCCATTAGATGACACCGCTCAAACATGGAGAATTAAAGAAACTGATGTTCAAGCACCTTATATAAATGTTTTAGGAGATAATTATATAATTGCTCAAACAATATATAGAGAAGGTGAATTAAGACTTGTAAGCCATCAAGAGCTAGTTAATGAAACTGTTGAAACAATTAACTACTATGTATGTAACAGAAATGGTGAAAATATTACAAATCAATATTTAGATAAAATAGACGTCATAACAGAAAAAATAAATGGAATATGGAATTTATCGGTAACAGTAAAGGATCCTGCAAAATTTTATGTTGATATGACTAAAATTGAATATAATCCAAATGCAGAAGATGTAAGTGACTATGTTCCATTAAGTGGAGCAGAACTTACTATAACATCAAGCAAATCAGGTAATGCTGATATAACAAATGGTGAATCAAAATCAGAACGTATAGTAACTGAGATGGCACCAGGTGAAGTTGTTACATTTACAATCCAAGAATCTAAGAGTGCTATAGGTCATAAAAATGTGTTGGAAAATAAAATTGTAAATGCAATGATAAGAATGGATGAAAAAGGCAATGTAAGTGTTGTAGGTACAGTAGTAGTTGATACAGCAGCTGGAAAGCAATTATATGGTGCCGAAAAGGAACAAATATTAAAATATATTAAATTTGAACCAGGTACAGCAGAAGATGGATATCCAATAATAAATGTATATGTTGAAAACCCTGTTGAATATAAATTTAAATTAAAGAAACAAGATACAGCAGGAAATGGATTATTAAATACAGAAATTGAAGTTGTAAGTAGCCATTCTGGTACACATTATTTAAATGGATTATCTCAAATGGAATTTACTGAAGAAAATTTAAAACCTGGATCTATAATTCAATATAGAATAAGAGAAAATCGTACAGTAGAAAATAGTGCATATGTAAATGTTTTTGATAAAACGATGTATGTGATAGTAAGAGTAGATGCAGATGGAACTTTAAAAGAAGTAATGTCTTACTATTCAAGGCCATCAATTAATGGTTCTTCAGAACAAGTACCGATAAAAACATTAGATTTCTTAGAATATGGTATTACAAATCCAGATTCTCAAGGTATACAAACTATGTACTTTACATTAGAGAATCCAACTCAAATCGATATAGAATTACTTAAAAAACAAGCAGGAGAAGATGGTGCCTCAATAGCGAATACAGACTTTACTATATTAAGTAGTTTTAGTGATAAACATTCAGAAGTTACTAATTCAAGTGGAAAAATTTATTTTAGAGAATCAAAAATTAGTGAAGGAGAATATACATTTAAAATAAAAGAAAATAGACCAGCAGATGCTAATTATGCAAATATTCTACAAAACAAATATATGCAAGTAAGTGTATGGGTTAAGGCTAATGGCGAAATAACAGAGCCAAAAGTAAGTTTTTATCGTTCAAATTATGAAGATGATTTTAATAATAATAATCGAATAACAAAAGAAAATGCACCTGAATTATATGCAAGATTAGAAAAATATACATCAGTTGAGATAGATAAAACTAATCCAATAAATAAATTGATTATAAAAATTGAAAATCCAATTACTATGCAGTTTGACATTCACAAAGAACAAACAGATGGAACTTCAATAGAAAATGTTGAATTCGAAATTAATAGTGAATTATCAGGTATAGCAGAAAAAACAACTAATAATAATGGTGATATTGTATTAGATAACGATAAATGGGTTGATCCAGGAATATATAAATATGAAATCACAGAAAAAAATACAGCGGGAAATCAATATGATAATATATTAGAAGGCCATAAAATAATTACATATGTAAAAGTTTCTAATGAAGGGTTGTTATCATTAGTTGCAGATAAAAGTGGAACAGAATTTGCATCTAATGAACAATATAAGTATTATATAGAAAAAATAGATGGTTCAACAGTAGATAGTAATGTTATTGACAATATCCATAAATACATAAAATTACAAGTTGATAACTATAATTCAGAAAAGAATCATGTAAGATTAGATGTAATAAATCCAGTTAGATATACTATGAATATCGTTAAGAAAAATTCTGCAAACAACCAAATTAGTGGTACTAAATTTACCGTTGTAAGAGATAATATAAAAACATTATTAGATAACTCTGAAGTTTCAGCTCGAACAGAAATAGAAGAACGAAATATGTCAGAAGGATTTTACACATTTAATATTACAGAAGATGACACTGTACCAAATAGTGCTTATGTAAATATACTTGAAGGAAAATTTGTAAAAGTTTATACTGAACTAAAAGCTAATGGTGTTCTTAAAATTAAAGATGATGAAGCAAATACTAGCCGTGATTATTTTGAAATTTATGAAGGCGATATATATAATTCTAAAAATGCAAAATTATTAGATAAAACAGAATATAGTAAGTTATATGATTTAGTAAGTGTAAGAAGTCATGATGATGATGGCAATGGAATTTATGAATTAGAGCTAACTGTTATAAACCCAGTAAATATAGATGTTGAAATACTAAAAAAACAAGTTGGAACAAATGGAAAAGGAATACCTAATACTAAATTTACAGTAAAAAGAGATGAAAATAACAAACACGAAGACATTTATACAGATGGTGATGGTAAATATAATTTTACAGAAAAAAGTATTTTACCAGGAAATTACACATATAGAGTAGAGGAACTTGAAACTGCAACTTATAAATATATTAATATTTTAGAAAATAAATATATGGAAGTTTATATTAATGTTTCTGAAAGCGGTGTAATTACTTACAATGGATATGAAATATTTGATAAAATAACTAATGCAAGTGTGGATGCGTTAACAAAAAATAAAATAAGTAACTATATTAATATAAATGTTGATGATTCTATGCCAACTCAAAAATTAGTTATTACAATTTATAACCCAGTAACAATGAACTTCAATGTAATTAAAAAGGATATTGAAAACAAAAATATAAATGGAGCAAACTTTACAATAAATAGAACTTTAGTTAAAGCAGAAACAGAATTTGCAGATTTTACAACAAAAACATTAAATGAAAATACTGTTGATGGAAAAATAAAAATGAATGTTGAATTCTTAAAACCAGGTATATATAAATACGAAATAACTGAAAATAATACAGCTGGTTTGCAATATACAAACATTCTTGAAAATTGTAAAATCGTTGTATTTGTAAAATTAGATCTTAATGGTGATGTAATTATTGTTGCAGATGAAAATGGAAGAAAACTTGGAATAAATGAATACAAATATAAAATTGAAAGCACAAATAATTCTGTAGTTGATGTTAAACATGAAGAAATTATTCATAAATATATTAGCGTTGGAGAAAAACCTGTAAATAAATCTAGTGATGAAGTTGAATGTAAAATAATAAATCCTGCTGAATTTAGACTTGATATTATTAAGGTTGATGATAAAAATAAAAATTTCGAAGGTGCAAAATTCACAGTAATTAGAGATACAACAAAAGTAATTGATAATAAAGATATTACTTCTGAAGTAGAGCTTACAGAACAGTATTTAGAAGCAGGTGAACATGTATATTATTTAACAGAAGATAGTACCCAAGATGGATATATAAATATTTTAAAAGGAAAATTTGTTAAGGTTTATACTTCACTTTCTGGAAACGGTGAGTTGAAGATTAAAAATCAATATGGAAATAATTCTGATAAATATTTTGAAATCTATGAAGGTAGTTTAGATAATATTGATAATGCTATAAAACTAAGCAAAGAAGATGATGAAAAATTATTTAATAACATTGAAGTTGAATCTATACAAGTTAATGGTGTTTATAGATTAAATGTAAAAGTTAAAAACCCAGAAAGAATAGTAAACATAGCATTAAATAAAAAAATATATGGAGAAGAAAAAATTGATTTATATAATACATATTTTGCTATAAAAAGTAGTTTTAGTGGAGATTACAAAAAGTTCACAAATAATAAGGGTAATATTTCGATAACAGAAAAAGGTATACCAGCAGGAGTATATGAGTACTTTATTACCGAAAAATCATCTTCTGGAAAACAATTTGTTAATGTACTAAATAATACATATATTAAAGTAATAATAAAGGTAAACGAAGATGGAACAATTGAAATTGTAAATGAAGATGGAAATGTTGAGGAAAACAAATACTATGTATATAAACAAAAAGATAATTCAGAAGAACTTGAAAAAATAGATTTTGACAATACTGTTTATGACGAATTTATAAAGGTTAATACAAGTGTAATAAATGATATTTCACAACTTGATATTCATATTAAGAATCCAGAATATTATAATTTTGAGCTTGTAAAAATCGACAAAGATACAAAAGAACATATGAATGGTGTTGAATTTGAATTAACAGTTTTTGACGAACAAGGTAATATTGTACAATTAAAAGATGCCGAAACATTAAAGCCTTTAAGCTATAATAGTTTAATAACTGAAAATATAAATGGTGTTGATGGTGTAATTGTAATACCTAAAATTCTTATTGAAAAAGCTGGTAAATATAAATTTAATTTTAATGAAAAATCAACAGATGGAATATTTAAATATCTATATAAAACACATAAAAATGATATTAATGTTGAAATAGAAGTTGTTGTTAAAGATGGAGAATATATTATTAAATCACCTTCAATAACAAAGGGTAACGAATATGTCGAATCTTTTGATGTTACTACATCAAAATCACAATATGTTAAAACAGAAGTAACTAATGAAAGAATTAAAGGTTCATATAGTTTGAGCATTGATAAATTAGATAGTTATACAGATAGATGTTTAAAAGATGCAGAATTCGAAATAACAGTAGAAAAAGATGGACAACCATATGAAATTTACGAATCAAATGATAATGTTGAATCTAAAAACATAATGATACCAAATCGTTATGAAATAAATGAAAATTTTGTATTATCAAATTTAAGAATAGAAAGACCAGAAACATATACAATTATATTAACAGAAACAAAAGCTCCAAAAGGATACATGTTATTAGATAAGCCAATAAAAATTGAAGTAACTACAACACGTTATGGAGAATTTGATGAAGAAGAGTTTATACTTGAATCTGTAAAATTAATTGATGGAGATAATTATGGTTTAGTAACAGTTCGTAATGATGATAAAAATATTATTGTAACAGCTAAAAACGAATATTTTGATTTAGCATTAAGAAAATCTATTGATTCAGTATCATATGCAGATAAAGATGATAGTAAAATAACACAAGATGAAACTAAAGATAGAGTACCAGAAGTAATAACAACTGATATAATAGAAAATGAAGAGGTAACAACTGCAAAATATAATCATATAAAAAATCATGTTAGAGCATATGCTTCACAAGAAGTAATATATACTCTAAGGGTATATAACGAAGGTGAAATAGATGGTTATGCCGAAGAAATAACAGATCATTTACCAGAAGGATTAGAATTTGTAGATGATAACTTCAATAAAGAAAGAGGATGGAAATTAGATCCAGAAGACCCTACATTAAAGACAGTAAAAACAACATATTTATCAAAGGAGAATAATCCAGATAATGATGAGTTTAATGCTGAAAAGAATTTAATTAAGGCAATGGATAAAGTAACTGGAGAGTTAGATTATAAAGAAATTCAAATTAAATGTAGAATTTCAGATGATGTAAAAGCAAAAACAGTGCTTACAAACATAGCTGAAATAAGCTTAAGTAAAGCTAATAATAGAACAAGCAAAACAATTGATAGAGATTCTGTAACAAATAATGTTGAAGTACCTAAAACACCAGAGGAAATGTCAAATTATCAAGAAAATAATTTAACAGATGATAGAAACACGTATATACCAGGACAAGAAGATGATGATGATTTTGAAAAATTAATTGTTGAAGAATTTGACTTAGCATTAAGAAAATATATTGTTGCAGTAAATAATCAAGAATTGCTTGCAAATAACACTAAAGATGAGATTGTAAATAATACAGAAGATAATAAAGAAGATTCAAAAGATAAAAATACAACAAGTAATGTTATTAAATATGAAAGACAGCCTAGAGTAAATGTTAGTGCATTGAAGGATAAGTCTAGTACAACAGCAACATACACACATACAAAAGAACCTGTGGAAGTATCTGTTGGAGATATAGTAACATATACATTGGAAGTATTTAATGAAGGTACAGTTTCTGGATATGCATCTTTAATTAAAGATGATATTCCTGAAGGATTAGAATTTGTAACATACAAAGAAGGCGATGGAAGTACAAATGATATCTACAGATGGAAGATGGTAGATGAAAATGACAATGAAGTAACAGATCCTACAAAGGCTAAATATGTAATATCAGATTACTTATCAAAAGCTAATGAAGTTTCAGAAAATGGTAATTTAATAAATGCATATGACCCTTCTACAATGAGTACATTAGATTCTAAGCACGTAAAAGTTGCATTTAGAGTAATATGTAAAAAAGACCATCCAGATATTATTGAAAATCAAGCACAGATATCTGAAGATTCAGATGAAAGTGGAAAATCTGTAACAGATAGAGATTCAACACCTAATGAATGGAAAGGTGAAGATGATGAAGATATTGAAAAAATAAAAGTTCATTGTTTTGACCTAGCATTACGTAAATGGGTAACCAAAGCAATAGTAATACAAGATGGAAAAACAAACGTAACAGAAACAGGACATCATGCAGAAGATGATCCAGAAGAAGTAGTAAAAGTTGATTTAAAGAAGAGCAAAATAAACTCAGTAGTAGTTAAGTTTGAATATCAAATAAGAATTACAAATGAGGGAGAAATTGCAGGATATGCTAAGGAAATAAAAGATTATATACCAGAAGGACTAGTATTTGATGCAGCAGATAATCCAAGCTGGGTACAAGTGGAAGATAGAATAATAACAACAGATCAGCTAAAATATAAATTATTACAACCAGGAGAAAGTGCAGAAGTAACAGTAGTATTAAGATGGGTTAATTCAGCAACAAATATGGGAGTAAAAGTAAATATAGCTGAAATAAGCAAAGACTATAATGAGTACGAGACACCAGATATAGATTCAACTCCAAATAACTTTGTAGAAGGAGAAGATGATATAGATGATGCACCAGTAATGTTAACAATAAAAACAGGATCACAAAGTTTAAGATATATAATTATAAGTTTAGGAGTACTAGCGATACTAGGATTAGGTGTAGGATTAATAAGAGATGAATTCAAAAGAAAAAGATAAAATTTGGGGACGGAGATTTTCGTCCCCGAAAAAGAGACCATTTTATATGGTCTTTTTTTTACGCTCTCATAATATTATTTAATAATAATTAAATCTATTGGAGGTACTATGAGCAATATTAAAAAAATGAAGAAAAAATTCAAAAAAAAAGATAAATTTAAATTAGTAAAAAAAACAGGAGTTATAACTAGAAAGAAAAGACTTAGAAATATGATTTTTGTAATTTTATTAATTATGATTGGATTAGTTATAAGAATTGGTTGGATTCAATTTAAAATGGGAAATTGGTTACAAGAAATGGCATATTCACAACAAACATTAGAAAGAGCATTTAATCCTAAAAGAGGAACTATATATGATGCAACTGGAGAAAAAATATTAGCTGTGAGTGCTTCTACTCAGAGTATAACAGTAAATCCTGTGAACATTAAAAATGAAGATAAAGAAAAAGTTGCAAGAAAGCTTAGTGAATTGTTTGAATTGAATTATGATGCTGTATTAAAAAAAGTTTCTAAAAAAAGCTCTATTGAAACAATTGCCAAAAAAGTAGATAAAGAAAAAGCTGATGAACTAAGAATTTGGCTAAATCAAAATAATATAACTACAGGAATTAATATTGATGTAGATACAAAAAGATATTATCCATATAATACTTTAGCTGCACAAATAATTGGTTTTTGTGGAAGTGATAATCAAGGACTAATGGGAATAGAAGCAAAATATGAAAATGAACTTAAAGGTAGTAGTGGAAGTATTGTTAAACTTACAGATGCAAAAGGTAGTAATTTAGATGAAGAAGGGGAACAATATGTTGATGCAATTGATGGAAATGATCTAATTCTTTCCATAGATGCTACGATTCAAGGAATTGCAGAAAAATATTTAGAAGAAGCCTGTATTGATAATGTGTGTACAGATGGTGGAAATATAATTATAATGAATCCAAATAATGGTGATATATTAGCAATGGCAGGATATCCTAGTTATAATTTAAATAATCCATATAAGCCATCAGATAGTGAAATATTATCTAAATGGGATAGTTTATCAAAAGAAGAAAAATCTGTGGAAATGCAGAAAATGTGGAGAAATAAAGCAATTTCTGATGCATATGAACCAGGATCTACATTTAAACTTATTACATCTTCAGCAGCATTGGAAGAAGGAATAACTGATACAGATAATCCAGGAGAATTTTGTTGCACAGGAAGTATAACAATTGCTGGGGTAAGAATTAAATGTTGGAGATATTATAGACCACATGGCTCAGAAAGCTTAAGAGAAGCATTAATGAATTCATGTAATCCTGTATTTATTGGCTTAGGTCAAAAGCTTGGTGTTAAAACATATTATTCATATTTAAATAAGTTTGGATTTTTAAATAAAACAGGAATTGATTTACAAGGAGAAGGTGGAAGCATATTTTTAGCAGAAGACAAAGTGGGACCTGTAGAGCTCGGAACAATTGCATTCGGCCAAAGATTTGAAGTTACACCTATTCAAATGATTACAGCGGTTTCTAGCATTGCAAATGGAGGAACATATGTAGTACCAAGAGTTGTAAAGGGGATTGTAAATAGCCAAACTGGAGAAGTGAAAAATATTGAAGTGCAAAAAAAAGATACTGTTATTTCAAAACAAACATCAGAAAAAGTTTTAAATATGATGGAAACTGTTGTATCACAAGGAACAGGTAAAAACGCTCAAGTAAAAGGATATTCAATTGGTGGAAAAACTGGAACTTCAGAAGATGGCGTAAATACAGGAAAGTATGTAACTTCTTTTGTTGGAGTGGCACCAGTATCTAATCCGCAATTAGTAATATTGATAACATTGTATAATCCAACTGGTGAGGGAGGTCACCAAGGAGGTGGTGTTGCAGCACCTATTGGCTCACAAGTTTTGGGGGAAGTATTGCCATATTTAGAGGTAAATAAAGATAATGAATCAGAAGAAGATATTAAAAGTAAAGTTGTAGTTCCAAATATAGAGGAAATTACGGTTGCAGAAGCAAAAAAAATTTTAAAAGAGCTAAATTTAAATATAGAAGTAAGTGAAGATGGGTTAGAAAATATAGAAGAAAGAATTATAACTGAGCAAATCCCTGTTAGTGGAGTAGAAGTTTTTGAAGGAAGTTCAATTATTGTGAAGTTGGAGTAAAAAAAACTAAATTTTCGTATACAAAAATAAAATTTAGTTATATAATATAAGCAAAATTATTGTTAGGAGGTTATATATGGAACTAAAAAAGATTTTAGTTGGAATAGATGGAATAAAGGCAAAAGGTGCTTTAGACATAGATATAACAAATATTGAATGTGATTCTAGAAACATAAAAGATGGTGGACTTTTTGTGGCTATAAATGGTTTTAGTGTAAACGGAAATGATTATATAAAATCAGCTATAAAAAATGGTGCAGTAGCTGTTATGACAACTGCTGATATCGACAAAAAGTTATTAAAAGAAATTGCAGATTTAGTTACAATCATAGTTGTACCAGATGCCAGAAAAGGATTAGCACTTGCTTCATGTAATTTTTATGGAAATCCATCAAAAAAAATTAAATTAGTTGGAATAACAGGAACTAAGGGAAAAACAACAACTACATTCATGACAAAAGCTATTTTAGAAAAACAAGGATTAAAAGTTGGGTTAATAGGCACAATAGCAACATATATTGGTGATAAAAAATTAGAAGATAGTGATAGAACAACTCCAGAAAGTAATAAATTACAATACTTATTTTCTAAAATGGTAGAAGAAAATTGCGATGTTGTTGTTATGGAAGTATCATCACAAAGTTTAAAATTAGATAGAGTTGCTGGATGTGATTTTGATATAGGAGTATTCACAAACTTTTCAGAAGATCATATTAGTCCAAAAGAACATCCAGATATGGAAGACTATTTTAACTCAAAACTTAAATTATTAAAAATGTGTAAAGTATGTTTCACTAATGCAGATGATTTAATGGTAGCAAAAGTTCCAAAATTATTACCAGATTCAAATATAACAACATATGGAATTGATAACTATTGCAATTTATTAGCAAAGGATATTACTATTACAAATTCATATGTAGATTTTAAAGTGAAATTAGAAACAAAAAATGAAAGAGTTAAAGTGTGCATACCAGGAAGGTTTAGTGTTTATAATGCATTAGCAGCAATAAGTATTGCAAAACAATTAAACTGCAAAGCCGAAAATATTAAAGAAGCTTTATTAGAAGTAAGAGTCCCTGGTAGAAGTGAGCTTGTAAATAACCCAAGGGAGCTAACAATTATGATTGACTATGCTCATTCACCAGAAAGTTTAGAAAATATATTAAATGCGGTTAAATCTTACACTAGAGGAAGAGTTATATCTGTATTTGGATGTGGTGGAGATAGAGATTCAGGAAAAAGACCTATTATGGGAGAAATATCTGGAAGAATAGCTGATTATACAATTATAACTTCAGATAACCCAAGAACAGAAAATCCAGAAAAAATTGTGGAGCAGATAGAAGAAGGTATCAAAAAAACAAATGGAAAATATGAAGTTGTTGTTGATAGAATAGAAGCTATTAAAACAGCTATAAAAATGGCTAACAAACGCGATATTATACTTCTTGCAGGAAAAGGGCATGAACCATATCAAGAAATAAATGGTGTAAAACATCCTTTTGATGAAAGAATTATAGTAAATGACATAATTAAAGAATTAGATAAAAAATAGCAGTTTGAGGACGGAGAATTTTTCAAACTCTGCCCTTTAGTTTACTTTAGTATAGTAAAAAACAAAAAAATTTCGGCATATATTTACATAAGAATAAACTTATTAAAATATTATTTTAAGATAAGATGAAAGGAATGAAAAAAATGAATTTTCAACTCAAAGTATTACTACTATCCTTTGCTGTTAGTGTAATATTAGCGGTAATAATCATACCAATTTTAAGAAAACTAAAAGTGGGTCAAATGGAAAGAGAAGATGGACCACAATCGCATTTAAAAAAACAAGGAACTCCTACAATGGGAGGAATTATAATGGCACTTACTATGCTTGCAATATCAGTATTTTTATATTTTGATTATGCAAAAACTGAGCCAGATGTTGCAAACAAAATGATTCCATTAATATTCATTACTATTGGATTTGGATTAGTAGGATTTGTGGATGATTTTAAAAAATTAATATTAAAAAATACAAAAGGATTAAAACCTTTATATAAGATGATAGGATTACTTGTAATTTCTGTTATATATACTTTATATCTAGTTAAATATTTAAACATAGGAACAGATACATATATTCCAATATTCAAAGAATATATTACATTACCAATATGGCTATACATACCTTTTGCAATATTTGTATTACTTGGTACTACAAATGCAGTAAATTTAACAGATGGAATAGATGGATTATCAACAAGTGTTACCACAATAATTTTAACATGTTTAGTTTCAATTAGTATAATTTTAGGGATAAAAGAAATAACATTAGTAGGAACTATTTTAATTGGTGCATGTTTAGGGTTTTTATTATTTAATTTACATCCTGCAAAAGTATTTATGGGTGATACAGGTTCACTATTATTGGGTGGCGCAATTGCTGGAATAGCACTATATTTAAAAATGCCGTTATTATTAATAATTATTGCATTAATTCCAATAATAGAAACTATATCTGTAATGATGCAAGTTATGTATTATAAAAAAACGGGGAAAAGAATATTTAAAATGGCACCAATACATCACCATTTTGAATTAGAAGGATGGAAAGAAGGAAAAGTTGTTTCTGTTTTTAGCATAATTACATTAATATTATGCATTATTGGAATAAATGTGATATAAATTTAATTAAGGAGATTACGAATGCAAAAAAAGACGAAAAAATTTTCAAAATTTGTAAATAATCAATTTGATTTTATATTATGCATTACAGTAATACTTTTATTGGCTTTAGGAATAATAATGGTATTATCAGCGAGTGCACCATCTGCATTATCGACAACGGGAAATAGCTATTTTTATGTCAAAAAGCAATTAATATTTGCAGTAGCCGGAATATTTGTAATGCTTTTTTTATCAAAGGTTGATTATCGATTTTATAAAAAATATTATTGGCAAATTTATTTTTTGTCGTGGATTATACTTTTGCTAGTACTTGTACCTGGTCTAGGATATTCTGTAAAAGGTGCTACAAGATGGATAAGAATAGGAGGATATCAATTTCAACCATCTGAACTCACTAAAATTGGGTTAATTATATTTTTTGCAGGATATTTAAGTGATCACAGAAATGAGCTATATGATTTTAAAAAGGGATTTATAAAACCAATATGTTTTTTAATTCCTCCAATAGGAATATTATTTTTTGTACAAAATCACCTTAGTGTTTCATTAGTTATATGTATCATAACTATTGTTATAATGTTCATTGCAGGATGTAGACTAAAGCATTTTGCTGTTGTTGGAATAGTAGGAATATCCTTAATAATAGGTATATTTGGATTTTTACAAGTATCTGGAGCAGGAGAAGGAAACTTTAGATTAGATAGAATATCTACATATTTTGATCCATGGGCTGATGCACAAGGAACAGGATATCAAACTGTTCAAAGCCTATATGCTATTGGATCTGGCGGAATGTTTGGGTTAGGACTTGGAAATAGTAAACAAAAATATTTATATATTCCAGAGCCACATAATGATTTCATATTTTCAATATTGGCAGAAGAATTAGGGTTTGCTGGCTGTGTAATAGTTATTATATTATTTGCAATATTTATTTGGAGAGGTATATTAATTGCTATGAGAGCTACAGATATGTATGGAACTTTAGTAGCAGTAGGAATAACTACCTTAATAGCAGTGCAAGCTATAATTAATATAGCTGTTGTTACAGCAACTGTTCCTACAACAGGTATGTCATTACCATTTTTCAGTTATGGTGGTACAGCACTGTTATTGTTATTAGCAAATGTGGGAATACTTTTAAATATTTCAAGGTCAAGTTCAAAAGTGTAACGAGAAAGGAATGAATTTTTATATGAGAGTTATTATTTCGGCAGCAGGTACAGGAGGACATATAAATCCTGGAATTGCTATTGCAAATAAAATCAAAGAAAATGAACCAAAATCTGAAATAGTATTTTTCGGTACTGATAGAGGATTAGAAAACGATTTAGTTCCAAGAGCTGGATATAAATTAAAAACTATTGAGGCATATGGAATTCAACCAAAACTTACAATTAAAAATATAAAACAGATAATTAGAACAATGAAAAGTTCAAAAATAGTAAAAAAATTTATAGATGAATTTAAGCCAGATGTTGTTATTGGAACAGGTGGATATATATGTGGTCCAGTTTTTTCTGCAGCAAATGCAAAAAAGATTCCTACGATTTTACACGAAAGTAATGCATATCCAGGAAAAGCTGTGAAGATGTTTGCAAAAAAAGCTAATAAAGTATTAGTTGGATTTGAAGAGGCAAAAAGCAAATTGCCTAATTTAAAAAATGTTGTTGTTACTGGAACTCCTACTAAAATAAAAAAAATAAGTATTTCTGAAGATAAAAAAAGGCAACTATTGTTACAAATGGGTTTAAATACAAATCTACCAATAGTTTTAATTTTTGGAGGAAGCCAGGGGGCACAAAAGATAAATGAGGCTGTATCTGATATGATAATAAATAATCAAAATGATAATTATCAATTAATATGGGCCACAGGACCAAAGCAATTTGATATTATTAAAGAAAAATTAAATGCAAATAATTTAGATATTGATAATATTAAAAATGCAAAAATTTTACCATACATATATAATATGGAAGATCTTATAAACATTTGTGATTTAGTAGTGTGTAGGAGTGGGGCAATGACAATAACAGAAATTGCAATTGTAGAAAAACCAGCTATATTCATACCATTACCAAGTGTTAGAGCAAATAGGCAAGAAGACAATGCAAGAGTATTAGAAAAATTAAATGCAGCAAAAGTAATACTAAATTCTGAAATTAATAGTAAAATACTAAATGAATATATTAAAGACATGATTTCTGACAAAGAAAATTTAATAAAAATGGGTAAAAATGCAAGTTCAATTGCAATAAAAAATGTTGAAGAAAAAATTTACGAAGAAATTAAAAAAGCTATAAAATAAAAGATTGCCAAAAGGTTTTGTACTTTTGGCAATTTTTTATTTTATAACTTTTGTAAAACGGCTTATTTTAATCACTATATTGTAATAATTTTTGGTCGTATTTAACTACTACAGAAGATTAATGTGATGAAGAGCCGATATCTTCTTGTAATGTAACTGTTATTACAGATCCTTCTGTTGTTTCTGTTCCTGCTATTGGATCTTGGCTTACTACTTTGCCTGAACCAACTACATTAATGTTTAAATTTTTAGAAGATAATGTATTCTTAGCGGCAGTATAAGACAATCCTTTTAAATCAGGTACGGTTGTTTTTGTTTTATCAGAGCTTGTTTCGCTAGAATATAATTTTATAATTGAACCTTCAACTAATGGAGTTCCTTGTTTTGGAATTTGCTCAGTTATAATTGCATCTTGTTCACAAGAAAATGAACATTTAAAACCTTGTTCTTCTAGTAGTTTTTTTGCTTCTGAAGCAGTTTTATTTGTAACACCATGTAAAGTTATCTTTTTCTCTTTTGAAATTGTTTGATTTACTGGTGTATCTGTTGAAGAATTTTTTGAAGGAATACCTAAATATGGTAAAACTTCTGATAGTACTTGCGATACAACTGGTGCTGCTATATGTCCACCAAAATGATCTTTTCCTTGAGGGTTATATAAAGTAAGTAATACTACAAGTTGTGGATCATCTGAAGGAGCTACTGCAACAAATGATGGTACATATCCAGCGGTTGAACCTTCTATTGCTTCTGATGTACCAGTTTTTCCAGCAACAGAGTAACCAGCTACTTGACCATATTTTCCACCACCATCGGTAACTACCGATTCCATCATGCTTAGCATTTTTTTTGAGGTTTCAGCTGATATAACTTGTCTAACTTTTTTTGTTTCCACAGTAGTGATAGCACCTGTATCTGCATTTGTTACCTCTTTTACAATACGGGGTTGCATTAAATACCCATCATTTGCTATTGCAGATACTGCAGAAATCATTTGTAGCGGAGTAATTGTAAATCTTTGTCCAAAAGATATAGTGGCAAGTTCAACTGGACCTACAGAAGATTTATTATGGAATATTCCAAAGGCTTCACCAGAAGTAGCAATGCTAGTTTTCTTAAAAAATCCAAATGCTTCAAAATATTTGTATAAAGTGTCAACACCTATTTTTTGACCTAATTGGATAAATGCAGGATTACAAGAGTTTTGTAATGCTTGTCTTAAAGATTGATATCCGTGACCTGCAGTATTAGCACAGCCTATTTTTCTATCTGCAATCTCCTGAAAACCTGAACAACGAAAAACTGCTGATGTATCAGTATCTACAATATTTTCTTCTAGTGCAGCTGATGCAACAACAACTTTAAATACTGAACCAGGTTCATATGTATTTGACACCGCAGTATTTCTCCACATCTTTTGAAGAGCTTCGCTTTGTGCAGAAGGAGATAATGAATCCCAAGATTCTGATAAAGATTCATTTGGTTCAAAAGGTAAGTTTAAGTTATAATCTGGATATGTAGCCATAGCTAAGATATCACCAGTATTTGGGTCCATAATTATTATATTTCCACCATCTACACATTTATTAGTAGCACAAGCTTGCTCTAAATATTTTTCTGCGATTGTTTGAATATTTATATCTATAGTTAAAGTTAGGTTACTTCCATTTTCAGCTGCATAATATTGAGCATCTTGATTCGAAATTAAATCTTGAGATGCATCTTGAGTTGTTGTTATTTTACCAGCAGTACCTGCAAGTGTTGTATCCCAGTGATATTCTAAACCAGTCAAACCTTGATTATCATTTCCACAAAATCCAATCAAATTAGATGCTAAATTAGAGTAAGGGTAATATCGTTTGGTATCTTCATCAATATTTATACCAGCAGATATTTTGTTTTCTTCCATCCATTTTTGTAGTTCTGATATTTTATCTTTTTCTACTTTTTGAACAATGGTTTCAACAGAGTTATTACTACAAACTTTAGTTAATGTTTCTTGATAATCTAATTCAAAAATTTCTGATAGTTTTGTAGCTATTTTTTCTTGTAGCTCTTTTGTTTCATTATTAGTATTTTTTACAAATTTTTGCGGATTTATTGTAACAGTATCAACATCAGCACTAATTGCAAGAGCTGTTCCTGTAGAATCGTAAATAGCCCCTCTTTTAGCACTTAATATTCTACTTGTAGTTTGTTGTTTGGTTGCAAGTTCTTTTAAATAACTACCTTGAATAAATTGTAGGTATGCAATTTTTATTAATAGTATAAAAAAAACAATGAATATGATTAACTCCAAAGCAAAAAATCTTTTTGGCCTAGAAGCCTTATATTTTATATTATTTTTTGATTTATTAGTTTCCAAATAATCACCAACTTTATTTTATTTTATTTTTTGACAATATTTATTTTATATTAAGCATATTAAAAAATCAAGAAATTTGGAAAATTTTATTATAATGATTGACTTTATAAAATAAATTTGTTATTATAATAAAAATTTTATTCAAAAAATTTATTTCTAAAAAATTTTCCAAAGGAGAGCAAATGTTATCTATAATAAAAAGTATAACCCTTCATGGTTTAGAAGGTTTTATTGTTGACGTTCAAGTTGATGTTGCAGGAGGAATTCCTTGTTGTGATATTGTAGGATTACCAGATATCAGTATTCGTGAATCAAAAGAAAGAGTAAGAGCTGCTATCAAAAATTCAGGATATGAATTTCCAAGTAGAAGGATTGTAATTAATCTAGCTCCAGCTACTATAAAAAAAGAGGGCTCTGCATTTGATTTACCAATAGCTATTGCCATATTAATGGCAAGTGGATGCATAAATGAATTTAGTCACGAAAAAGTAGTTTTTTTAGGTGAATTATCATTAGATGGCAATATAAATGGAATACAGGGAATACTTCCAATGTGTATTGAAGCCAAAAGGCTAGGAATCAAAAAAATTGTTGTTCCAAAAGATAATGTAAAAGAAGCGAGTGTTGTTTCAGGAATAGAAGTAATACCAGTAAATTCATTAAATCAGGTAGTTGCATATTTAAATGGACAAATTTTAATTAAAAATGAGCAATTTAACTTTGAAAATTTATATAAATGCAATTATGATGGCAATTTAGATTTTTCTGAAGTAAAAGGGCAAAAAAATATAAAAAGAGCTATAGAAGTTGCAGCAAGTGGAGCACATAATTGCCTACTAATAGGTAGTCCAGGATCCGGAAAAACTATGATGGCAAGAAGAATTCCAACTATATTACCAAATTTAAGTTTTGATGAATCACTAGAAGTAACTAAAATACATAGTATTGCAGGAAATATTACAAGCAAAAATCCATTTATAGTAAATAGACCATTTAGGTATCCACATCACACTATTTCCAAAACATCACTTGTAGGAGGAGGAAAAATACCAAAACCAGGTGAAATAAGTTTAGCACATTATGGTGTTTTATTTTTAGATGAACTTCCAGAATTTGATAAATCTACAATAGAAGTTTTAAGAGGACCTTTAGAAGATGGAAAAATCACAATAAGTAGAGTTAATGCAGTATTAACATATCCATGCAAATTTATGCTAGTAGCTAGCATGAACCCATGTCCATGTGGATATTACGGTTCAGATAAAGAATGTAATTGTAGTAGCCAAAGCATAAAAAAATATATTGGAAAAATAAGTGGACCATTATTAGACAGAATTGATATTCAAGTAGAAGTAAGTAGTGTAAAATATGAAAATTTAAATTCTAAAAATGAAGAAGAATCTTCTGCAAAAATACGAAAAAGAGTAGAAGAAACAAGAAAAATTCAATTAGATCGTTATAAAGAAATCGGAATTTTTTCTAATTCCGAATTAACCCCAAAACTAATAGAAAAATATTGTAAGTTAGATTCTAAATGCAAAGAAATATTAGAAAAGGCTTTTGATAAATTAGGCCTTAGTGCAAGAGCATATGGAAGAATTTTAAAAGTTGCAAGAACAATTGCTGATATGGAAAAAAGTGAAAATATAAAAGCAACGCATTTGTTGGAGGCAATTCAATATAGAAGTTTGGATAAAAAATATAGTAAGTAAGATGAATATTAGGAGGGATTTTTATATTAAATAAAAAAGTCTACGAAATTTATAATACAGATGAGGTATATTCTAATTTATTAAAAGAGATATCAAGCCCACCAAAAAAGTTATATGCCATGGGTAACATAAGTTTGTTAAACAAAAACTCAATAGCTATAATTGGATCAAGAAATAGCTCTGAATATGGAAGAAATATCACCAAAAAAATCACAAAAGAATTAGTAGAAAATAATATGGTGATTGTTAGTGGAATGGCAAAAGGAATAGATTCTATTGCACACGAAAGTTGTATAAAACATGCAGGAAAAACAATTGCTGTGCTAGGAAGTGGATTTAAACATATATATCCAAAAGAAAATGAAAAATTATTTTATAACATAATAGAAAATGATGGTCTTGTTTTATCCGAATTTCCAATAGATTCACCAGTACAGATGAAAAATTTTCCAAGAAGAAATAGAATAATTAGTGGCTTAGCACTAGGAGTATTAGTTATAGAAGCAGCATATAGAAGTGGAACAAGTATAACAGCAAAATTCGCTAAAGCACAGGGAAAAGAAGTATTTTGCATACCAAATAGTATAGGAAACAAAAACAGTTATGGAACAATAGATTTAATAAAAAAACGGTGCAACTCTAGTTAGAAGCGCTAAAGACATTTTTAAAAAGTTAGATTTAGATTTATATGCAGATTGTAGTCTAGAAAAAAAGAAAAAGTTAAACAAACAATTAAAAATATTAGATGAAAATGGTAGAAAAATATTTAACTGTATTTATGAAAATGAGGGAATAGGTGCAGAGGAAATATCTGAAAAAACAAATATAAGTATAATTACAATAAATCAGATATTAACATTTCTAGAAATTGATGAATTTATTATAAATATTGGAATGAATAAATTTAAAGTATTAGAGGATTACTATGAATAAATTTGAATTTGGAAGAATTGGTGAAGATATAACTTGTAAATATTTAATAAATAACAATTATAAGATTATAGAAAAAAATTTTTATTATAATGGTGGGGAAATTGATATTATTGCTTTTGATGAAGAAAAAAATGAGCTGGTATTTATAGAAGTAAAAACTAGAGCAAATAAAAATTATGGCTTACCTTCAGAATCTGTTGATACCAATAAACTAAAACATATAACAAAAGGAATAAAATATTATTTACATATAAACAAATTAGAAGACGCTTTTATAAGAATTGATATAATAGAATTATTTTATAAAAAAAATAAATTTTATATAAACCACATAAAACAGATAATTTAGTATTGTAAAAGATAAATTTTTATTATATAATAAAAGAGTATAAAAGTAAAAGGTGGTAATATGAAGAACTTATACGAGAAAACAAAATTTATATTAAAAAAATATAAAATATCTGCCAATAAAAGTCTTGGTCAAAATTTTTTAATAAATGATTCAGTAGTAGATAAAATAGTAGAATCAGCAGAAATAAATAAAGAAGACTTAATAATAGAAATAGGTCCAGGGTTAGGAAATTTAACTGAACTTTTATTAGAAAAAGCAGGCAAAGTAATTGCAATAGAGCTAGATCAAAGAATGCTAGAAATTTTAACAGACAGATTTTCAATGTATAAAAATTTTGAAATTATCAATGAAGATGTTTTAAAAGTAGATTTAAATAATCTAATAAAAACTAATAAAAGCTCTGATATCAAAAAAGTAAAAATAGTAGCAAATCTACCATATTACATAACAACTCCAATTATAATGAAATTATTAGAAGAAAAACTAGACATAGAAACAATAACTGTTATGGTACAAAAAGAAGTAGCAGACAGGTTAATAGCCACTCCAGGAGATAAATTATCAGGAGCAATAACATATTGTGTATATTATTATGCTACTTCTGAAAGTGTGGTAATGGTAGAAAATAATTCATTTATACCTGAACCTGAAGTAGACTCAGAAGTAATTAAATTATCTATAAGAAAAACAGCACCAGTTAAATTATTGGACGAGCAAAATTTTTTCAAACTGATTAAAGTAAGTTTTATGCAAAGAAGAAAAACATTAATAAATGCATTAGTAAATGGTGGAATTATACAAAATAAAGATAAAGCAAAAAAAATATTAGATGATTTAAAAATAGACCACAATACTAGAGGAGAGACCTTGTCAATAGAAAAATTTGCAGAAATTTCTAATTACATAATAAAAAATGAAAATTTAAATTAGAAAGGAAATGTGTATGAATCAGATATTAGTTACAGATAGACTATATGTTACCAATAAACTGAAAAAGAAAAAGAGAATGTATAAATTTCAATTTATAGCATCTATTATTCTTGTATTTATATTTTCTGGATGGTATATATATTCAGAAATAGAAAAAAATTCGGCAGAAGCAGTATCGAAAGATATATTAAGTGAAATAACAATAGAAAATAATGACAATGACGAAACTATTAGTGATGAGCCGTTAATAGTTGCTATGGATGATACCGAAATTATAGAAAATGAAGAGCCTAAGCAAATACTTAATGGAACTTATACAAATGAAAATGGTAATACATATAATTATGAATCAATATTAAGTATACCATGTTTAGGAATAGAATATCCAGTACTTTCAGAAACATCAGAAGAACTTTTAAAAATATCTATTAATAAGTTCTGGGGAGGAAGTCCAAATTCTGTTGGAAATTACTGTGTAGTTGGTCATAACTATAAAAGCGGAAAGATGTTTGGAAAATTATCTCAAATAAAGAATGGAGATATAATTAAGTTAACAGATTTATCAGGAAGTACGCTTAACTATAAAGTTTATAATAAATATGTAGTTTATCCAGAAGATGTAGCATGTACAAGCCAAATAACCAATGGCTTAAAGGAAATGACGTTAATTACATGTACAAATGGAGGTAAACAAAGATTAATAGTAAAATGCAGAGAAGCTTAATAAACAGGAAGAAAATGGTACAATTCTAATTACATAGATTTGTACCATTTTCTGCTAAGATAATAAAAATTATTTTTATTTAGTATATTGCTATTAATTACTTATCTTATATGAACTATTTTCTTATTTTAGTTCATTTATAATTAATTGGGCTATATTGTAGATTAGTTTTTGCTTTTCTTTTGGGCAATTTTTAAATAGTTCAGTAAATTCATTAGAAAGATAATTTGTTGAATCCATACTAGTTCCATTTAAAATAGTTCCCTCATCTACATTTAAAAGAGTACATATTTCACTTAATCTTGTTAAATTTATATGAGTACTTCCTCTTTCAATTCTACTAATAAATGCTACAGAAACATTTAGTTTTTCAGCTAAATCCTCTTGTGTTAAATTGTTTTCAATTCTAGATTTTTTTATTCTTTTTCCAATAACGGAGTAATCTATTGCCATATAAAATTCCATTCCTTCCTATCTTTACTCAAAGGCACATATAGTTTTGAAAAAAATGTAATATTGTTTCAAACCAGCACCTCACTATACTAAAAAAATATAGTATTTAATAATTAAAGTACAGAAATTAATAAGTTAATGTATACTTATAATATAAACTAAACTTTAAATTTTATTCAAAAATGACAATAATTTTTTTATTTAGTAAAATATTTTATCGTGACTATAATTTAATTAATTCTATGTCGCCATTATGTCGCCATTTAGTGTTCTTCCTAAAATTAGCCGTTCAAAGGAATATAAATATAAAAAATTATTTAGTGATGAAGGATTCCCTACATAGCAAAGAACTTCTAAGCATACAGTCATGGCGCTCCCATGGTCACACAAGGGCTCCTCCATATCCTGTATGCCTAAGAAGTTCTATTGCTATTCCAGTCACCATTCACACTAAATAATTTTTTATATTTATATTCCTTTGAACTACTCTACAATAGAAAATTTAACGACTTGCTGAAATGTTACCGTTACTCTATTAGTTAAATTTATTAGATGTGTTTTTTTATTAGTTAAATTTATTAGATGTGTTTTTCTTTACTATTTTATAAAAATATAGTATAATTTTCCAAAAATATTACGGAGAAAGGAATCTATTTTTATGGCTTTTGATGGTATTATTACAAATCATATAGTTTCTGAATTAAATACTTGCTTAATTGGAGGTAAAATAAATAAAGTTTTTGAACCAAATAAAAATGAAATCATTTTAGGTATATATTCACATGGTATAAATTATGCTTTTAACTTGTCTATTTCTGCTGATTCATATAGAATAAATCTTACAACGCATAATAAACCAAATCCACTAAATGCTCCAGGATTTTGTATGTTACTTAGAAAGCATTTAATAGGTGCAAAAATCAAAAAAATTTATACTATTGGATTGGAAAGAGTCGTATACATTGAACTTGAATGTTTTAATGAATTAAATGATTTAATAAATAAAAAGCTGATAATAGAATTAATGGGAAAACATAGCAATATAATTTTAACCAATTCCAATAATATTATTATAGATAGTTTAAGACATCTTTCGATGGAGGATAACTCTTCTAGAGATATTTTATCTGCACATGAGTATATAATTCCAAAAAATGATAAAATTGACTTTTTTTCTGTAAAAACATTTGATGAATTTTATAAATTGACAAGTGAACTTAAATCATTAGATTCTGGAATTTCTAAATTATTTATAGGAATAAGCAAATTATATATCCAAAGTATAATAAATGAATGTAATTTGAATAATTCTGTAACTACAAGTAATTTAAAAGTTATTTATAAATATATTACAGATACTTTAAATAATATAGGATCTAATAATTTAACAGTAGTTCCATTTCATAATGATTTTGCAATTATATTAGCGGAAAATTCAGAAGAGCTTCAATCTAATTTTTTTATTGATGATTTTTATATAAATAAAGAAAATGATTTGATTTTTTCAACTTATCGAAATAATCTTTTAAAATTAGTTTTATCTACATTATCAAAAATAAAAAAGAAATTGTTTAATATAAATCAAAAATTAGAAGAATGTAAAAATATGGAAATATACAAACTTTTTGGAGAATTGATAACTGCTAATATGTACAAATTTCCAGAGTTTTTTGAAGATGAAATTATTGTAGAAAATTATTATAATAATAATGAATTAGTAAAAATACCTGTTGATAAAAATAAAACTCCATCTTTTAATGCCAAAAATTATTTTAAAAAATACAGTAAATTAAAAAACGCTTTGAATATTGTAAATAATCAGAAAAAAGAAACTCAATCTGAATTAGATTATTTAGAAAGCATTATATATGAAATTGATACTGCAAAAAATATAGCAGATATAGATGAAATCTATTCAGAAATTTCTGAAAATCCTCTATTCGAAAGGTCACATCTAAAGTCAAAAACAAAAATAACAAAACAAAAACAGAAGAATAAAAAATTAGATAAAACATATACTCCAATAGAGTATAAAATAGAAAATTATACATTGTTGGTTGGAAAAAATAATGTACAAAATGATTACTTAACAACAAAAGTGGCAAAATCAAATGATATATGGTTTCATACTAAAGATATTCATGGTAGTCATGCAATTTTGCAAACTAAAGGGCAAGAGCCTTCTATTGATGTAATTATCAGATGTGCACAAATTGCTGCATATTATAGCAAAGGAAAATTATCTTCGAATGTTCCTGTAGATTACACATTGATAAAATATGTAAAAAAGCCATCTGGAAGTAAGCCTGGGTTTGTTATATATACACATAATAGAACTGTTAATGTTACTCCTAAAAATTAGGAGAGGGGAATATTAAGGTCGTTAAAATACGGATAATTGCAGGAAATTTAAATTGTAACAAATAGTAAAACATTTTACGTAATTTTATTTGTAAAACTATTTATTTTTTTGTAAAAATATAGTATAATTAAATTGTTATTAGTAGAAAAAGGAGGTAATTTATATGTGGCAAATTTGGCTTATCCTAGCTGGCATATTCATTATTTTTGAAATGATTATCCCTACAGATTTTCTTATTTTCTGGGTTGGTATTGCAGCAGGTTTAACATCTGTATGTAGTGCGTTTATTGATAACATAACCATACAAATAGTAGTATTTTGTATATCATCTATTTTATTAATATTTTGTACAAAACCATTTGTGCGAAAGTTTACAAAAAAAGATGAAAATGTACATACAAATGCGTATTCAATAATTGGAAGAAAAGGTTTAGTTATCTCAGACATAGATCCAATTTCTGGAAAAGGGCAAGTAAAAGTGGATAATGAAGTTTGGTCTGCTAAAACAAAAGGGGTTACAATTATTCCAAAAGATACAGTAATTACAGTTAATGCAATAGAAGGAGTAAAAGTAATAGTATCTGCTGAAGAAAAAGCAGAAATAAAAATTTAAGGAGGAGTATTATAATGGGTATATTTTTTATTATATTACTTGTTATCGTTTTAATTATAGCTTATAAAACAATTAAGGTTGTTAAACAATCAGAAGTTTACGTTATAGAAAGATTAGGAAAATTTCATAAAGTAGCAGATGCAGGTCTTACAATAATCTTTCCATTTTTAGATCATGTTAGATCAGTTGTTAGTTTAAAACAACAAACTATGGATATACCACCACAAGGTGTTATAACAAAAGATAATGTTACAATTACAATCGATACAGTTGTATTCTATAAAATTACTGATCCAGCAAAAGCTGTTTATGAAATTCAATCATTAAAGAAAGGTATTGAATATCTTGCTATTACAACAATTCGTGATATTGTTGGTAAATTAGATTTAGATGCAACATTCAGCTCTCGTGATGTTATTAATGATCAATTAAGAGTTGTATTAGATGAAGCAACAGATCAATGGGGATGTAAAGTAGATAGAGTTGAAATTAAAGATATTACACCACCTGCAGATATCAGAGATGCAATGGAAAAACAAATGAATGCCGAAAGAAATAAAAGAGCTTTAATCCTTCAAGCAGAAGGTGAAAGACAATCTGCAATAACATTAGCAGAAGGTAAAAAAGAAGCTGCTATATTAGAAGCTGAAGCTGATAAAGAAGCAGCAATAAGAAGAGCTGCCGGTGAAGCAGAGGCAATCAAACAAGTTGCTGATGCTAAGGCTGAAGAAATCAGAATGGTTTATGGAGCAGTTATGGAATCACATCCAAATGATAAATTGGTACAATTAAAATCTTTAGAAGCCTTAAAAGAAATAGCAGATGGAGAGGCAAATAAAGTATTTATTCCATTTGATGCAACATCTGCATTAAGTAGTTTAGGAGCAATGAAAGAAGTTGTTACTGATTCATCTAAAGAGCTATCTAAAAAAGAAAGATTATTATTAAAAAAATCAGTATCTCAAAATAAAGAATAATGCACATTGGGGACGGGGCAAAAAAATAAAGTTGTCATAATGTCAAATATAAACAAAGAGTTTTGTGAGCAAAATTGGAGTTTGTTTGTGTGATTAATTTTAAAGCACATTTTCAAAAAGAAAATCAGTTTCACAAACTCCAATTTTGTTCACAAAAATTTCTGTACTCATTGAATTTTATGACAACTTAAATTTTTTGCCCCGTCCCCAATTTTAAAAAAAAAAGTATATAAATTCCACTATTGGAGAAAATATGTGAAAACATATTTACAAGGAGTGGAATTTTTTTGAATAATAAATACAAAATTTTAGATATAGGTGGAGCACTTTTAGATACTTATCAATTAGAAAATCATTTGCAAAAATTAGCAGCTGATCAAATTTTAAAGTCAAAATCCGACAAATCAACATATCCAATTCCTAGAGTTAAGGAAAATTTAAAGTTTATATTAGAGGTATATAATTTTTTGAATGAAGATTTAAAAAATAAAATACCAATTCACCCTGCGGGAGAATGGATATTAGATAACTTTTATATAATAGAAAAAAATGCAAAAATCATAATAAAAGAATTAAATGTAAAAAAATATGTTAATTTAGTTGGAATTGCAAATGGACCTAATAAAGGGTTTGCAAGGATATATATTTTGGCAAAGGAAATTATTTCATATACAGATGGAAAAATTAATGGTGAGAATCTAGAAAATTATTTGAAAGCATATCAAAATAAAAAAACTTTAAGTATGGAAGAACTATGGAGTATAGGAACATTTCTTCAAATTGCGTTAATAGAAAAAATAAGAATCATTTGCGAAAAGATATATTTATCTCAAATGCAAAAACGTAAAGTTGAAAATATAGTATCAAGATTAGTGGAATTTAATCATAATCCAGCTTTAAATACATCTACAGATTATAAGTTAAAAATACAAGAAAGTGTGGAATCTAAATATCCATTTATAGAGTATATGTCATATAGATTAAAAAAATATGGAAAAAAGGCATATAGTTATTTGGAAATTTTAGAAGAGCAAGTTAATAAAATGGGGACTAATACTTTAGATTGTATAAATAGAGAGCATTTTGATATAGCAGTTAAAAAAATTTCTATTGGAAATTCTATAACTAGTATAAGCGCATTAAATAGATTAAATTTTATAGAAATATTTAATAATATTAATGGTGTTGAAGAAGTATTAAAAAAAGATCCAGCTAATGTATATGATAAGATGGATTATAAGACAAAAGAATACTATAGAAATAGTATAGAAAGAATTTTTAAAAAAACAAAAATATCAGAATTATATATAGCACAAAAATGTTTAGAGCTAGCTGAAATTGAATATAAAGCAAATGGACCAAAAAATAAAATGTCACATGTTGGATATTATTTAATTTCTGATGGAAAAAGTAAATTATATTCATGTTTATTAAATAAAAACATAAAAAATGTTAATAAAAATGCTATGGCTAAATTTTATATAGAGGGAGTATCAATATTATCTATAATATTATCTTGCTTAATTGGATGGTATTTAAATATAAAAAGCAATCAATTTTTTGTATCATTCATAATTTTTTTGCTTTTAATTATTCCTATAAAAAATATAATTATAAAAATAACGCAATATATTTCTGGCAAAGTAGTTAAGCCAAAATTAATTCCAAAGCTAGACTTTTATAATGGAATACCTGAAGAATACTCAACTATGGTAGTTATTCCAACTATAGTTAAAAACCAAGAAAAAGTAGAAGAAATCATGAAAAAATTAGAAGTTTTTTATATGGCTAATAAAAGTGAAAATATATATTTTACGTTATTAGGTGATTGTAGTAGCTCTAAAAAAGAAAAAGAGGATTTCGACGACGAAATAATTAAATCTGGAATTCAAAAATGTAAAGAATTAAATGAAAAATATCCAGATATAAAATATCCAAAATTTAATTTTATATATAGAAAAAGAACATGGAATAGTTCTGAAAATTGCTATTTAGGTTGGGAAAGAAAAAGAGGTTTATTAAACCAATTTAATGAATATGTTTTAGGTAATTTCAATAATTGTTTTGCAGCTAATACATTTGAAATTGCAAAAAATGAAAATAAAAAAATACCAAATATAAAATATATTATAACTTTAGATGCTGATACAAATTTAGTACTAAACACAGGACTAGAGCTTGTAGGAGCAATGGCTCATATATTAAATAGACCAGTTTTAAATGATAATAAAACATTAGTTATAGATGGATATGGAATTATGCAACCTAGAGTAGGAATAGGGCTATTAGAAACCCAAAAAAGCATTTTTACAAAAATATTTTCAGGTTTGGGTGGAACAGATTCTTATACTAATGCTATTTCAGATTTTTATTATGATAATTTTGGAGAAGGCATATTTACAGGAAAAGGAATTTATGATTTACAAGTTTTTTCAGAAATATTAAAAGGTGAGATACCAGAAAATACAGTATTAAGTCATGATTTATTAGAAGGATGTTATGTAAGATGTGGATTGGCATCAGATATAGTTTTAATGGATGGTTATCCAACCTCGTATAATGCCTATAAAACCAGACTTCATAGATGGATAAGAGGAGATTATCAAATATTATCATGGATTATTAAGGATAGATTAAATATTCTATCAAAATATAAAATTATTGATAATATTAATAGAAGTCTTTCGGAATTTGGCGTAGTTTTGTTATTCTTTATAAACTTGATAATACAAAGCAAAATAGTTACAACTATAGCTATAGTTTCTATAATCATTCCTTATATTTTAGATTTCATAAATAAAATTTTATATAAGAAAAATGGTCAATTTAATCAAAAAAAATATTCTAAAGAGATAAACGGATTTTGGGCTATAGTTTTAAAAATAATAATAGATATTTCATTAATTCCGGATAAAGCATTTTTATCAATAAGTGCTGGAGTAAAATCTTTATATAGAATTATTAAATCAAAAAAACATTTATTGGAATGGACAACTGCTGAAGAGGCCGAAAAATTATCAAAAATCGGAATAGTTCCATATTATTTAAACATGCTTCCAAATGTAATTTTAGGAATTGTAATTTTTGTAGGAGGTTGGCTTACAAACAATATTTTATATATGTTGATAGGAATTTTATGGTTTATATCTCCTATTATAATGAATTATATAAGCAAACCAATTATTGAAAAAAGCAAATATGATGAATTAAATAAAGAAGAGCAAAATTATATTTTAGAAGTAGGTAATAGAACTTGGAAATATTTTAAAGATAATATAAATGAACAAGGAAATTTTTTGCCTCCAGATAATTATCAGGAAAATAGAAATCAAAAAGTGGTATATAGAACATCTCCAACTAACATTGGACTAGGACTATTAAGTGTTATTGCAAGCTATGATTTAGGTTATGAAAATAAAAATGATACAATCAATTTGTTAGAAAAAATGATAAGTTCTATTGAAAAATTATCTAAATGGAATGGTCATTTATATAATTGGTATAATATTAAAACTTTATCACCATTAATTCCAAGATATGTATCATCTGTTGATAGTGGAAATTTTGTTGGTTATTTATACGTGTTAAAGCAATTTCTAATACAGGAAAATGATAATGATGAAAAGTTTAAACCTTTAATTAATTCAATAGATAATATAATAAATAATACAGATTTTTCTAAACTATTTGATGAAAAAAACGGTTTGTTTTCTATTGGATACAATATTGAAGAAAATAAAATTACAGATTGCTATTACGATTTATTAGCATCTGAGGCAAGACAAACCAGTTTAGTTGCGATTGCTAAAAAAGATATATCTGCAAAACATTGGAAAAATTTAAGCAGAACACTAACTATATTAAATAAATATAAAGGTTTGATATCATGGTCTGGTACAGCTTTTGAGTATTTAATGCCTTCAATAAATATTAGAAGATATCCAAATAGCTTATTAGATGAATCTTGTAAGTTTATGATAATGAGTCAAATGGAATATGCAAAAAAATTGGGGATAACTTGGGGAATATCAGAAGCAGCATTTAATTTAAAAGATTTTAATGGAAATTATCAATATAAGGCTTTTGGAATTCCATGGCTTGGACTTAAAAGAGGGCTAGCAGATGAAATGGTTGTTTCGTCATATGGAACAATTCTTGCAATAAATGATGTACCAGCACAGGTAATTAAAAATTTAAAAATACTAGAAGAAAGTGGTATGTATAATAAATATGGTTTCTATGAATCTATTGATTATACTCCTAGCAGAGTTGAAAAAGGAAAGAATTTTTCTATTGTAAAAACATATATGGCACACCATCAGGGACTGATACTACTTTCAATAGATAATTTAGTAAAAAATAATATCTTTCAAGATAGATTTTGTAAAAATCCAGAAATTGAAGCTGTTGATATATTATTACAAGAGCGTATGCCAGATAATGTAATAATTACAAAAGAGAAAAAAGAAAAAGTTGAAAAAATTAAATATATTGATTACGATTACTACTCTGAGCGAATTTTTGACAAAAAAAATGCAGATATTAATGAATTTAATTTAATATCAAATAATGATTATACTATTTTAATAGATAAAAATGGAAATGGATATAGCAAATATAAAGATAAAATGATAAACAGATATAAAGAAACAGATGATAATAATCAAGGTATTTATTTCTTTATAAAAAATATTAAATCTAAAAAAATATGGTCTTCTGCAAATATCAATTATTTAGATAAGTCAGAAAAATATACTGCAAGCTTTTTTCCAGATAAAAGCAAATTTTCAAGAATTGATGAAAATATAAAAACTTCTGTTTCAGTAATAATTGCACCAGAAGATCCAGTAGAAATTAGAAAAATAGATTTAAAAAATATTGGAAATGAAGATGAAATATTAGAAGTATCTAGTGTTATAGAGCCAGTATTATCGAGTGCATCCCAAGATTATGCACATAAAGCATTTAACAATTTATTTTTATCATTTGAAATAAAAGACGGAATTATTGTTGCTAAAAGAAAATTTAGAAAGTGCAATGTACCTGATTTATATTTAGCAATAACATTATATTCTGAAAACTCACTAACAGGAGAGATGGAATATGAATTAGATAGAAAAAATTTATATGGAAGACAAAATTTTGGAATTCCACAGTTAATAAAAGATTCTAAACCATTTACTAATAAAATAGAAAGTAGTACTAATCCAATTATTTCATACAGAAGCTCTATAGAAGTAAAGGCAAATAAAAATAGTAGTTTAAGTTTAATAATTAGTGTTTCAGAAAGCAAAGAAGAAGCTATTCAAAATGTAAAAAAATATATGAGCTCTGAAAGTATAGAAAGAGCAATTAATTTATCTAAAGCACGAATTGAAGCTAAAATACAATATTTAGGAATTCATGGAGGAGATGTAAGTTTATACCAAAGAATTTTATCACATATGCTGATAAAGTGTGGAAATAAAGATTTAGAAATAGATAAAAATGAGATTTATAAAACATCAGAGCTATGGAAGTTTGGAATTTCTGGTGATAATTTAATATTGCTAACAGTAGTAAAAGATATTGCAGAAATAGAAATTGTAGAAAATCTAGTGAAAGCATTTGAGTATTATAAAATGCAAAATATAGATGTAGATTTAGTAATTATTAACGAAGAAAAAGAATCATATGAAAACTATGTTAAAGATGCTATTAATGAAATTATAAGTAATCATCAATTATTAAATATAAACTCAAATGGAAAAATTTTTGTTTTAAATAATATTAGTAAAGAAGATAAAAATTTGTTAAAAATAAGGTCTGATTTAATATTACTTGGAAGTTATGGAAAAATTGGATTACAACTTGACGAATATGATTACGAATACAGTAAAACTTTAAAAAATATTAAATATCAAAAGAAAAATAATTCAATAGAAAAAATATTACCTGTAAACAATTCTGCTAATTATAAAATTAATTTTGATGAAGTAAAGTATTTTAATGATTACGGCGGTTTTTCTAATGATGGAAAAGAATATATTATAAATGTTAATAAAGATAAGAAATTACCATTAGCATGGAGCCATATACTTGCAAATAAGAATTTTGGTACAGTATTAACAGATGGAATGGGAGGATATACTTGGTACAAAAATGCGAGATTAAACAGAATTACTTCTTGGAGTAATGACCCAGTACAAGATTCTCAATCTGAAATACTTTATTTGCAAGATTTAGAAAATAAAAATAGTTGGTCTATTTCTGTAAGTCCTATGCCAGATGATAATGAATATTATATAAAATACGGATTTGGATATGCAAAATATATCCATTCTAATGATAATATAGATCAAGAAGTAGAAGTATTTGTACCAAAAGAAGATTCTGTAAAAGTAAATTTAATTCATTTAAAAAATCTTTTACCACAAAAAAGAAAATTGAAATTAGTATATTATACAAAACTTGTTTTAGGGGAAGATGAGCTTGCTAATAATGGATATATAAATTTAGAGTTTGATAATAATAGTAATATAATTATTGCAAAAAATATTATAAATGATGAATTTAAAAATTATGTATATATTTCTTCAAGCGAACAAATAAAATCTTATACAGGAAATAAAAAAGAATTTTTTGGAGATGGTAACTTGTCTAATCCAGATGGAATTAAAATTTCAAAATTTTCTAATATAAATTCTTTAAATAGTGATAATATAGTAGCTTTAAATATAGATATAGAGCTGGAAACATTAGAACATAAAGATATTGTTTTAATAACAGGAGCAGAAGATAGTATAGTAAGCTGCAAAGATATTGCTTATAAATATAATAAAATAGATAACTGTAACCGAGAGTACAGTCTTTTAAGAAAATATTGGGAGGATTTAATAAATAAATTAGTTGTAAAAACTCCAAATGATTCAATAAATATAATGATGAATGGATGGACAATATATCAAACACTATGTAGTAGAATTTTTGGAAAAACAGGATATTATCAATCTGGAGGTGCATTTGGATTTAGAGATCAGCTGCAAGATGTAATGGGATTAAAATATGTTGATTCTGAAATAACTAAAAATCAGATAATTAAGCATAGTGAACATCAATTTATAGAAGGAGATGTTTTACATTGGTGGCATGAAGAAACCAAAAGAGGAATAAGAACTAGATTTTCAGATGATATGGTATGGCTTGCTTATATTACAGCAGATTATATAGAATTTACAAATGATTATTCAATATTAGATTTAGAAACATACTATTTATCAGGAACTATATTAGAAGATGGAGTAGATGAAAGATATGATATATATAATGTTTCTGAAATAAAAGAAAGTATATATAATCATTGTATTAGAGCAATAAAAAAATCTTGTGACTTCGGAGAGCACGGGTTACCCAAAATTGGATCTGGAGATTGGAATGATGGATTTAGCACAGTCGGTAATAAAGGAAAGGGCGAGAGCGTATGGCTTGGATTCTTTATATATGATGTATTAAATAAATTTATCAAATTATGTGATTATAAAAATGACGAAGAAAATAAAGTTTATTTTATTGAAACGGCAGAAAAACTAAAAAAAGCATTAAACACTGAAGGATGGGATGGCAGATGGTATAAAAGAGCCTTTTGTGATGATGGAAATGTTTTAGGAACAATCCATAATCAAGAATGCAAAATAGATAGTATTGCTCAAAGTTGGTCTGTAATATCAAAAGCGGGGGATAATGATAAAAAGTATATAGCAATGGAAAGTTTAGAAAACCATTTAGTAGACAGAAACAATGGTATTATAAAATTACTAGATCCTCCTTTTGAAAATGGAAATTTAAATCCTGGATATATAAAAGCATATTTACCAGGAACAAGAGAAAATGGTGGACAATATACACATGAGTATTGTTGTTAGCACCAGTTTTTTATAAATATTGATACTCTTAAAATTTGTATATTAAAATACTTAAAAAATGTATATTGAAAATACATATAATAAAAAAGTGCACAGCAGATTACTAAAAATCTGCACAATAAAATCCTTAAAAAGTGTCGACTAAAATTCTTAAAAAGTGTCGAACAGAAAACTTAAAAAGTGTCGATTACATATTGACTATTTGTTGAAAAAATGCTATATTTAATGAAGAGGGGATTGGAATGGCAATTAATGAAAAAGAATATAGAAAAAGATTAATTGAAAAAAAGTTAGAGGATTATTTATCTGTGTTTGGTGCTGTGAGTATAGAAGGACCAAAATGGTGTGGTAAAACATGGACATCGTTAAGACTTTCTAAGAGTGAAGTTTATATGGATGATGATGATGTAAGAGAAATGGCAAAATTAGATGTAAAATCAATTTTTAATAAGGATATAGAAAAGAAACCACAATTAATTGATGAATGGCATTTAGTTCCAACGATATGGGATGCAGTTAGGCGTGAATGTGATAAAACCACAGAAAAGGGAAATTTTATTATAACAGGTTCTACAACATTACCAGATAAAATAATGAAAGAAAAAGTACATCATTCAGGAGCAGGTAGAATTGGAAGACTTAATATGTATACTATGAGTTTATATGAATCAGGAGATTCATCAGGAGAAGCTTCTTTGACAAAAATGCTTAATAATACACAGGAAACAATTAATACTGGCAGTGTAGAGATATTGCAATTAGCTAAACTCTTAATAAGAGGAGGGTGGCCAGCTAATATAAATGTTAGTGAAAACAAGATTGGTCTCATTCCAAAATCATATATAGATTCAATTTTGAATATAGACATGAATGAAGGAACAGAAAAAAGAAGAGATAAAGATAAAATGAGAATGTTGTTAAAATCACTATCAAGAAATGAAGCATCAATTGTAGGAAATAAAACAATAATAAAAGATATAGAAGAATATGAAAATGGTACAGAACTTTTATCTAGTAGAGATACGGTAATTGACTATTTAGATGTATTAGATAGATTGCATTTAATTGAAAATCAAGAGGCATATGGAGAAAATTATCGTTCTCCTAACAGAGTTGGAAAATCTCCTAAAAGACATCTTACAGATCCGTCATTATCATGTGCTTGCTTAGGATTAACACCAGAAAAACTTTTAAAAGATTTAAATACATTTGGATTTATGTTTGAAGCATTAGTAGAAAGAGATTTAAGAATATATATGGACTATTTAGATGGACATTTATATCATTTTAGAGATAATGTTACTGGATTGGAAGTGGACTCGATTTTAGAGTTTTCAGATGGAGAATATGCAGCAGTAGAAATAAAACTAGGGTATAATCAAGTGGAAGAAGCAAAGAAAAGTCTATTAAATTTTTATGATAATATGATAAAAAAACCTGCATTTATGTGCATTATAGTTGGAAAATGTTCGGCAGTAGTAAGAGACCCAGAAACAGGTATTTATATTGTACCAATTACAGCTTTAAAACCATAGTAAATGAGGAGAAGTAGATGATATATTTCATAGCGGATACACATTTTAATCATAGGAATATAATTGAATATTGCAACAGACCATTTAAAGATACAAACGAAATGAACGAATATATTATACAAAAGTGGAATTCTGTTGTTAAAGAAGAAGGGAAAATTAATGTTTTTGGACATATACATGATAAGCCATTAGATGAAAGATTTAATAAAGATAACCATATATGTGTTTCTTGTGATGTTGTTGATTACATGCCACAGATGATAGAAGTTGGAAGAAAATAAAGGAGTAAATATGGGAGAATATAATGGAAAAATAAATGTATCAAAAGATTCAATGTTATTTGTAGTAAATAGTGTATTTAATCAAGGAATAAAAGAAAGTACAACGAAAGAAAATATATTGAAATTAATGCCAGACATATATGAAAACGCAGATGATGAAGAAATAATAAAAATGCTACCATATAGAGCATATAAAGATTTAGAAAGATTAATTGAATATGTAAAAACAACTGATGATATAAAATCGTTTTTCTATAAAAGAGAACATCCAGATATAAGATTTTTAGAAGAAGCAATGATTATAGTTATGAGAGCAAAGCATTTAGAATATAATTATTCACTTAATCCAGGTGTTATAGAAAAATTAACAAGATTATTTTCAGATGAAAATAAAAAAATAGCAGAGAGATATGGAAATATAGAAAATTTAACTGTAGGAATGTTATATGAATATGGAATAGTAGACTTTGATTTTTTAAAAAAACAGTTGTGTAAATATATGAATGAAATAATAACTGAGGAGGAACTACGAGACATATTCTTTACAAGAATGAATTTAAATAAATTTGTAAATGATTATAATATTAAGTGGACAAATACAAATGAAGTACAATATTTTGTTACATATTTAGATGAAGAATATTCACCAGTTGATATAGGTGAAATTGCTGAAGAGCAGAAGGCAAGAAAAATGAAATATAAACAATTTAGTAAGCAAGAGTTATTAAAAAGAGAGGAATATCTATATGACGAAAGATCAAAAAAATTATACAAATTTCTAAAATCTAAAAATGACAATATATATGAATGGACATTTAAGAGAATATTAAAAAATAACGAATTAGGAATAGATATTTTAGGTGATTTATCTAATATGTGTATGTTTGCGGATGATATAGAATTAAAAAATTTTATGGATTTATTTACAGATTGGTACAATAATAGTCCTCAATATATGTTAGGTGGATATTCACCAATTGAGTTTAGAGAAACATTTAAATAAAAAGAAAAGGAGTAGAATATGGTAACATTATCTAAAATAATAGAAGGATTAGAAATGGTAGATAATATTGTTGATTGTTATTACAATCCAGAAAAAGACGAAATATTTCTATCAAACATAGGAGAATATGAAGAATTAACAGAAGATGAAATAGACGAATTATTTGAGAAATCAATAATACTTCCAACACAATATGAAATAAATGAATATCAAATAATGCTTGATTTTATAGAAACAATAGATAATCTAGAAATAAAGAGTAATTTACATAGACTAATACAAGGAAAAGGAGCTTTTAGAAGATTCAAGGACTATTGTTTTGAAATGGATATAATTCAAAAGTGGTATGATTTTAGAGATAAAAGATATAAAGAAATAGCAATTGATTGGTGTAAACAAAATGAGTTAGAATATAAGTAAATATAAAAATGATAAACAAAAATAATAAAAACAATACAAAAAAGTTTCACATTTGAGATAAGCCTTAAGAGTAAAATCTTAAGGTTTATTTTTTTACCTTAAATTTATATTAAAAACAAATAAAAAAGCCTAAAAATCGATTGTGAAGCCAATTAAAAAACAAAGAAAGGAGAGTTATATGAACAAGCAAAAATTAAAAGGATTATGGATTCCAGCAGAAATTTTATTAAATGCAGATTTATCAGATAAAGAAAAAATAGTATTATCTATGATTTTATATTTAAGTGATGGAACAGGAAGTTGTTTTGCAAGTAATAAATATATAGCAAGTATTATAAATGTAACCTCCGATAGAGTTTCAAAAATAGTAAGCTCACTAAAAGATAAAGGATATGTAGATGTTAATTTAAAATATAAAATAGATACAAAAGAAATTGAGGAAAGACAAATTATACCTATTGCAGAAAATATTAATAGGTATAGTGAAAAAGACCTAAAGGGTATAGGTAAAAATAACTATTCAGGTAGTCAAAAACAACTACACCCTATAGGTGAAAACGACAAAGATATAATAAATAATATAAAAAATAAAAATAATTATAATAAGGAATTACACATTAAAAAGAATAATAAAGCTAACTTTGAACAGCGAGATTATACTGGCTTTGACTTTACTAAATTATATGTAAATGCTGATGCTTTTTTATAAGTACAACATTTGCATATAAGAACCGGACCCACTAGCAATCAGAGATTGCTAGTGGGTACCCCAGAACCTTGTTACTTACATAATAGAAAATCAGCTACTAGAGTAAAAAAACTACTTTGGAGCTGATTTTTTTATCCTAAAATTGCAAATAGCAAGTTTAGGATAAATCAAAAAATATGATGAAATTTTTTTTGAAAAAGGGGTGTGGGGAAAAATTTATTTTCCCTGCCACAACAAACACTTTTAGCGATAGCAAAAAAGTGTTGTAGTTGTGTTACAAGACGAATGAGAAAAAGCAGAATTTTAGAAATGATATGTCTTATTAGTTAGCAAGTCGAAAAAGAATTTATTTAAAGGAGGATGATGAAAAATGAGCTATGCAATTATAAGAAACACAAAATACAAAAGAGAAAATTTAAAGGGAATATTTAGGCACAATGAAAGAAGAAATAAAAATTATTCAAATGAAAATATAGATAAAGAAAAATCATATTTAAACTATTCTCTAAAATCTCCACAATATAGTTATGAAAAAGAATTTGACAGAATAAAAGAAAAATATAACTTAAAAGGACAAATAAAAACAGTAAGTAATATAGCTTGTGAATATATAATAACATCAGATCACGATTATTTTGAAAGAATAGGGGAAGAAGAAACAAAGAGGTATTTTGAAACTGCATACAAATTTGTAGCAGAATATAAAGAGTTAGGAGAACAGTATATAATGTCTGCAAAAGTGCATATGGACGAACAAACGCCTCATATGCATTTAGTATTTTTACCAGTAGTTCATACACAAGATAAAAAAGGAAATGAAATTGACAAACTTGCTTGTAGTGAATTTTGGAAAGCAAAAGATAGTTATAGAAGGTTACAAGATGCTTTTTATGAATATATGGTGGACAATGGATTTTATTTGCAAAGAGGATTGCCAAAGGAAAAAACTAATAGAGAGCATTATTCTGTTGAAGAATATAAGAAAATAACAAACTTTAAACAGACTAAAGAAATTTTAAATAATATGAAATCAGAATTGCCAGAAATTCCTAATATTGAAGATATAAATATTGCAAGATGGTCAAAGAAACGAGATGAAAAAATTTTAGAAGAAATTATAAAACCAAAAGATAATGTAATTCAAAATTTGTATCAAGATAATATGAATTTGCATATGCAATTATCAAGACAAGCACAGGTTATAGAAGAAGCAGAAAAATACCAAAAAGAAAGAGAGAAAATAATAGCTGATAATGAAAAACTGCATAATGAAGTAGATAATATTAAAGCAGAATATAATAAAAAAGAATTTGATATGGAATGGAAATATACTAATAAAATCAATAAACTAGAGAAAGAAAATAATTTTCTACACAAAGTAGTAGATAGATTTAAAGAAACTATTGATATATTTATAACTTGGATTTGCAAAAAGTTTGATATGGGTGCAGAAAATAATTTGATTAGAGATTTTGAACGAGAAAATAATATAATGTTAGATGCAGAAAAACAAATAAAACACGAAGAAAGAGAAAAAGATTTAGAGATGGAAAGGTAGTAAATAAACGATAATGAAATTATTTAAATTATTGAAAATTTTTCATTTTTATGGTATATATATTTTGAGATATAATGAAGATATTAAAGAAAGTAAAGAACAAGAAGATGGTGAAAGATAATAAATATAAATTTGAGAAGAGCAAAACATTATATAATCTTTTTGAGAAATGCAGTATATAAACAATATTTAGATGAAAATAAAATATAATAATATTATTGATTTTTAATTGTAGATTGGAGATAAAATGGATTTAGAAATAAAAAAACTAATAGATAATGGAACTATAATATGTGGAAAAATAATACAAGAAAATGGAATAGTTAGATTTGAAAGAGTTGATCCATCACAAATAGAAAGTATTCCAGAAGATGAAAGAGGATTTGCAACATCATCTATGGGAAGAGCTATCTTTACAATTGATAAATATGGTTCAATTCATAACTTTAAAGGTGTTGATTCACATTTATCTACATCGGAGTTAGGTCCAATGGACTTGGTAAATGCAAGATCTATTGAATATGTTCCAAGAACAGATGGATATAAAGTTAGTGCAGTAGTTTTTAATGACAAAAAACCAGAAATTAGAATAAATGGAACATCCCCATTGGAAGATATAGAAATTGAGGGAGATATAAACAAAAAATTAGCAGAAATAGGAATAAAAGTACCTACTATTAGGTATATAAGAGAAATACCACAGGATTTTAGTATAAAATATGGACTTCCAATAAAAGTAGATGGTAGTTTAGATGAATTTGAATCTGATTATGCAGTTGAAGATGATGAACGAAAAAAGAGATTAGAAGAAGTTTATGGCAGTAATTATTTACAAGAGCTAGGAGAAAATCAAAGACCAGAAAGTATGAGAGAATATTTGCAAAGAATAGGCTTTTTATCATCTCCAGAGGTTCAAGCAAATATAGAATCATTGGGGTATTCGATGCAAGATTTTATTGAGGCAGTAGATAGCTCTTATTCAAGAGGTCAAAGATATGGTCAAGCAGAAAGAATTATGGGTAGTCCTTTTAGAATTTCAGATTTAGAAACTTGTATAGCTATTGGCAACAAAGAGCAATTACAAACTATAATGGACTTTACAGAAATACAAAATGGTAATTTTACAGAGCAATTAGCAGAAGTTTTTGGAAGAAATATAGCTACAATGATGAGCAATGGTTGGGAATGTGAAAACTTAATACATAGACAAGATTTTTCACTTACAGGGGAATTTTGTGATGATTCGTATTTTGATATATTTGAAAAACAAGCAGAAATGAAAGAAAAGTATAAAACAGAACCATACAAGGCAGATGCATTAATGGGGGAAATAAGACGAAAATATACAGGACAAGTTATGCATATTGCATCATGTATTAAAGTTGTTCAAAGTGCTATGTCGATGACAGGCAAAAGTCAAGAACAAATTGATAGCATATTAGAAACATTTGTAGGAAGTTTTGCTAATAATTTAGATTTACAAAAAATTGGACAGTTATTTCAAATTGATGAAAATTCTGTAGAAGAAACTTTTATGAGTGAATTTAGAGTAGGACAAAATTGGACAGAGAAAATGGCTGGGCAAGATCGAAAAGAAGGTTTAGTTATGGATGAGGCAATATATAATTCACATATTGGAAATGAAGAATTTTATGCTAAAGTTTCTGAAATGATTACTGAAAGAATAAGGGCTAGACAAATTCAAAAAGGTAAAGACGGATTTACAGATTGCATAGAAGATGATAAAACAAGGTTATCTTATATGCAAAATGCTACTAGAACAACTAGAAATAATGTATTAGGAGATGTTAATATAGAACATACTAATGATGAACAAAATTTAGAATAGAGGTTAAAAATGGTTAGTGTAAAAGATGCAAATGCAATGGCAGAAGTTATTTATTATTTAAAAGGAATAAGACAAGAAGATGTAGATAAAATACCTAAAAAATTCATACAATTTCTTAATGAAAATGCTTCAAAAGAATATATATGCAATTTCGATTATAACAAACCTTTAAAAGAACTAAATATCCTTGATGAAACAAGAGGTATTATAGGAATGATATGCTATAATTATTGGTGTGTTACAGAACAACAAAAGGAACTATATTTAAAAAGGTTAAGTCAAAACGAGCAACAATACCAAGAAATTTTACACGAAAAATACAATCCTGATAATTTATTTAAAAATCGTAAGCAAGAATCTGTAGAAGAAACACAACATATTGCTAATGAGGTTGCTATGGTCGAATATAAAGAATCAGTATTTAAAAGATTTATCAATAAAATAAAGGGTATATTTCATTTAGGATAAGGAGCAATTAAAATATGAAAAAGAAATATGTAAGAGTTATGGACGGACTAAAATCAAATGCAGGTGGATTTGAATATAAACTTGATGAGATTAATATAGCAAAAGTATGGAATCCAAATACATTTAATCCTAAAGAAATGGGAGGTTTCAATTTTTCAACTGCTGATAAAATATTAAGATGGTTACATAGGGGAGATACTATTTATGATGTTACTATTTCAGATGGAGCAGAAGTTATTTTATGTGATGAAGACAAAGGTGTATATAGAGCTAATAAAATAATAGTGAGCAATCCAAGAAAAATTACAGATGAGATGGTTATTGAGTTTTACAAAATAAACACCTTACCAAGTAAAGTTATTTATCAATGTCTAGTAACTCTTTTATATAAAAATAGAATAAATATAGCAAAATATATTATTAATGACTATATTACTACAGAAAACATTAAAGATGCTATTACGGAATTTCAAAATTATGTTAGTAAGGAAAATTTTGAATATAGTAAATTATCTGATGATGAAAAAGAGATATATGATCTTTTGAAAAGTATTAAAGAACAATGAAAGTATGAAAAAATAGAACAAGAATGATTTCCTGTTCTATTTTTTGCTATCTAAAATCCATTTTTCAAATTCTTTTGGGGTAATTTCTTTATTTAGATATTTTTGTTTCATTATAGCTCCATCTTTTTTATATTTTTCAAATCTTTCGATTGCTGTATCAGTTCCATAATGAGAAACAGAACTTGCAAGCGACATATAGCGTTTTCTATATTTATCTAAAAATTTATCTTCTTTTAGTGATTTTTTATAAGCTAATTCTTTTCCGATTTGTCTACAAGTTTTGCCTGTATTTTCATATTCTACATTACAATATTTAGTTTCTTTTAAATTTGATGGAACAAAGTAATATCCACAATTTTGGCATTGTCTTATAGTGTTATGATTATCAGACATAAATTCTTTAAACATAATAGCTATTATTGCTAAAATATCTTCGCTTTCAAAATAGTATGGAATATTATATTTGCTAATATCTATGTTTTCAAAAAGCAAACCAAAAGTTTCAAATTGTATATTTAATTTTTCCATAAATCCATTTATTTCAGTTTCATTATATTTCATTGATTTATCTTCATAATATTTTTTCTCTTCTTGTATTATATTTTGTATATCTTCTTGAGTTAGTTCTAATTCATCATCATATCGCCTAAAGAAGTTGGTATCATATGGTAATCTTAGATTTTTTAATAAAGTATATTTAAGATATAAAAATTCTTCTTTATATTCTTTTACAATTTTATCAAGTTCTTTATTAAATTCAGAAAATGAAAGTTTTAAATGTGTTGATGAGTCTTGATTTGCTTTCTTAATTTTAGGATATTTTCTATAATATAAGTTTTCAAAACAAAACCAAAAAACAAAAGATCTGCAATCTTCATCATCTTCAAAATCTGTATTTAAAAATATAAGTAGAAAAGAACCTATTGCATCAATCATATGCTCAGTGTTATATGATGAAAAAAATATTTTTTTACTTTTATCATAATACATATGTTTAAAAACAAAAAGCTCTAGTACTAAATTCTTGTCAAAAGCCAGTTTAAAACTCAATTTTAACACCTCCACATCAAACAACCTAAAATTAATGAAAAATTTTTTGAAATTGTACAGTGTGAATTTTAAAAAATCGCACTTATAATGTATACAACACTTAATCGACATAATTTTACTACAAAAAGTCGAAAAAGTCAAAAAATGGAAATGTACATTGAAAATTAA